>NZ_JBSFVY010000015.1:0-237335 GCF_053592555.1 Streptomyces sp. NPDC002643
GCAGTTCCCCGCGCCCCTGAAAGACACGGCCCCTGCGGGCCGAAAAGCAAGGGGCGCAGCCCCTGCTTTTCAGGGGCGCGGGGAACTGCGCGAGCAACCACACACGACCCGCAGTCGCCCCACAACCCCCACCCCCGAGCCAATTGACGGGTCCAGGGGCGCAGCCCCTGGGCCGGGCGGGGTCGAAGGGGCAGCCGCCCCTGGGGACGGGACGGGTAGGGGCGGCGGGGGCGGAAGAACACATACGGAAGGAGACGGTGGCCGATGGTCAACGCGCACAAGGACCCGGGAACACCCGACTGTCGAGGCGGCACCCGCTACCTGTGGTGGTTGGTCAGACAGCAGGCCGACCGGTCCGTGGCCGCGGCCCTCATCTCCTGCGTATGGATGGTGTTCCTGGCGACGAGCCCGTATCTGCTGTCCCAGGCGATCGACGAGGGGCTGCTGCCCGGTGACCACCGGGCGCTGCTGAAGTGGACGGCAGCGCTGTTCGTGGTGGGGGCCTTGAGTTCATGGCTCAACATCCTGCGGCATCGCACGATGATCCGGTTGCGGATGGACGCCAACTTCCGCACGGTCGAGGTCGTGGTCGCTCACGCGGTGCGGCTCGGCGCCGCGCTGCCACGCCGTGTCGGCTCCGGGGAGGTCGTGACCATCGGTGTCAGCGACGTGACCACGATCGCCACCTCCTTGACGGTCATCGGCCCCGGAGTGGGCGCGATTGCCGCGTACGGGGTGGTCGCCGGTCTGCTGGTGCCGCTGTCCCTGCCGATCGCGGCGGTCGTACTGCTCGGCATTCCACTGATCGCCGTGATCGTGGGGCCGCTGCTGCGGCGGTTGCAGAGCATCGAAACGGATTACCGGGAACGCCAGAGCGTGCTGACCGCGCGGATCGCGGATCTCGCGGGTGGACTGCGCGTGCTCAACGGGCTGGGCGGCAAGGGGCCCGTCCGGGACGCGTTCCGGCATGACTCCCGGCAACTGCGGGCCCAGGGCTACCGGTTCGCGGCGACGGCGAGCTGGGTGCAGGCGCTCGGTGTGGGCCTGCCGACGCTGTTCCTCGCCGTGGTGACCTGGCTCGCGGCTCGACTCGCCGTCCAAGGCGCCCTCACCGTGGGCGAGTTGGTGTCGGTGTACGGGTACGTCACCGTGCTGGTGCGGCCGACGGGGTACTTCGTCGAGTGGGGCTATCAGGTCAGCAGCGGCGTGGTGGCGGCGAGGCGCGTCATCCGGTTCCTGCTCCTGGAACCCCTACCGGACCACGGAATCCGGAACGCCCCCGCGGCACCCTCGGCACTGCACGACCCCGTCTCGGGCGCGCGGGTGCTGCCGGGACGGCTGACGGCGCTGGCCACCGCCCGGCCGGCCGAGGCCACGGCCCTGGTGGACCGCCTCGGCCGGTACGCCCCCACAGCGGTCACCTGGGGCGGGACACCGCTCGACGAGATCCCGTTGGCGCAGATCCGCGAGCGCATCCTCGTCGCGGACCACGAGGCGGACCTGTTCGCCGGGCCGATCCGCGCACTCGTCGGTGGACGACACGACCGCGATGACGTCACCATCACACGGGCTCTGCACGCGGCCGTCGCGGAGGACATCGTCCAGGGCCTGCCGGACGGGCTCGACTCGGCCATCGAGGCCCAGGGGCGCAACCTCTCCGGCGGGCAGCGCCAGCGCGTACGGCTGGTGCGGGCACTGTTGAGCGACCCCGAGATCCTCCTGGCCGTTGAACCGACCTCGGCACTCGACGCCCACACCGAGGCGCAGGTGGCGAGGCGGCTACGGGCAGCTCGCGAGGGCCGTACGACGGTCGTCACCAGCACGTCCCCGCTCATGCTGGATCACGCGGACACCGTCCACTATCTGGTCGACGGCAAGGTCGTCGCCACGGGCAGACACCGCGAACTGCTGGCGGAGGAGCCGGGGTACAGAGCGCTCGTGGCACGGGATTCGGGAGAGGACGGAGACACACCAGGTCTCCGCCGTACGACCCCGGCCGAAGACACACCAGGCATCCGCCATACGACGGCCCAAGACACACCAGGCATCCGCCATACGACGGCCCAGGACACACCAGGCCTCCACCGCACGGCGACCGAGGACACCCTCGACCGTCCGGCACCGCGCACGAGCATGACTCCGCCGCCCGAGGAGGCCGTACGGTGACCACGGATTCCCTGAGGAAATCCGCCAGTTCTTCCAGGACGCCTGCCGCCGTGGCCGTTCCCGGCCGGCTGCCCGTCGCCGAACCGGCCGAGGTGAGGCGGGCTGCCGTACAACTGGTGCGGACCGATGGACGGGCCTTTCTCGCCGTGCTGGTCCTGAACTCGGCCGCCGCCGGGGCGGGGTTGGCAGGGCCGTGGCTGCTGGGCCGGATCATCGATGAGGTGCGCGGCGGAGGTGGTGTCGGCACGGTCGACCGGCTGGCCCTGGCGATTCTGCTCGGTGCGGGAGCCCAACTGCTGCTGGCACGCTGGGCCCGGTATCTGGGGCACCGGTTCGGGGAACGGACCCTGGCGCGGGTGCGCGAGGAATTCGTGGACCGGACACTGGCGCTGCCCGCGTCGGTCGTGGAGCGGGCCGGGTCCGGTGATCTGACGGCACGCGGAACCGCCGATGTGGCGACGGTCGGTAAGACACTGCGTGATGTCGCCCCGGAGATCCTCATCAATGGCGTGCAGGCGGTGTTCCTTCTCAGCGCCGTGTTCGTGCTGGACCCGTTGCTCGGTGCCTTGGCGCTGTTCGGACTGAGCGGCATCTGGTTCGTGGTGCGCTGGTACATGCGCCGGGCGCGCGCCGGCTATCTCGCCGAGGGGCAGGCGAATTCCGAGGTCGCCGAGATCGTCGCCACGACCGCGTCCGGCGCCCGCACCATCGAGGCGTTGCGTCTGGAACAGCGGAGGATCGCCGCGAACCGGGACGCGCTTGAGGTGTCCCGGCGACGACGCATGTACACGCTGTTCCTGCGCACGGTGTTCTTCCCCGGTATCGACTTCTCGCATCTCGTGCCCGTCGTCACGGTCCTGCTGGCCGGTGGGGTACTGCACGAGCGTGGATCGATGAGCCTGGGCGCGGTCGTGGCGGCGTCACTGTATCTGCAACAGCTCAGAGGACCGCTCGACGAGATCTTGATGCGCGTCGAGCAACTGCAGAGCGGCAGTGCCTCGTACGCCCGGGTAGAGGGCCTGGCCGGGGCTCCACGGGCCGTCTCGCGCGAGTACCCGGTACCTGCGGACGACCGGATCGAGGTGGCCGGCGTGCGCTATGCCTACGATCACGGCGGCGAAGTCCTCCGCGGTGTCGACCTGACCGTCCGGCCCGGTGAGCGGCTGGCCGTGGTCGGGCCGTCGGGTGCCGGCAAGACCACGCTCAGCCGGCTCCTGGCCGGGATCGACGCGCCGACCGCCGGCACGGTGACGGTGGGCGGCGTCCCGATCACCGGCCTCGACCCCGAACGTCTGCGCCGCCAAGTCGTGTTGGTCACCCAGGAGCACCATGTCTTCCTGGGCACGGTCCGCGACAACCTCCTGATCGCCGAACCGGCCGCCACGGACGGGGAGTTGTGGGCGGCGCTGACGGCCGTGGGCGCGGACCAGTGGGTCCGTGACCTTCCTGAGGGCCTCGACACCCCGCTCTCCGAGGGCGGTCGCCGTACGGACGGCCCCCAGGCCCAGCAACTCGCCCTGGCCCGTGTGGTCCTGGCCGACCCGCACACCCTGATCCTCGACGAGGCGACCGCCCTCCTCGACCCCACGACCGCCCGTCACACCGAACGCGCTCTCGCCGCAGTCCTCCGGGGCCGCACCGTCATCGCCATCGCCCACCGCCTCCACACCGCCCACGATGCCGACCGCGTGGCCGTGATGGAGAACGGCCGCGTCACGGAACTGGGCACCCACGAGGAGTTGGTGGCGGCGAAGGGCGCGTACGCGGCGCTGTGGCGGAGGTGGCACGGGGAGGGGGCGCGCTGACTGCGGAAAACCGTACGATTCGCCTCCCCCCGCCGGTCCTGACGTGGCACTCTGGCCCAAGGTCATGGCGGTCGGGAACGGGAGGGGCTGGGCGATTTGGGTGTGGTGGGCAAGGGGGAACCGTACGTCTCGTTCATCGAGGCGGCGGGCGAACGCGTCCAGGTGGAGGTCCAGCCGCCCCAGGGCGGGTTCCGCCCGGTCTCCCGGGAGCGAGGGCTCGGCCATCTGTCGGAGACGTTCCGACCGGTGATGCGTGTGGCGGAGACGTTCGTCCGGGAGGTGAGGGACTCCCCGGCGCGGCCTGACGAGGTGCAACTGCGCTTCGGCGTCAAGTTGGCCGCGACCGGCGAGGCGGTGCTGTCGCAGGGCATCGCCGACGGGCACTTCGAAGTGACGCTCAGCTGGAGCCGGACCGAGCCGGTCACGGTGGAACGGGCGGCCCGGCTGGACGACTACGCCGACGCGGAGGAACCGCCTCGGCTGCGCGGCCCGGAATCGGACGACGTCTGGTGAGAGTCTTCATCAGCTGGTCGGGCCCCCAGGCACAACTGATGGCGGAGTCGCTCAAGGAGTGGCTCCCGCTCGTCATCCAGGTCGCTCAGCCCTTCGTCTCCTCCCAGGACATCTCCGTGGGCGATCGGCCGCTGCCGGTGATCGCCCAGGAGCTGGAGCAGACCTCCTCGGGGATCATCTGTGTCACCCGCGAGAACAGTCTCAAGCCCTGGATCAACTTCGAGGCGGGAGCCCTGTCGAAGACGGTGGGGCAATCCCGGGTGATCCCCTGTCTGCTGGATCTGCCGCCCAGCGATCTCACCGGCCCGATCGCGCAGTTCCAGGCCGTGCCCAGTAGCGACAAGGCCAAGGTCCTCGCCATGGTGCAGTCCCTGCGGGACCACGCCGGTCTGTCGCATCCGACGGACGCGCAGCTGGCCGCGACGTTCAACGCCTTCTGGCCGAACCTGGAGGCCAAGTTCGACGAGGCGCGCAGTGTGGCCGCTCCGGCCGACTCGGCGACTCCGACGCGTGACGCCGGCGAGATCCTCGAAGAGGTCCTGGTCCTGGCCCGCCGCCAGGAGAGCGTGCTGCGCACCATCGCCGAGCGCGTCGACTCCGCCGCACCGCTCCAGCACATCAGCAAGGGCAGAGCGAGCGCGTCGAGTGAGAGACCCGAGACGGACCGGCTGATCCTCGACGAACTGCTTACGGCTCTCTCCCTCCCCGCCGACCGCGCGACGGCCTACAGCTACGACCCCCATCGCCTCCCGGAGTCGTTCCAGGCCGTGTACGAGGCGGAGACGATCTCCACGGACAACATGGACGCGATCCAGGCGGAGGTGGAGGCGTTCGCCACTCTCAAGAGCCTGTTGGTGACGGTTCGTTCCACGGACGGCTACGAGATCATCTCCAGCCCCGGCAAACCCTCGGTCGTCCTCACCCCGCCCAAGCCGCCCGAGCCGGCGCCCGAGCCCCCTGGGCCCGCACCGACCGAGGCCCTACCGATCGAGGCGCCGAAGCACACGTGAGTCCCCTGCGTTCCCCTTGAGTTCCCCGGCCCCCGAGCCAACGGTCCGCATAGCGAACATGACCACCCGGCCAACGAACGATTTCCGGCCAACTTTTTGACGCGCTCCTGACAGGACCGCCACACTCCTGCCACTCTGCCCACAACCGCGTCACAGCAACCTCACAAGCGCCGTTTGCCGTGCCGCGCGGCACCCCCCACTCATGTGGTCGCGACACCCGTACACACCGCGTGCTTCCCGCACAACCGCACGACCCGCACGCGCCCCGTACACCCCGTTCTGCCCGGGCGGCGTCCACCCGCCCGGTCTCCCCTGGCCGTGCCAGTGGCGCGCGGCCGTGCAGAAGGAGTCAGTGTTGAGACGCCAGTCCCACAGACGCACCTCCCACACCGGCAACACCCCCCGCACCACCCCGCGACGCGCCGCCGCCGGCGCGCTCGTCGCCGTGACCGCCCTGTTGGCCGCGGCCGTCCAGACGGGCGCCGCCACCGCCGCCCCGGAGAAGGCACCGTCGGCCGCGGACAAGGCCGACTCGGGCTCGGTCTCGGTGAAACTCACCCCCGCCCAGCGCGCCGAGCTGATACGCGAGGCCAACGCCACGAAGGCGGAGACCGCCGACGAGCTGAGCCTCGGCGCCAAGGAGAAGCTGGTCGTCCGCGATGTCGTCAAGGACGCCGACGGCACCGTGCACACCCGGTACGAGCGGACGTACGACGGTCTCCCGGTCCTCGGCGGTGACCTCGTCGTGGAGACGACCAAGGCGGGCGAGACCGAGGGCGTCGTCAAGGCCACCAAGGCGAAGATCGAGGTCAAGTCCCTCACCCCGGCCGTCTCCGCCGGCAAGGCCGAGCGGCAGGCGCTCGGCGCGGCGAAGGCGGAGGACGCCAAGAGCCCCGACATCAACCGCGCCCCGCGCAAGGTGGTCTGGGCGGCGAGCGGCAAGCCGGTCCTCGCGTACGAGACGGTCGTCGGCGGCTTCCAGCACGACGGCACCCCGCAGGAGCTGCACGTCATCACCGACGCCACCTCCGGCGCCCAGTTGTACGAGTGGGAGGCCATCGAGACCGGCACCGGCAACACGGTGTACTCGGGCACGGTCGACCTGACCACCACACAGTCGGGTTCGACGTACAACCTGACCGACGGCGCGCGCGGCAACCACCGTACGTACAACCTGAACCGGGGCACCTCCGGCACCGGCACGCTCTTCTCCGGCTCGGACGACGTGTGGGGCAACGGCTCGCCGTCGAACCTGGAGTCGGCCGCCGCCGACGCCCACTACGGCGCGGCGCTGACCTGGGACTACTACAAGAACGTGCACGGCCGCAATGGCATCCGGGGCGATGGCGTCGGCGCCTACTCGCGGGTCCACTACGGCAACAACTACGTCAACGCGTTCTGGTCCGACTCCTGCTTCTGCATGACGTACGGCGACGGCTCGGGCAACGCCAACCCGCTGACGTCGATCGACGTGGCCGCGCACGAGATGACCCACGGGCTGACGTCCAACACGGCCGGGCTGAACTACTCCGGCGAGTCCGGCGGTCTGAACGAGGCCACCTCGGACATCTTCGGCTCGACCGTCGAGTTCTACGCGGGCAACTCCTCCGACGTCGGTGACTACCTCATCGGCGAGGAGATCAACATCAACGGAGACGGCACCCCGCTGCGTTACATGGACCAGCCGAGCAAGGACGGCTCGTCCAGGGACAGCTGGTACTCGGGCATCGGCTCGATCGACGTGCACTACTCGTCGGGCCCCGCGAACCACTTCTTCTATCTGCTCTCCGAGGGCAGCGGTGCCAAGACCATCAACGGCGTCAGCTACAACTCGCCCACCTCGGACGGCCTCGCGGTGACGGGTATCGGCCGCGACAAGGCGGAGAAGATCTGGTTCCGCGCGCTGACCACGAAGTTCACGTCCACGACCAACTACGCTGCCGCCCGCACCGGCACCCTCGCGGCGGCCGGTGAGCTGTACGGGACGACGTCCGCCGAGTACACGGCGGTCGCGGGCGCCTGGGCGGGCGTGAACGTCGGCACCCGGCCCGGCGGTGGCTCGGGCGGCGGCACCTCGTTCGAGAGCACGACCGACGTATCGATTCCGGACAACGGCTCGGCGGTCACATCGTCGATCACCGTCTCGGGCCGTACGGGCAACGCGCCCTCCAACCTCGCGGTCGCCGTGGACATCGTCCACACCTATGTCGGTGACCTCCAGGTGCAGTTGGTGGCCCCGGACGGCACGGCGTACACGCTGAAGGCGTACGGCACCGGTGGCAGCGCGGACAACCTCAACACCACGTACACCGTGAACGCGTCCTCCGAAGTCGCCAACGGGGTCTGGCAGTTGCGGGTCCAGGACAACGCGGCGCAGGACACCGGGTACATCAACAGCTGGAAGCTGACGTTCCCGTAGGCCCCGCGGATTCCATGGGACCGACGCGTCGTCAGGGCGCCGCCCCGGAGGTTCGACTCTCCGGGGCGGCGCCTTTTTTACCCGACGACGAGGGCCGCTTGGGCTTCCCTTTACCGCGCGTGACCTGCTTTTACGTGGCCGCAACATGGCCGGACCGTTGACTTTCGGCCAACATCACCGACCCCTCCTGACATGCACACGCCCCAGGTGTCACTCTTCCTCCACCCGCCGCACCAGCACCAGTACTTCCCCCACATAAGGAGCTTGTGTGACTCCCCTCTACGCGCGTCACAAGCGCACCACTCTGGCCATCGCGACCGCCGTCGCCGCCGGAGCCCTGCTGACCACCGGTCTGACCACGACCGGTGCCACCGCCCAGCCCACCGCCCCCGTCGCCGACAAGGCCGACCCGGGCGGCGCCCAGGTCCTGCTGACGCCGGCCGCGCGCACCGCGCTGATCAAGCAGGCCGACGCCACCACGACCGAGACGGCGGACGAGCTGAACCTCGGCGCCCAGGAGGAACTGGTCGTCCGCGATGTCGTCAAGGACGCCGACGGCACGGTCCACACGCGCTACGAGCGCACCTACGGCGGACTCCCGGTCCTCGGCGGCGACCTGGTCGTCCACGAGTCGAAGGCCGGCGACATCCAGAGCGTCACCAAGGCGACGAAGGCCGCCATCGAGGTCACCGACCTCACCGCGGACATCACCAAGGCCGCCGCCGAGAAGCAGGCGCTGAAGGCCGCCAAGGCCGAGGGCTCCACCAAGACGGCGGCCGACAAGGCCCCGCGCAAGGTCGTCTGGGCCGCGAGCGGCACACCCGTCCTCGCGTACGAGACGGTCGTCGGCGGCTTCCAGCACGACGGGACCCCGCAGGAGATGCACGTCATCACCGACGCGGAGTCCGGCAAGAAGCTGTACGAGTGGGAAGCCATCCAGACCGGCACCGGCAACAGCCAGTACAACGGCACGGTCACCCTCGGCACGACCCTCTCGGGCTCGACGTACCAGCTGAACGACACCACGCGCGGCAACCACAAGACGTACAACAAGGCCCGCGCGACATCCTCCTCCGCCGGCACCCTGTTCACCGACACGAACGACATCTGGGGCACCGGCAGCGCCTCCAGCTCCTCCACCGACCAGAACGCCGCGGTCGACGCCCATTACGGCGCCCAGGTCACCTGGGACTTCTACAAGAACGTCCTCGGCCGCAACGGCATCAAGAACAACGGCGTCGCCGCCTACTCCCGCGTCCACTACGGCAACGCGTACGTCAACGCCTTCTGGTCCGACAGCTGCTTCTGCATGACGTACGGCGACGGCGAGGGCAACGTCAAGCCGCTGACCTCCCTGGACGTGGCGGGCCACGAGATGACCCACGGCCTGACCTCGAACACGGCTGGCCTGAACTACTCCGGCGAGTCCGGCGGTCTGAACGAGGCCACCTCCGACATCCTCGGCACGGCGGTCGAGTTCTACGCGGCCAACTCCTCCGACGTCGGTGACTACCTCATCGGCGAGAAGATCGACATCAACGGCGACGGCAGCCCGCTCCGCTACATGGACCAGCCGAGCAAGGACGGCTCGTCGGCGAACTACTGGTCGTCGTCGCTGGGCAACCTGGACGTCCACTACTCGTCGGGCCCGGCGAACCACTTCTTCTTCCTGCTGAGCGAGGGCAGCGGCAGCAAGACGATCAACGGCGTCTCGTACAACTCCCCGACCTCCAACGGCTCGACCCTCACGGGCATAGGCCGGGACAAGGCCGTACAGATCTGGTACAAGGCCCTGTCGACGTACATGACCTCGACGACCAACTACAAGGGCGCCCGCACGGCGACCCTGAACGCGGCGTCCTCGCTCTACGGCTCCAGCAGCACGGAGTACGCGGCGGTGAACGCGGCCTGGGCGGCGGTGAACGTCACGGCGTAACCCCGACGTGGTGGTGTAGGTGAGTGGGGCGGCCCCCGGAGAGAAGGCGACTCCGGGTGCCGCCCTACGCTGTCCCCCATGCCCGGAACCGACAGCCCGTCCCCCGAAAACCCCTTCACCTACACCGAGGTGGGCGCCACCCGAGAGGGCCGCACCCCACCCGGCTTCAACCCCCTCCATGTCCGCACCCGCATCGGCGAGGGCGAGGCGGTCTTCGCGCGGGCGGCGGAGGCGGTCATGACCTGGGAGATGCACAGGGCGATGGGCGTGGGCATCAGGACGGACGCGCCGGAGGCGACCCCCGGCGCGGACGTGACGGTGACGCTGGCCGGCGTCATCAAGGCCCCTTGCCGAGTCGTCTGGACGGTCGACGAACCCCGCCGCAAGGGCTGGGCCTACGGCACGCTCCCCGGCCACCCGGAGTGCGGCGAGGAGTCCTTCGTGGTCGACCGCACGGGCGACGGCACGGTCTGGCTGACGGTGACGGCGTTCAGCCGGGGCGCGAAGTGGTACGCCCGCGCGGCCGGCCCGGCGACGCGAGGCTTGCAGCACGCGTACGCGAAGCGGTGCGGGGCGGTACTGCGGAGGTTGGCGGGGGACCCGGAGGACTGAGACCGCGCGTCACCCGCCGCCGATGAACCTCCGCCCTCGGCGTCTCCTGGTCGCCCGCACCCGGCCTCACCGCATCAACACCCCCGCCCCCTCGCCCACCCCCTCCAAAGGCACCGCCATCAACCCCAGTTCGGCGGAGGAGGCGAGCAGGCGGTGGGACGGAAGGACTCGGACCGTGTAGCCGAAGGGGCCGGTGCGGTCCAGGGTGAGGGGGCCCTCGTAGGTCCAGCGGCCTCCTTCGTTCGGGCCGCCCGCCGATTTCAGGGGGACGTAGGTCGCGTCCGTGATCCGGTCGTCGCCGTTCACCCGGCCCGAGACCGCTTGGACCTCGACGTCGTCGGGGGAGAGGTCGCCCAGGCCCACCTGCACCCGCAGCACCAGGGAGGCCCCGAGTTCCGCCGCCGTCACGTTCGTCGGGATCGCCGAGGTCTCCACATGGTCCACCGTCACCCGGTGCCAGGCGCCCCGGACGCGGGCCTTCCACTCGGCCAGCTCCCGCGCCGTGTCCGGCGGCAACGCGCGATGGGCGCGCGCGGCCGGGGCGTACAGGCGCTCCACGTACTCGCGGACCATCCGTCCGGCCAGCACCTTCGGGCCCAGATGGGTGAGGGTCTCGCGGACCATCTCGATCCAGCGGTCCGGCAGTCCGCTGCGGCCCCGCTCGTAGAAGCGGGGCGCCACCCGCTGTTCCAGCAGGTCGTACAGGGCCGCCGCCTCCACATCGTCCCGGCGGTCCTGGTCCAGCGTCGTACCGTCCGTCGCCGTGCCGTCCGCCGTCGGGATCGCCCAGCCGAAGTCCGGCCGGAACCATTCATCCCACCAGCCGTCCAGGACGGAGAGGTTGAGGCAGCCGTTGAGGGCCGCCTTCATCCCGCTCGTGCCGCACGCCTCCAGGGGGCGCAGCGGGTTGTTCAGCCAGACGTCGCAGCCGGGGTACAGCTTCTGCGCCATCGCCATGCCGTAGTCGGGGAGGAACACGATCCGGTGGCGTACGCGCGGGTCGTCGGCGAAGCGGACCAGTTCCTGGATGAGGCGTTTGCCGCCGTCGTCCGCCGGGTGGGCCTTGCCCGCGACCACGATCTGGATCGGGTGTTCGGGGTGCAGGAGCAGGTCCATCAGACGGTCCTGGTCGCGCAGCATGAGGGTCAGGCGTTTGTAGGAGGGGACTCGGCGGGCGAAGCCGATCGTCAGGACGTCCGGGTCCAGTACGTTCTCGATCCAGCCCAACTCGGCGGTCCCCGCGCCGCGTTGGCGCCAGGAGGCGTACAGGCGCTCCCGTACCTCCACCACCAGCTGTTCGCGCAGGACCCGCCGTAGCTCCCAGATGTCCTGGTCGGGGATGTCGCCGACGGCGTCCCAGCGCTCGGAGCCGCCCACCGTCATCGCGTCCTCGGTGCGCTCGGCGCCGATCTGGCGGGCGCCGAGGCGGAACACCTCGGGGGCCACCCACGTGGGCGCGTGCACCCCGTTCGTCACGGAGGTGATCGGGACCTCGTCGGCGTCGAAGCCCGGCCACAGGCCCGAGAACATCTCCCGGCTGACGTTGCCGTGCAGCAGGGAGACACCGTTGGCGCGCTGGGCGAGCCGTAGGCCCATCACGGCCATGTTGAAGACGTTCGGGTCGCCGCCCGAGTACGTCTCCATGCCGAGGCCGAGGACGCGTTCGACGTCGATGCGCGGGAGTTCGGCGTCGGGGCCGAAGTGGCGGGCGACCAGTTCGCGGTCGAAGCGGTCGATGCCGGCCGGGACCGGGGTGTGGGTGGTGAAGACCGTGCCGGCCCGGGCGGCCTCCAGGGCGGCGTCGAAGTCGAGGCCCTGGTCGCGGAGTTCGGCGATGCGCTCCAGGCCGAGGAAGCCGGCGTGGCCCTCGTTGGTGTGGAAGACCTCGGGGGCGGCGTGGCCGGTGAGGCGGCAGTACATGCGTACCGCGCGGACTCCGCCTATGCCGAGCAGCATCTCCTGGAGGAGGCGGTGTTCGCTGCCGCCGCCGTAGAGCCGGTCGGTCACCCCGCGTTCGCCGAGGTCGTTCTCCTCGACATCCGAGTCCAGCAGCAGCAACGGCACCCGGCCCACCTGCGCCTGCCAGACGCGGGCGTGCAGCCTGCGGCCGCCGGGCAACGCCAGATTCACCTGGGCCGGGGAGCCGTCCGCCTCCCGCAGCGGGACCAGGGGCAGCTCGTTGGGGTCCAGCACCGGATAGTGCTCCTGCTGCCAGCCGTCCCTCGACAGGGTCTGGCGGAAGTAGCCGTGCCGGTAGAGCAGACCGACGCCGATCAGCGGTACGCCGAGGTCGCTGGCCGCCTTCAGATGGTCACCAGCGAGGATGCCGAGGCCGCCGGAGTACTGCGGCAGCGCGGCCGTGATGCCGAACTCGGGGGAGAAGTAGGCGATGGCGGAGGGGAGTTCGGCGGACTGCCCTCGCAACGGGGTGTGCCCCTCCCCTTGCCCCAGCCCTTGCGTCTGCGTCTGGTACCAGCGGTCGCCGGTGACGTAGTCGCGCAGTTCGTCGGCGGCCACCGTGAGGCGGCGCAGGAAGCGGCGGTCCTCGGCGAGTTCGGCGAGGCGGCCGGTGGAGACGGAGCCGAGGAGTCGTACGGGGTCGCCGCCGGAGGCGGTCCAGCGCTCCGGGTCGACCGACTGGAAGAGATCACGGGTCTCCGCGTGCCAGGACCAGCGCAGATTGCGCGCCAGTTCGCTGAGCGGACGCAGGGCTTCGGGGAGGACGGGTCGGACGGTGAATCTGCGGATGGCCTTCACAGAGGATTCCACCTTCACGCCAGGACGTACGGGCCGGAAGGACGCACTCCGCTGTGCGCCCGCTCGTCACCCACGACGGTAACGGCGGAAGCGGCTCGGCAACTACGGTGCGTCCCACGGCTGTGCGGTTCGGTTGTCGGTACGGGGTGTCGTCTGTTGGTACGGGGTGTCGCCTGTTCGGTACGAGGTGTCGCCTATCGCTACGAGGTGCCGCCTCCGGGCAACTGCGACCCGTATGCGAGCACGGCGCATCCGTACCCCGGCTCCCCCGGCGGACAGTCCATCCCCCCACGTTCAGTCCTGAATTCGCCGCAACCTCCACATGTACCCCACGGGCGATATGGCCGATTCCGCCCCTCTGCACGACCTTGTGGCACTTCACACCGCACGAGAGGCTGCCGAGTGGCGTACCGGCCGACCTCGGCCGGTACGCCGACTTGAGGAGGGGGTACGCACACATGCCATATCTGTCAGCGGCCAGAGACAGGTGTCCGCGCCGGCCGGGAGGGCTGACGGCGGCCGTCACGGCGGTGGTGCTTTCGGCCATCGCCCTGCCCGCGCACGCCGCCGCCCCGGAGGGGGTCGTCCTCGGAGCCGGTGCCCCCGGTTCCGTCAGCGACAGTTACATCGTGACACTGAAGCCGGGCACACGGGCACCGTCGGAGGCGGGGAAGAGTGTCGCGGAGCGGTACGGGGCGAAAATACGCCACACATACAGCTCGGTCCTGAACGGATATTCCGTGAAGGTCAGCGAGAATCAGGCCAAACGACTCGCGGCGGACTCCCGGGTGGCGTCGGTCGTCCAGGACACGAAGGTCGCGTACGACCACAACCAGCGAAACCCGCCCTCCTGGGGCCTGGACCGCCTCGATCAGCCGAACCTGCCGCTCGACAAGAGCTACACCTGGCCGGAGTCGGCGGGCCGGGGCGTCACCGTGTACGTGATCGACACCGGCATACGCACCTCCCACAAGGACTTCGGCGGCCGGGCCTCCTCCGGCTGGGACTTCGTCCAGAACGACAGGAACGCCCAGGACGGCAACGGCCACGGCACCCATGTCGCCGCCACCGCCGTCGGCACCCGGTACGGCGTCGCCAAGAAGGCCGAGGTGGTCGCCGTACGCGTCCTCGACAACGCGGGCGCCGGGACGACGGCCCGGGTCATCGCGGGCATCGACTGGGTGACCAGGCACGCCGAGAAACCGGCCGTCGCCAATATGAGCCTCGGCGGCTACCGCAACGCGCAGTTGGACGCCGCCGTCCGCAACTCCATAGCCTCCGGGGTCACCTACACGGTCGCGGCGGGCAACGACGGGCTGCCCGCCGCCCTGTACTCGCCCGCGGGGGTGAAGTCGGCCATCACCGTCGGCGCCACCGACAAGAAGGACGCGCGGGCGAGCTTCTCCAACCTCGGCACGGCACTGGATCTGTTCGCGCCAGGCGTGGACATCACTTCCGCGTCACACAGGAGCGACACCGGAAAAGTGACCTATTCCGGTACGTCCATGGCGACCCCGCATGTCACCGGGGCCGCCGCGCTCTATCTCGCCGACCATCCGAAGGCGACACCGGCCCAGGTCAGCGAGGCGCTGGTGGGGCAGGCGGCTTCGGGCAAGGTGTCCGGGCGGGGGCTCGGCTCGCCGAACAAACTCCTCCAGGTCGACAATCCGTAGACAGCTGTAACACCACAGGTGAACAACCCTTTACCCAGAGCGACTAGAGTGGCCGGCCTCGTCCCCCTCGGACGAGGCCGGTCTTCTGTGTAGACATACGCGTGAGTAGTTAACAAAGTGCCGGAATGCCCACCCGCACTCCGTGGGAAGGCTCCACCGGTACGTCCCGCTGGCCCCACCTCCCCACACTCTCATCCGCCCACCCACGTTGACGCGGACAGGAGCGGTCATGCCCGCCACGCACCACTCGTCAGCACCCCCGACGACCAGTACCACCGGCGCGTCCAGTACCACCAGCACGTCCCGTACGCCCCCGGCCGCGCCCGACACCACCCCGGACGCGACCGACAGCACCCCCGCAAGCCCCGCGCGCCCGGCGCACACCGCCTCGCACGCGCCCACGAACACCGCCTCGCCTCCGGAGTTCCCGGCCATCGGCCGCATACCGGTCCTCGACGTACGGCCGTTGGTCCAGCGGGGCCGCCGGCCGGCGAAGGCCGTCGTGGGCGAGGCGTTCGAGGTCTCGGCCACCGTCTTCCGCGAGGGCCATGACGCGGTCGCCGCGAACGTCGTCCTGAGGGACCCGGAGGGCCGCCCGGCCCCGTGGACCCCGATGCGGGAACTCGCCCCCGGCACCGACCGCTGGGGCGCCACCGTCTCCGCCACCGGCGAGGGCCTGTGGACGTACACCGTCGAGGCCTGGAGCGACCCGGTCGCCACCTGGCGCCACGCCGCCCGCATCAAGATCCCGGCCGGTATCGACACCGAACTGGTCCTGGAGGAGGGCGCACGCCTGTACGAACAGGCCGCCGCCGGGGTCCCCGAGCAGGAGGTCGGCCATGACATCCTGCTCGCCTCGGTGGACGCCCTCCGCGACCCCGCCCGCCCGGCCGCGTCCCGCCTGGCGGCCGCGCTGACCCCGGAGGTGGACGAGGTCCTGGCCCGCCACCCCCTACGGGAGCTGGTCACCTCCTCCGACCCGCTGCCCCTGCTGGTCGAGCGCGAACGGGCCCTGTTCGGCTCCTGGTACGAGTTCTTCCCCCGTTCCGAGGGCACCCCCGAGCAGCCCCACGGCACCTTCCGAACCGCCGCCCGCCGCCTGCCCGCCATCGCCGCCATGGGCTTCGACGTCATCTACCTCCCCCCCATCCACCCCATCGGCACCACCCACCGCAAAGGCCGCAACAACACCCTCTCCCCCACCCCCGACGACGTCGGCGTCCCCTGGGCCATCGGCTCCCCCGAAGGCGGCCACGACACCGTCCACCCGGGCCTGGGCACCCTCGACGACTTCGACCACTTCGTCGACCGGGCACGCGAGCTGGGCCTTGAGGTGGCCCTCGACTTCGCCCTCCAGTGCAGCCCGGACCACCCCTGGGTGGAGAAGCACCCCGAGTGGTTCCACCACCGCCCCGACGGCACCATCGCCTACGCCGAGAACCCGCCCAAGAAGTACCAGGACATCTACCCCATCGCCTTCGACGCCGACATGCCCGGCCTCATCGCCGAGACCCTGCGCGTCCTGCGGCACTGGATGGACCACGGGGTCCGCGTCTTCCGCGTCGACAACCCCCACACCAAACCCGTCGTGTTCTGGGAGAAGGTCATCGCGGACATCAACCGCACCGACCCCGACGTCATCTTCCTCGCCGAGGCCTTCACCCGCCCCGCGATGATGCACACCCTCGGCGCGACCGGCTTCCAGCAGTCCTACACCTACTTCACCTGGCGCAACACGAAACAGGAACTCACCGAGTACGCCACCGAACTCGCCGGCGAGGCAGCGGCGTACATGCGGCCGAACTTCTTCGCCAACACCCCCGACATCCTCCACGAGTTCCTCCAGCACGGCGGACGCCCCGCCTTCGAACTCCGCGCCGTCCTCGCCGCCACCCTCTCCCCCACCTGGGGCATCTACTCCGGCTACGAACTCTGCGAGAACACCCCCCTCAAACCCGGCAGCGAGGAATACCTCGACTCCGAGAAATACCAACTCAAGCCCCGCGACTGGGAAACCGCCGAACACGACGGCCGCACCATCACCCCCCTCATCACCAGGCTCAACGCGATCCGGCGTCGGAGCCCGGCGCTGCGCCAGTTGCGGGACCTGCACTTCCATCACGCCGACAAGGAAGCGGTGATCGCCTACTCGAAACGCGCGGGCTCGAACACGGTTCTGGTGGTCGTGAACCTCGACCCCCACCACACCCAGGAGGCCACGGTCTCGTTGGACATGCCGCGACTCGGGCTCGACTGGCACGAGTCCGTGCTGGTGCGCGACGAGCTCACCGGCGAGGTCTACACCTGGGGCAGGAGCAACTACGTACGTCTCGAACCGGGCCGCGCGCCCGCGCACGTACTGACCGTCCTGCGACCGTCCAACCCGCAGATCGGAGGGTCACCCGCAAAATGATCGTCAACGAGCCCGTTCCGGACACCTTCGAGGACACTCCGCAGAAGGACCGGGACCCGGACTGGTTCAAACGCGCCGTCTTCTACGAAGTCCTCGTGCGCTCCTTCCAGGACAGCAACGGCGACGGCATCGGCGACCTCAAAGGCCTCACCGCCAAACTCGACTATCTGCAATGGCTGGGCATCGACTGCATCTGGCTTCCGCCCTTTTTCAAATCCCCGCTGAGGGACGGCGGTTACGACGTCTCCGACTACACCGCCGTACTCCCCGAATTCGGTGACCTCGCCGACTTCGTGGAATTCGTCGACGCCGCCCACCAGCGCGGAATGCGCGTCATCATCGACTTCGTCATGAACCACACCAGCGACCAGCACCCGTGGTTCCAGGAGTCGAGAAGGGACCCCGAAGGCCCCTACGGCGACTACTACGTCTGGGCCGAGAAGGACGACCAGTACCAGGACGCCCGGATCATCTTCGTCGACACCGAGGCGTCGAACTGGACCTTCGACCCGGTCCGCAAGCAGTACTACTGGCACCGCTTCTTCTCCCACCAGCCGGACCTCAACTACGAGAACCCGGCCGTCCAGGAGGAGATCATCTCGGCCCTGCGTTTCTGGCTGGACCTGGGCATCGACGGCTTCCGCCTCGACGCCGTGCCCTATCTGTACCAACAGGAGGGCACCAACTGCGAAAACCTTCCGGCTACCCATGACTTCCTGAAGCGGGTACGGAAGGAGATCGACGCCCACTACCCCGACACGGTGCTGCTGGCCGAGGCGAACCAGTGGCCGGAGGACGTCGTCGACTACTTCGGGGACTACACGAGCGGCGGCGACGAATGCCATATGGCGTTCCATTTCCCGGTGATGCCGAGGATCTTCATGGCGGTACGCCGTGAATCCCGCTACCCGGTCTCGGAAATCCTCGCCAAGACCCCCTCGATCCCGTCCAGCTGCCAGTGGGGCATCTTCCTCCGCAACCACGACGAACTCACCCTCGAAATGGTCACGGACGAAGAACGCGACTACATGTACGCGGAATACGCGAAAGACCCGCGTATGCGCGCGAACATCGGCATCCGCCGCCGACTGGCCCCGCTGCTGGACAACGACCGGAATCAGATCGAACTGTTCACGGCCCTGTTGTTGTCCCTGCCGGGTTCGCCCATCTTGTATTACGGAGACGAGATCGGCATGGGCGACAACATCTGGCTCGGCGACCGGGACGCCGTACGCACCCCCATGCAGTGGACCCCGGACCGCAACGCGGGCTTCTCGTCCAGCGATCCGGGGCGGCTGTTCCTGCCCACGATCATGGACCCGGTCTACGGCTACCAGGTGACGAACGTCGAGGCGTCCATGTCCTCGCCGTCGTCGCTGCTGCACTGGACCCGGCGCATGATCGAGATCCGTAAGCAGAACCCGGCGTTCGGGCTCGGCACCTACACGGAGTTGCAGTCGTCGAACCCGGCGGTGCTGGCGTATCTCCGGGACTACCAGGACGACTTGGTGCTGTGCGTGAACAACTTCTCGCGCTTCGCCCAGCCCACCGAACTCGACCTGAGCGCCTACAAGGGCCGCCATCCGGTCGAGTTGATCGGCGGGGTCCGCTTCCCCGCCATCGGTCAACTGCCCTATCTCCTCACCCTCGCGGGCCACGGCTTCTACTGGTTCCGCCTGCGGAAGGACACCGTGTAGACCGACCGGAACCCTCGCGCGGGCCGGTTTCCCCCGGCCCGCCCGGGGCACGCACACAGCAAACCCCGACCACCCGGGGAAAGGACGCGACGCCATGTCGGAAGCCGCCACGCACTCCACAGCTGCGACAAGTCCTGCCGCACCGCCCACCGCCGCCACACCCGCCCCCGACTGGCTCGCCTCGTTGGAGCCACTGCTGAGGGAGTGGTTGCCACGGCAGCGGTGGTTCGCGGGGAAGGGGCGGCCGATCAGCGGGTTCGGGCTGGTGGCGGCGACCGAGGTACTCCCCGCGGAGTCGGCCAAGGCGGGGCTGCTGCATCTCCTCGTACGCGCCCGGCAGCCGCTCGTACCCACCCAGAGCGCCGCCCCATCCGCCCCGGGCGACTGCTACCAACTCCTGCTCGGCGTACGACGGACGCTGCCGCCCCGGCTCGCCCCCGCCCTCATCGGCCACGTCACCGAGGGCCCGCTGTCCGGCCGTACGGTCTACGAGGCACTGCACGACCCCCGCCTCACGGACGTCCTCCTGGAGGCACTGCGCACCAAGGCCCGCATAGGGGAACTCCGCTGCGAGCGGGACATGCGCCACGACATCCCCCAGGGCCTGGTGCCGCGCCTGGTGACGTCGGAGCAGTCCAACTCCTCGCTCGTCTACGGGGATACGTTCATCCTGAAGCTCTTCCGGCGGGTGGTGCCCGGGGCCAACCCGGACCTGGAACTGCCGTTGACGCTGTCGCGCGAGGGCTGCCCCCGGGTGCCCGCCCCCGCGGCCTGGATGCTGGCCGACCTCGACTCCGCGCCCGACAGCCATGTCCTCGGCGTGCTCCAGCCGTATCTGCAGGGCGCGGCGGACGGCTGGGAGCTGGCGCTGAGCGTGCTGGCCAAGGGTGAGGACTTCTCGGCGGAGGCACGGGCGCTGGGCCGGGCCACGGCCGAGGTGCACCTGGCGCTCGCCCAGGCCCTGCCGACGGTCACGCTCGGCCGGGCCCAACTGGAGTTCCTGGTCGGCGGCATGACCGAGCGCCTGGAGGCCGCCGCCCAGGCCGTACCGGCGCTCCGCCCGTACGCGCCCGCGCTGCGCACGGCGTTCACGGCGCTCGCGGATCTGGCCGCCGAGGGGCGCACCTGGACGGCTCAGCGCATCCATGGGGATCTGCATCTGGGGCAGTGTCTGAGGTCGCCGGCCGACGGCCGGTGGTCGCTCATAGATTTCGAGGGCGAGCCGTCGAAGCCGCTGGCCGAGCGGCGCATGCCCTCGCCGGTCGCCCGCGACATCGCCGGGATGCTCCGCTCCTTCGACTACGCGGCGCACTCCGTACGCCCCCCGGCCGACGACTGGTCGTCCGTGTGCCGGGCCGCGTACTGCTCCGGCTACGCGGAGGCCGCCGGGGAGGACCCGCGTACCGATCCCGTCCTGCTGCGCGCCTACGAAACCGACAAGGCGGTGTACGAGGTCGTCTACGAGGCCCGCCACCGCCCCGACTGGCTGCCCGTCCCCCTGGCCGCGGTCCACCGCCTCGCCACCAACACCGAACCCGCTCCCTGACCCCGTATCCGCCCCGTATCAGCTCCGCCGAGGAGGCCGTACCTGTGACTCCCCGCCCGTCGTCCGACGACAGCACCCCGCACCCCGAAGCCGCCACCACCGAACTGCCGACCCCGGCGAGCCCCTCCGGGAAGAAGGCCGCGACAAAGAAAACGGCGGCAAAGAAGACGACGACGGCCGACAAGGCCCCGGCGAGGCCCACCGGGAAGAAGACCACGACAGAGGGGACAACGGCGAAGAGGGCGACGGCGAAGAAGGCGACGGCGGGCAAGCCCCCGGCCAAGAAGGCGGCAGCCAGGACGGCGGCAGCCAAGAAGAGCCCCGCGAAGAAGACGGCGGCGAAGGTCGCTGAGGGGACGGAGTCGGCGCGGGCGACGACGGCCGAGGGAACGGGGGCCGAGGGGACGGCCATTGGGGGGACGGTTGTAGCCGGGCAGCCCGCCACCGAGGGGACGGCTGCGGCCAAGAAAACGGCCGCCGCAGGGAGGGCCACGGCCAAGAGGACAGCCACCAAGGAGACGGCCACCAAGGGGACGGCTGCGGCGGGGAGCACGGCCGCCGAGGGAAGGAACGCGGCGAAGAAGACCGCCGCCGGGAAGAGGGCTACGGCTAAGAAGACGGCCGCCGGGGGGACGGCTGTAGCCAGGGAGACCGCCGCTGAGGGGACAGCTGCGGCCAAGAGGACGGCTACCGCGGGGAGGGCCACAGCCAAGAAGACGGCCGCCAAGAAGAGCGCCGCGAAGAAGGCGACGGCCAAGAAGGCTCCGGCCAAGAAAGCCGCTGCCAAGAAGACCACGGCCAAGGTTGCGGCGGTCAAGAAGACCGTCGCGAAGAAGGCGGTTGGGTCGCGGGGAGGGGCGGCGAAGCCGCAGACCGAGGCGGTGGGGCCACTGGCAGCGGCAACCGAGGCTCCGGTAGAGGCCGTCGAACCGCAGGCCGCAGCGACCGATGCGCGGCCCGCAGCAGCCGTGCCGCAGGCAGAGGCTGTCGTGCCACGGGCAGCGGCAGCCGAGGGGCGGGCACCGGCCGTCGAACCACAGGCAGCGGCAGCCGAGGCGCCGACACCGGCCGGCGAACCGCTCGCCGCAACAACCGCAGCGGTGCCGGCGACGGCCGAGGTGCCGGCACCGGCGGTCGAGGTGCCCGAGAAGGCCGAGCGGGCGGCGCTGGTTTCGGCTGGTTCGGCGGCCTCCGGAAGGGCCGCCGTCACCGGCTCTTCGCCCAGCGAGCCCACGGCCACCGCCCCCACCATCCCCGGCCCCTCGCCCGCCGGCCCCTCGGACACCGGCCCCACCGCCATCCCCGCCCCGGCCACCGAGCCGGACAGCACGCCCACCCCCACCCCCACCGCCGAGCCGATCAGCATCCCCTCCCCGGCCGGCGAACCCACCGGCGCGGCCACCCCACCCCCCACCTCCGCCCCGATCCTCACCCGCCCCGCCTACACCCCCGCCATGGACGGTCACGACCGGCAGCGGCTGCTGGACGGGAGCCATCACTCACCGCACTCGGTCCTCGGGGCCCACCCGGCCCCCGGTGGTGTCGTGTTCCGCGCCTTCCGGCCGTACGCGCTCGGGGTGAGTGTGGTCGTCGGATCGTTGCGGGCCGAGCTGCACGACGACGGGGAGGGCTTCTTCTCGGCGCTGTTGCCGCTGCGGGAGGTTCCGGCCTCGTACCGCCTCCTGATCTCGTACGAGGGCAGCGAGCAGGACACGGAGGACGCGTACCGCTTCCTGCCCGCTCTCGGGGAACTGGACCTGCACCTCATCAATGAGGGTCGCCACGAGGAGTTGTGGCAGGCGCTCGGGGCGCGGCCGATGACCCACCAGGGCGTCACCGGCACCCGTTTCACGGTGTGGGCGCCGAACGCGCGGGGCGTACGCCTGGCGGGGACGTTCAACTTCTGGGACGGCACCGGATATCCGCTGCGCGCCCTCGGCTCGTCCGGTGTCTGGGAGCTGTTCGTGCCGTCGATCGGCGAGGGCGAGCTGTACAAGTTCGAGATCACCCGCCCGGACGGCTCCAGGACCCTGCGCGCGGACCCGTTGGCCCGCCGTACGCAGGTCCCGCCCGAGACGTCGTCGATCGTCCACGCCTCGCACTACGAGTGGGGCGACGAGGAGTGGCTGTCGAAGCGGGCCGAGACGCCGGTCCACGAGGCGCCCTTCTCCGTCTACGAGGTCCATCTCGCCTCCTGGCGGCCGGGATTGACATACCGTCAGCTCGCTGAGCAGCTCCCCTCCTATGTCTCCGACCTCGGCTTCACCCACGTCGAACTGCTGCCCATCGCCGAGCACCCCTTCGGCGGCTCCTGGGGCTACCAGGTCACCGGCTTCTACGCCCCCACCGCGCGCCTGGGCACCCCGGACGACTTCAAGTACCTGGTCGACTCCCTGCACCGCGCCGGGATCGGCGTCCTCATGGACTGGGTTCCGGCGCACTTCCCGCGCGACGACTGGGCGTTGGCGGAGTTCGACGGGCGGCCGCTGTACGAGCACCAGGACCCGGCGCGGGCCGCGCACCCCGACTGGGGAACGCTGGAGTTCGACTACGGTCGGCGCGAGGTGCGCAACTTCCTTGTGGCGAACGCCCTTTACTGGTGCGAGGAGTACCACATCGACGGTCTGCGGGTGGATGCCGTCGCGTCGATGCTGTATCTCGACTACTCGCGCGAGCCGGGGCAGTGGTCGCCGAACGAGCACGGCGGCCGGGAGAACCTGGACGCCGTCGCCTTCCTCCAGGAGATGAACGCGACGGTGTACCGCAAGGTGCCGGGCGTCGTGACGATCGCCGAGGAGTCCACGGCCTGGGACGGCGTCACCCGCGCCACCCATCACACCGGCCCCGGCGGCTTCGGCGGTCTCGGCTTCGGGCTGAAGTGGAACATGGGCTGGATGCACGACTCACTGGGCTACATGGCGCACGAGCCGGTGCACCGCAAGTACCACCACAACGAGATGACGTTCTCGATGGTGTACGCGTACAGCGAGAACTACGTCCTGCCGATCTCCCACGACGAGGTCGTCCACGGCAAGTCCTCGCTGGTGTCGAAGATGCCGGGCGACTGGTGGCAGCAGCGTGCCAACCACCGCGCCTACCTGGGCTTCATGTGGGCCCACCCCGGCAAGCAACTCCTCTTCATGGGGCAGGAGTTCGCCCAGGGCGCGGAGTGGAGCGAGGCACACGGCCCGGACTGGTGGCTGCTGGACCCGGCGTACGGCGCGGAGGCCGACCACAGGGGCGTACGCGACCTCGTCCGCGACCTGAACCGGACCTACGTCACCACCCCCGCCCTCTGGCAGCGCGACACCCACCCCTCGGGCTTCTCCTGGATCACCGGCGACTCGGCCGAGGACAACGTCCTGGCCTTCCTCCGCTACGACGCCACCGGCACGCCTCTCCTCGCCGTCTCCCACTTCTCCCCGGTGGTCCGCCACAACTTCCGCCTGGGCGTCCCCGACGAGATCCCGGCCTGGCACGAACTCCTCAACACCGACGCGGCGTCGTACGGCGGCACCGACGCCACCAACCCCGCCCCCCTGAAGCCCGACCCCCGCCCCTGGCACGGCCGCCCGACGAGCATCACCCTCACCCTCCCCCCACTGTCCACACTCTGGCTCCGCCCGGCCTAGTACTCCAGCAGGACTCGACGTTGAAACCAGACAAGATCACTTCACGCAAAGACCCTCGAACGCCTTCCTCGCCCTGTCCGATGTCACTCCAAAGAAGGGGATTTAAGCGGCCGTCACACGAAAAGCCGAACCTGAAATGTTGAATCTTAAAACCGGAATCCGCTCAGCTGCGCTTTCTCCTTCCGAAGCCCCTGATCGGATCGTGAATCCATCCTGTTCTCACGCGAGTTGACAGAAAATCATGAGGAACTCAAAGTCCTCTTAGGTGCCCATCACAGTGCCCGGCGATCAGATTCCCCCGTCCCCAGAAAGGCGATGAAAGGAATCTGAGTTGCAAGCCAAAAACGCTCACCGCAGGTCGTCGCGGCGTGGCAGGAAGACGGCCGCCGCCATCGCCGCCGCCACGGCCCTCCTGGGCGGCGTGCTCTACGCCAGCGCGAACGCCGCCCCCGTCCAGGACAGCGGCACCTCCGCCGCCGCCTCGGCCGAGCCGACCGCCTCGACCGCCGCCTCCTCCTCCGCCTCGGACCTCGTGGACGCCGCCAGCGCGTTCGTGGCCACCCTGGACGAGGACCAGCAGGCCGAGGTGCTCCTCGACCTCACGGAGGAGAACGCCACCGCGTGGTCGAACCTGCCGTGTGGATCGACGTGCCGGGTCGGCATCGAGCTCGGCACGCTCAGCGACACCCAGCTCACCGCCGCCAAGGCGGTGCTGGAGGCCGCGACGGGCACCGGTACCGACACCGGGTACGACCAGATCTCGCAGATCCTGGCGGCCGACGACTACCTCGGCGAGACCGCCAGTGGCTACAGCAGCGACAACTACTACCTGGCGTTCCTCGGCACCCCGAGCACGGACGGCAGCTGGCAGTTGCACTTCGGCGGCCACCACCTCGCGGTGAACCTCTCGTACAAGGACGGCGAGGTCGAGGGAAGCACCCCGTACTTCGTCGGTGTCGAGCCGACCACCTGGACCGGCGACGACGGCACCTCTTATGCCCCCCTGGCCGGGATGTACGACGGGATCAAGGCCATGGTCGACGGCCTGACCGACGACGAACTGACGGAGGCGAAGCTCTCCGATTCGTTCAGCGACGTGCTGCTCGGCCCGGACGAGGACGGCCAGTTCCCGGCGACCAAGGAGGGCCTCGCGGTCAGCGAACTCACCGATGACCAGAAGGAACTGGTGCTCGACGCCATCAAGCCGTGGGTCGAGGTGGCGGACGACGACACCGCCGCCTCCCTGCTGAGCGACTACGAGTCCGAGCTGGACGAGACCTACATCTCGTACTCCGGTACCACCGACCTGGACACCCAGGGCGACTACGTCCGTATCGACGGACCGGGCGTCTGGATCGAGTTCGTCTGCCAGGACGGCGTGATCTACCAGAACCAGATCCACTACCACACGGTCTACCGTGACCACACCCGCGACTACGGGGGAGAGTTCTCGTTCTGATGAGTCGCCTGCCGATCCCACTGTCGTCCGCACTGCGCGGGCTCGCCGGGATCGCGCTGGCGGTGACGGCGGCGCTGCTCCTGGCAGCGCCGCCGGCCGTCGCGCATCCCATGCCCCACTCGGTGCTCCTGCTCGACGTGCACGAGACCTCGGTGACCGCCGAACTCGAACTGCCCGTCCAGGACTTCGCCACGGCGAGCGGCATCGACCTGACCGACGCGACCGACGCGGGCGGGCGATCCGGGGCGATCCGCCGCTACCTGGCCGCCCACCTGCGCCCCACCACCGTCCAGGGCAAGGCCTGGACCGTCACGTTCGGTGACATCACGCTGACCCAGGCGGAGCAGACCTCCACCGGCCCCTACCGCGAACTGACCGTTCAGGCCACACTCACCGCGCCCTCGGGCGGGGACACCCGCCACTTCATCCTCGGCTACGACGCCGTGGTGCACCAAGTCGTCACGCACACCGCACTGGTGTCGATCGGCCAGGACTGGGCGGCCGGCCAAGTCGCCGAAGAGGACCAGGAGTCCGCCACCCAGGTGGGTCTCATCCGCGTCGACACCCGCACCATGGAGGTCACGCCCCTCACCATCGACCTGGAGACGGGGAGCGCCTGGAACGGCACGTACGCGATGTTCCGGCTCGGCGCCGACCACATCCTCGAAGGCACCGACCACCTCCTGTTCCTGCTGATCCTTCTGCTGCCGGCGCCTCTGCTGGCGGCCGGACACCGCTGGCGCACAGCGGTGGGCGCGAAGACCGCCATGGGCCGTATCGCCCGCACGACGCTCGCGTTCACGGCCGGGCATTCTCTGGCGCTCGCTCTGAGCGCTTTCGGAAAACTCGATATTCCGGCCCAACCGGTGGAGGCGTTCATCGCCTTCAGTATTCTGGTCGGCGCGGTCCATGCCGTTCGTCCGCTTTTCCCCGGCCACGAGGCGGTCGTAGCGGGTTTCTTCGGTCTGGGGCACGGAATGGCGTTCTCTTTCGTGCTGGCGGACATGCGGCTCTCCACGGCCCAACTGGCCCTCAGCCTGGCCGGCTTCAACCTCGGCATCGAGGCGATGCAGCTCCTGCTGGTCCTCCTCGCTCTGCCGAGCCTGCTCCTGCTGACCCGACTGCCGCATCACTCCGCCGTGCGCCGCGTCTGCGCGACGCTGACGGCCCTCGCCGCCCTGGGCTGGTTGCTGGACCGCCTAGGCCTGCCGAACCCGGTGGCCCGCGCGGCGGACAGCGCCGGAACCCACACCTCCCAGCTGCTCCTCACCCTCACGGTCACGGCCGCCCTCTCCCTGCTGGGCCTGACCATGCTCCGTCACCGTCACCGTCACCGTGACCGGGCACGGCCGGAGGCAAGCCCGGCCCCGCTCCCGGAGCAGGGTCTGTGCGTGAAGTGATCTCCCGACGATCAGCCCGCCCGGGCCACGGTCGACTCCAGCGCACGACTTGGAGGGCCTGGCGGGCGTCGGGGCAGTCGAGGTCGAGGTGGGCGAACGCGGCGGTCTTCAGCCGGCGAATCCCGTCGCGGTCATGGGTACCTTCGCGACTGGCCGGGGCCAAAGGGCCCGACGGGCGGCTTCTTCGACGCGGCCGGCTTCGGTGCCCTGGTGAGACGCCGACCGACATCCCGCCCCGTAGCCGTCATTCCCCCTTCCTGCCCCCGAACATCAGCCTCCGCAGGGCCCCCAACAACCCACTCGGCTGTCTCCCACCGGAGGCGACAGTCTCCATCGGCGCGGCCGAGATCAGCTCTTCGTTCCCCCGCCGAACGGCCGGCACCCGTACCGCCGAGCTGTTGGGGCTCAGCTCGTACCGAACCGGCAGCAGGCGCAGCCCCCGCACCACCGGCCCCGACCGCCACGGCAACTGATCCGGCGGCAGCGTCAGTTCCGCCCGGGCGAAGTGGTCGAAGACCCGCCCCACGGCGGTGGTGACGATCGTCCCGGCCAGCTCGCGCGCGGCGCTGGGGCACTGGTGCGCCCCGGCCCCCCACGCGAGATGCGCCCGGGTACTGATCGTGGAGTCGACGAGGTGGGACGACTGCGCGGCGATCAGATCACGATGGGCGGCGGCCACGGACGGCGAGACGATGTCCCCGGCGCGAATCCAGAAGTTGCCCAACCGCACATCCCGCGCCGCGAACCGGAAGCAGAGGTTGGCGACCGGCGGATTGGCGAGCGCCGCCCGGTTGACGGTCTCGCCGATCTGCCCGGCGGACAGACTGCGCCGTACGTTCGCGTTGCCGCGCAACACCTCCAGCAGGGTGTTGCAGACCATGTTCCCGGTGACGTCGTTGAGGTAGACGGCGTTCATGAACAGCTCACGCCCCAACTGCTCATCACTCAGGGAGGGGTTGGACAGCAGCATGTACGAGGTGAGGTCCTCCCCGGGCCGTGATCGCCGGTGCGCGGCCAGCCGGATCATCGCGCCGAGCGCCCGCCCGGTGGCCGGCCCGGCGTCGGGGCCGCCGTCCAGCATCCGCCACATGTCCATCACCATCTCGTCGCCCATGTCGACCGGGTAGCCGAAGAGCTTGGTCGTGACCATGAGCAGCAGCGGCCGGGTGTACTGCGCGGCGAGATCGGCGAAGCCACTCGTGCCGGACTCGGCGGCGAGCATCCCGATCAGTTCGTCGGCGTACTTGGCGACGGCGGCCCGCAGTTCCCAGCCCTCGGGGCTGTGCCCGTCCTGGAAGGGCCGCATCGCCGAGTGGTAGGTCCCCCTGGCGGCGCGGTGCTCGTCGTCGTCGAAGAACATGGTCTGCCGCACCTCGTACCCGGCGAGCAGCGGCCAGTCCCTGGGCAGCCGCCCCTCCGCGCGGGCCCGCCAGTGCCGTACGTCCCGCCGCCACAGAGTGTCGTTGCGCAGGACCTCCAGCACCTCGCGGTAGTCGAGAACCAGCCACACCGGCACGCCCATCAGCCCCACCGGCGCCACGGGGCCGTACGTACTCCGCAGTCGCTCGTAGACGCTGCCCGGGTCCGTGTCGAACTCCGAGGTCAGCAACGGCTCCACGGGCAGCTGGTCGAGCGTCGGGCTGCCGGGCGGAGCGGCCGCGAACGGATGAGTTTCCATGACCGACACGCATACCGCATCGGACATGCACTGGCAGTGACGGTGACGAGAACTGTTACGGCTTGGTGATCCCTGATGCACCTGTGGTGACGGGGACGGATGGGAGGCGGCGCGCGACGAGGGCGCGTGCGCCGGGTCCCATCCCGCGCCTCACGCTCCGAAGCCCGTCAGCAAGCCGCGCCCGCAGCCTTCCCGCAAGCCCCTCCCAAGCCCCTACGCGACCCCCTCCGCCAGCCCCTCCGCCAATGCCTTCGGCAGTTCCTCGGCGTGCACCACGCCCAACGCCTGTGTGGCCCTCGTGAGCGCCACATACAGATCGCTGATCCCGAAGCGACCCGGCTCCACCACCAGCACCGAGTCGAACTCCAGCCCTTTGGCCTGACGGGGGTCGAGGAGGACGACGCCCCTGGTCAGGTCGGGTTCCGCGCCGGCCGTCACCCCGTCGAGCCGGGTGGCGAGCGCCCGGTGCAGTTCGCGCGGCGCGATCACGGCGAGCCGCCCCTCGGCCGGGGCCAGCTCGGCGACCGCCTCGGCCACGGCCCCCGGCAGCTCCCGTACGCCCGCACACCGCGCCCAGGGCCGTACGCCCGTCGACCGCACGGAACTCGGCGGCTCGAAGTCCGGCCGTTCGGCGCGTACGACGGCGGCGGCGACCTCCATGATCTCGGCGGGAGTGCGGTAGTTGACGCCGAGGCGGGTGTGCTGCCAGCGGTCCTCGACGTACGGGGCGAGGATGTCCGCCCAGGAGCCGACACCGGCCGCCTCCGCGGTCTGGGCCGGGTCGCCGACGAGGGTCATCGAGCGGGTCGGCGAGCGCCGCATCAGCAGCCGCCACGCCATCGGCGACAACTCCTGCGCCTCGTCGACGATGATGTGCCCGAACGCCCAGGTCCGGTCGGCCGCCGCCCGCTCGGCCGCGCTGCGGTGGTCCCCCTCCTCGTGCCGCTCCGCGAACCGCTCGGCGTCGATGATGTCGTGCGCGGACAGCACCTCCGAACCGTCCCCGTCCGGGTCGCTGCCCTCCCTGTCCTCGAACTCGTACGTCCGGGACGCGTACGACACCTCCAGCACGCCCTGCGCGTAGGCGACCTGGGTCTCCCGCTCCCGTTCGGCCCGCGCCCGCGCCATCCGGTCGTCCACGCCCAGCAGCTCCGCCGCCTCGTCCAGCAGCGGCACGTCGGCGACCGTCCACGCGCGCGTGACGGGACGGCGTACGGCGTCGGCGTCCTCCGGGGGCAGGAACCGCTCAGGCTCGGCGAGAAAGTCGGCGATCAGTCGGCGCGGGGTGATCCGGGGCCACAGCTGGTCGATGGCGGACCAGACCTCGGGGTTCTCGGCCAGCTCGTCGCGGATCTGGGTGATGTCGCTGGCGTCGAGGAGGTTGGAGCCGTCGTAGGGGTCGGTGCCGATGCGTTCGGCGACCATGTCGGTGAGGGTGTTGAGGATGTAGCCCTCGAAGTGCTCGCGGGCCGCGTTGTGCGGGAGCCGCGCCTCACGGGTGCGCTCGCGGGCGACCCGTACGAGGTCGTCGTCGAGCATCAGGATCTCCCGGTCGTGCTCGATGGCGATCACCGGGTCGGGCAGCGACTGCCGGTCCCGTACGACGGCGGCCAGTACCTCGGCCATGCCGGCCTGCCCCTTCACTCGGGCGGCCTCCGGGCTGTCGGCGGCGGTGGCCCGTACGCCCGGGAACAGTTCCCCGACCGTCGACAGCAGCACGCCCGTCTCGCCCAGGGAGGGCAGGACCTCGCCGATATAGCCGAGGAAGGCCGGGTTGGGCCCGACGACGAGGACGGCACGCTTGGCCAGCAGCTCCCGCTGCTCGTAGAGCAGGAACGCGGCCCGGTGCAGCGCGACGGCCGTCTTTCCTGTGCCCGGCCCGCCCTCGACGACCATCACGCCCTGGTGCGGGGCGCGGATGATCCGGTCCTGCTCGGCCTGGATGGTCTGCACGATGTCGCCCATGCGGCCCGTGCGGGCGGAGTTGAGGGCGGCGAGGAGGACGGCGTCGCCGGTGGGGTCCTCGTAGCCGGTGCGGGTCTCGTCGCCGAGGTCGAGGATCTCGTCGTGCAGGGCGGTGACCTTGCGGCCCTCGGTGGTGATGTGACGGCGGCGGCGCAGCCCCATCGGGGTGTGCCCGGTGGCGAGGTAGAAGGGCCGGGCGACATCGGCCCGCCAGTCGATGAGGATCGGGGTGCGGTCGGCGTCGTCCTCACGCAGCCCGATCCGGCCGATGTGGAGGGTCCCCCCGTCCGCGAGATCGAGCCGTCCGAAGCACAGCGAGCCGTCGACGGCGTTCAGCGCGGCCAGCAGTCCCGAGCGCTCGGCGACCAGGATGTCCCGTTCGAGGCGTGCCTGCATGGGGGTGTTGCCCTGCGCCAGCGCGTCATCGACCGAGGTCTCGGTCTCGCCGCGCAGGGCGTCGACGCGTGCGTAGAGCCCGTCGATGAATTCCTGCTCCCTCGGCAATTCATCGTGTTCGTCGGTCGAAAAGCCGGTGTTTGACAATTCTACTCCCGCCCGGATATACTGCGTTCACTGAACTTCTTTGCGATTCAAGTGGGTTGAAGTCGCGAACCAATAAATATACGCAAAAGAATCCCCCGAGCGCAATTGCTCGGGGGATTCTTTCGTGAAGCCGCTCATGAGGGGTTCACAGCACGTCGGCCAGCTCCTCCAGCAGCTTCCGCTTCGGCCGGGCGCCGACCATCGCCCGCACCGGCTCACCGCCCTTGAACACCATGAACGTCGGCATCGACAGCACCTTGTACGCATGGGTCGTCGTGGGGTTGGTGTCCACGTCCAGCTGTACGACCTTGAGCCGCTCGCCCTCCTCGGCGGCCAGCGCGCTGAGCACCGGCCCCATCTGCCGGCACGGCGGGCACCAGTCGGCGGTGAATTCCACCAGCACCGGCACCTCCGCGCCGATCACCTCGGTCTGGAAATCGGCGTCTGTCACCTCGGCCACTCCCGCTGCCCTGATCACCTGATGTCCCCTCCCCACTCACACTCCGGTTCCGGACCGCCCGGAACCGCCGCCTCGGCGGCCAGCCGCTCCCGTGCCGCCTCCGCCCGCGCCAACTGCTCACCGACCCGCGCCCGTACGGCCGCCAACTCGCCGATCAGCTCGTCGAGTTCGGTGAGCTTGCGGCGGTACACCGCGAGCGACGCCGGGCACGAGTCGCCCTCCGGGTGACCCGCCCTGAGGCACTCCACGAAGGGGCGCGTCTCCTCCAGGTCGAACCCGAAGTCCTGCAGCGTACGGATCTGCCGCAGCAGCTTGAGGTCGTGCTCGTCGTACGTCCGATACCCGTTCCGGGCACGCCGCGCGGGCAGAAGCCCCCGCGTCTCGTAATACCTGAGCGTCCGTGTCGTGGTCCCGGCCCTCGCCGCCAGCTCGCCGATGCGCATACGCCCGACGCTATTCCTTGACGTCGGGGTCAAGGCAAACCCCTGAAGGGACCCAACGAAAACGACCGAGCGACCAGGTCAATAGGGGGAGGACCTGGCCGCTCGGGGTTTGGGGAGTTGCTGTTCAGTTGTTGAGCTGGTCCGGGGGACCTCAGGGTGCGTGCCCCGATGGGCCGCAGGCCCAAAAGGGGCGCGGGGAACGGCGCGACCGGCCACGACGAACCTGCGGCCTACAACGAAGCGATCCCTACGGCGCTTGGTACACGGCGCCCCCTGCGGAAGGCCTACGCCTTGGCTAGGGCCTTCTCTTCACCCGCGGCGGAGCCGACCTCGGCCTCCGGCGCAACCCCATGCTCATCCAGCAACGTCGCCTCATCGAACGGCAGCTGCCCGGCGAGCACCTGGTCCACCCGCCCCCGATCGATCTCCTTGGTCCACGTACCGATGAGAACCGTCGCGACGGCGTTACCGGCGAAGTTCGTCAGCGCGCGAGCCTCGCTCATGAACCGGTCGATACCGACGATGAGCCCGACACCGTCCACAAGGGCCGGCTTGTGGGACTGGAGACCACCCGCGAGGGTGGCGAGCCCGGCCCCGGTCACACCGGCGGCACCCTTCGACGCGATCAGCAGGAACAGCAGCAGCGAGACCTGCTCACCGATCGACATCGGCGTACCCATGGCGTCGGCGATGAAGAGGGACGCCATGGTCATGTAGATCATGGTGCCGTCGAGGTTGAAGGAGTACCCGGTCGGAACGGTGATGCCGACGACGGGCTTGCTGACACCCAGGTGCTCCATCTTCGCGATGAGCCGCGGCAGCGCGGACTCGGAGGAGGAGGTGGACAGGATCAGCAGGAACTCGCGGCCGAGGTACTTGAAGAGCGTGAAGATGTTGAGCCCGGAGACGATCTTCAGCAGGGCGCCGAGGACGATGAAGACGAAGAGCACACAGGTGATGTAGAAGCCGAGCATCAGCACGGCGAGGCTCTTCAGGGCGTCGAGACCGGCGGACCCGGTGACGGCGGCGATGGCACCGAAGGCACCGATCGGCGCGGCCCACATGACCATGGCGAGGATGCGGAAGACGAGGCGCTGGATGTGCTCGATGCCGCGGATGATCGGCTGACCGGCGTTGCCCATGGCCTGGAGCGCGAAGCCGGCGAGGAGGGCGACGAGCAGCGTCTGGAGGACCTCGCCGCCGGTGAACGCGGAGACGATCGTGGTCGGGATGATGCCGAGCAGGAACTCGGTGGTGTCCTTGGCCTCCGCCGAGACCTGTGCCTGACCGGTCTCCTTGATCGCGTCGGTGACGGCGAGACCGGTGCCGGGCTCGACGATGTTGCCGACGACGAGACCGATCGCGAGGGCGACCAGCGACATGATCAGGAAGTAGACCAGGGCGATACCGCCGACGGCGCCGACCTTGGCCGCCTTCCGTACGGAGCCGATGCCCAGCACGATCGTGCAGAAGATGATCGGGGAGATCATCATCTTGATCAGGTTCACGAAGCCGGTGCCGATGGGCTTCAGCTCGACGGCGAAGTCCGGGGCGATGAGACCGACGGCGATGCCGAGGGCCACGGCCACGATCACGGCGATGTACAGGTAGTGGGTGCGGTCCCGCTTGGCGGGTGCGGTAGGTGCCGTATGGGTGGTGCTGGCCACGGCTGCCCTCCTCGTCGACGACGTCGTCGGCTCGTTCGTCCGGCGTGCGGCTCACGACCGGGGAAAGTGGGATGTTCGGGAGACGGACTCCCGGGACGGGAGCCTGACGACTCCCGGACGGACGGGAACTCGGGGGCTCCCTCGATCGGGAACCGGGGGAGGCTCCCTGGGATCGGGAACCCGGAGAGGCTCCCTGTGGCTGGAAGGTGCGGTATGTCTTCCGGTCAGTGGGAGACGGATCTCCCGGCGGCTCGGGATCGGAATCCCGGGGTGGGAGGGGTGACTCCCTGTCGATTTATGTCCATGTGTTGGCCATCTCGACGATGTGACTATCCACCGCCCTGTGAGGGCGGTCACCCTTCCGTTCATTTAGTTCACGCCGACGCGTCGATGCAGACTGTTGCCATGCGCGTCCCGTCCCTGATCCGTCCCCGCAGCCTGGCCGGCCAGCTCTTCGCCGTGCAGGCGGTGCTGATCGCCGCCGTGCTGGCCGGATATGCGCTGTTCACCTACGTCAGCGACCGCACCCAGGCGGAGGAGGCGGCGGGCCGCCAGGCCATGGCGGTGGCGGTTTCGGTCGCCGACGCCCCGTCCGTACGGGAGGCCATCCACACCCCGGAGCCGACCGAGGACCTTCAGCCGTACGCCACCGAGGTGCAGGAGCACGCGGGCGTCGACTTCGTGACGATCATGACGCCGGACGGCATCCGCTGGACGCACCCGGTGAAGGAACGGATAGGGCAGAAGTTCGTCGGCCATATCGAGAAGGCCCAGAACGGCGAGTCCTTCACCGAGACCTACACCGGCACCCTCGGCCCGTCCGTCCGCGCGGTGACCCCGGTCATGGAGAACGGCGAGGTCATCGGCCTGGTCAGCGCCGGTATCAAGGTCCAGGCGATCAGCGCCCGCGTCCAGGACCAGCTGACGGCCCTCGTCGGCGTGGCGGCCGGTGCCCTGGCCCTCGGCGGCATCGGCACGTACATCGTGAACGCCCGTCTGCGCCGCCACACCCACAACATGAACGCCGCCGAGCTGAGCAATATGCACGACTATCATCAGGCCGCCCTCCACGCCGTACGCGAGGGCCTGCTGATGCTGGACGGCCAGTTCCGGGTGGCGTTGATGAACGACGGGGCGCGGGAGCTGCTGGGTGTGGCGGACAGCGAGGGGGCGGACGGCGAGGGGGCGGAGGGCCGGTCGACGGTCAGTCGGTCGGTGGTGGGCCGGTCGGTGGCCGACCTGGGCCTGCCGGCGCCCCTGACGGGCGTACTGCTCTCGTCCGAGCCCCGGGTGGACGAGGTCCTGCTGACGGCGGACCGGGTGCTGGTGGTGAACACCTCCCCGGTGTCGGGCGGCCACCGCCGAGGCACGGTGGTGACCTTGCGTGATGTGACCGAGCTGCAGTCCCTGATGGGCGAGCTGAACTCCGAGCGCGGCTTCACCCAGGCCCTGCGCTCCCAGGCCCATGAGGCGGCGAACCGTCTCCACACGGTGGTCTCCCTGATCGAGTTGGGCCGCGCCGACGAGGCGGTCGACTTCGCGACGGCGGAGCTGGAGCTGGCGCAGGCCCTGACGGACCAGGTGGTGGCGGCGGTCACCGAGCCGGTGCTCGCGGCGCTGCTGCTGGGCAAGACCGCCCAGGCGAACGAGCGGGGCGTGGAGCTGGTCGTCTCGGAGGACAGCCGTATCGACGACGGTCTCCTCCCGGAGTCCCTCCCGGCGAGGGACCTGGTCACGGTCCTCGGCAACCTGATCGACAACGCGGTGGACGCGGCACAGGGGACGGTGGGCGCACGGGTGACGGTGACGGCGTATACGGACGAGAACGACTACGACTCGGACTCCGTCGCGAACTCCGTCGCGAACTCCGCCTCGGACTCCGTACTGGTCCTGTGTGTCTCCGACACGGGTGCGGGCGTGGACCCCGCCCACAGCGAGATGGTCTTCGAACGCGGCTTCTCGACGAAGCCGGCGGGCCCCGGCGGCCGGGGCCTGGGCCTGGCTCTCGTACGACAGGTCGTGCGCCGCCATGAGGGTTCGCTGACGGTGTCGGAGGCGGAGGAGGGCGGGGCGGAGTTCGAGGTCCGTCTGCCGTTGCGTACGGCCTCCCCCACTCCGCCCGCCGCCGAGCCCCCCGTTCGATCCACGCACCCCACCCACTCCGCCCGATCCGTTCGATCCGCCGCGCCTGGAGGCGACCGCTCATGACCAAGTCGGAGCCCATCAGAGTCCTGGTCGTGGAGGACGACCCGGTGGCGGCGGACGCGCACATGATGTACGTGGGCCGGGTCCCCGGTTTCACGGCGGTGGGCAAGGCGCACACGGGCGCGGAGGCCCGCCGCGCCCTGGACCGCACGCCCGTGGACCTCCTTCTGCTGGACCTCCACCTCCCGGACGTCCACGGTCTGCAGCTGGCCCGTTCCCTGCGGGCGGCCGGCTATCACGCGGACGTCATAGCGGTGACGTCGGCGCGGGACCTGACGGTGGTCCGGGAGGGCGTGTCGCTCGGGGTCGTCCAGTACGTCCTGAAGCCCTTCACGTTCGCAACCCTCCGTGACCGTCTGGTGCGCTACGCCGAGTTCCACGCGGCGGCGGGTGAGGCGAGCGGCCAGGACGAGGTGGACCGGGCGCTGGCGACACTGCGGGCGCCGGGCCCGGCGGCGCTGCCGAAGGGTTTGAGCGCCCCGACGCTGGAACGCGTGACGGTGGCGATCCGCGACGCGGCGGAGGGCCTGACGGCGGCCGGTATCGCGGAGGCGGTGGGCATCTCCCGCATCACGGCGAGACGCTATCTGGAGCACCTGGTGGACGCGGGCCGGGCCCGCCGGGAACCGCAGTACGGGCAAGTGGGGCGGCCGGAGCTGGTGTACCGGTGGGTGAAGGGCCAGTGAGCGGGCGGGGGACGACGGTCGACGGTGGTCACCGCAGCGGCCGGGCGTAGACCACGACCTGGACTCCCAACCCCACGACGGTGAGCGCTTCGACGGCGGAGAGCGCGACCAGCCCGGAACTGGTCTTCCCGCTCACCCAGTAGACGAGCAACCCGGCGATCGGGACGACGCAGAAGGCGAGCAGGTCGATCCCGCACTGTATGACCTTGCGGGAGCGGCGCCGGGCGTCCGCCCGATGAGCCACCTCCCACTCGAACGCCCTGTCCGTACGGGCGAGTTGAGCGAGCCGTGGCCCGAGTTCACCCCGCACGTACGTGCCGATCGCGGAGATCTTCTGGTCGTTGACGAGGTAGGTCCACCCGAGCACGACGCACACGGGCGGCAGCGCGAGCAGCATGGCGGGCTGCTTGGCCTGCGCGGTGGCCGCGATGACGGCGGCGAGGATGGTGAGGGTGACGTAGAGGAGGTTGTCCCGAAAGCCGATACGGGTCTTCTGCTCGTCCTTGACGGCTTGGTACTCGGCAAGCAGGAGCTGCCCCACATTGATGTCGGGCAGGAGCTGCCCCACGTTGACGTCATCCGGCGCCGTCATGCGTCCCCCTTCATCGCACCACCATGATTCTGTCAGCTCGCCCCAACGCCGAGAACGCCGGAACTGCGGGGACTCCAGGAACTCCGGTGACTCCGCGAACTACTGTCGTGACCATGGCCGAACTCGATGCCCTCAGCGCCACCCGCGACGCCTACGACGCCGCCGCCCCCACCTACGCGGACCTGTTCCGCGACTCGCTGCGCGACAGCCCCCTGGACCGCGCGATCCTGGGCGCCTTCGCCGAGGTCGTCCATGCCTCGGGTGGGGACGGCCGGGTCGCGGACCTGGGCTGTGGCCCCGGCTATGTCACCGCTCATCTGGACGAGCTGGGGCTGTCGGCGTTCGGTGTCGACGCCTCGCCCACGATGATCGAACTGGCTCGGCAGACCTATCCGCACCTGCGCTTCGACGTGGGCTCGATGGAGTCGCTGAAGTCACTGGACATCGCCGACGGCACGCTGGACGGCGTACTCTCACGCTGGTCCATCATCCACACCCCGCCGCATGAACTCCCCACCATCCTCGCGGAGTTCCACCGCGTACTGTCCCCCGGCGGCTACCTCCTGATCGGCTTCTGGGCAACCGAGGACCCGTCCCACCCACCTCAGATCTTCGACCACGCGGTCACCCCGGCCTACCGCTGGTCCCCCGACCACCTGGCCACCCTCCTACGCGACTTGGGCCTGTCCGAGGTGGCCCGAATGATCACCGAACCCCGGCCCAGCGACCGCCGGCAGTTCCAGAGCGTTCATCTGCTCACCCGCAAGGCGGAATCTTCCTGATGACCCGGCCGCTGCAGACGGATTGACCTGACTAGACCACTCCTCTTACGTTCACTGGGCAGACAATTCCCGGCCACTGCCCCGTGAGCCATAGGAGGTCGTGCCCGTGCGCCCCACCGCACCCAACTCCCGCCCCCGCCTCGCCCGCCGCCGTCCGCTCCTCACCGCGGCGATCGCCCTCGCCGCCGCCTCGACCGCCCTCACCGCCTGCGGCAACGGCGCCGGCAGCGATCCGGACACCGTCGAGGTCTCGTACAAGCAGTCCACGGACAACTCGATCAAAATCCTGGACACCTATCTCGCCGACATCAAGAAGCAGTTCGAGAAGGCGAACCCGGGCAAGAAGGTGAAGCTGGTCCCGATCAAGGCCCCGGATTCGGAGTACTACACCAAGGTCCAGCAAATGCTCCGCTCTCCGAAAACGGCCCCCGATCTGGTCTACGAGGACACCTTCCTCATCAATTCGGACATCACCAGCGGCTATCTCAAGCCCCTCGACGACTACTTGGCCGACTGGAAGGACTGGGACCAGTTCATCGACACGGCCAAGACGGCGGCGAAGGCCGAGGACGGAAAGACGTACGGCATTCCGGACGGCACGGACACGCGTGGCCTGTGGTTCGACAAGGCGATCTTCGCGAAGGCCGGTCTGCCCTCCGACTGGCAGCCGAAGACATGGGAGGACGTTCTCGACGCCGCCCGGACCGTCAAACAGAAGGTCCCGGACGTCATTCCCCTGAATGTCTACACGGGCAAACCGGCAGGCGAAGCGGCGACCATGCAGGGCTTCGAAATGCTGCTCTACGGAACGGAGGGCGCGACCGCCGCCGCCTCCGGGTCCGACCCCTTGTACGACGAGAAGTCAAAGAAATGGAAGGCCGGAACCCAGGGCTTCAAGGACGCCCTCACCTTCGTCGAAACGGTCTACAAGGAAAAACTGGGCCCCGAGGTCTCCGACGCCCTCGACCCCAACATCACCACCCGCGTCCGTGGCGAACTCCTCCCCCAGGGCAAACTCGCCATCAATCTGGACGGCTCCTGGCTCCCCCAGGACTGGCTCCCGGGCAGCGGCCACGAATGGCCGGAGTGGTCGGAGAAGTTGGGCCTCGCCTACATGCCCACCCAGAACGGCCAAGCCCCCGGCAAGGTGAGCATGTCCGGCGGCTGGACTTGGGCGATCCCCGACAAGGCGGCCAACCCCGACCTCGCTTTCGAGTTCATCAAGACGATGCAGACGAAAGCGAACGCCCAGAAGTGGTACATCGCCAATTCCGGTATCGCCGTCCGCAAGGATGTCGCCGCCGACCCCACCTACGCCGAAGCCCAACCCGGAATCAAGTTCTTCACGGACCTGGTGGCGAGCACCCACTACCGCCCCGCCTACCCCGCGTATCCCAAGGTCTCCACCGCCATCCAGGAGGCCATGGAAGGCGTGACGACGGGCGACATGTCGGTGGCCGAAGCCGCGAAGAACTACGACGAGGAACTGAAGTCGGCCACGGACGACCAGGTGACAGAGGGGTGAGTGGGTGAGTCTCCGACGGTTCCTCCCCCTCACTCCCGCCACCGTCCTCCTGCTCCTCTTCCTCGCCGGCCCCATCGCCTACTGCGCGTACATCGCCTTCACCGACCTCCAGCTCACCGGTCAGGCGGAGGATTCCTTCGTAGGCTTCGAGAACTTCCGTACGGCCTTCACGGACGAGGCATTCCTCAACGCGGTCTGGCTGACGCTGGTCTTCACGGTCGTCTCGGCGTTGCTGGGCCAGAACACCCTGGGCCTGGCCCTGGCAGCGCTGATGCAACGCGCGTCGAAGCCCGTCCGCACGCTGATCGGCGGAATCGTCGTCACGGCATGGGTACTCCCCGAAGTGGTCGCCGGTTTCCTGCTCTACGCCTTCTTCCGCCGGGAAGGCACCCTGAACGCCATCCTGGATTGGCTCCATCTCCCCACCCAGAACTGGCTGTACACCCTCCCGATACTGGCCGTCTCGTTCGCGAACGTCTGGCGGGGCACGGCATTCTCGATGCTGGTGTACTCAGCGGCCCTGAACGAAATCCCGAAGGAAATCACGGAAGCGGCGGAGGTCGACGGCGCGGGCGGCTGGCGCCGGATGTGGCACATCACGCTCCCCATGATCCGCCGCTCCATCGGCACCAACCTGATGCTCATCACACTGCAGACGTTGTCGGTCTTCGGCCTGATCTGGGTGATGACGCGGGGCGGCCCGGGTGGCAAGAGCCAGACATTGCCGCTGTTCATGTACGAGGAGGCGTTCCAGAAGAGCATGATCGGCTACGGCACGGCGGTGGCGCTGTTGTTGCTGGTGGTGGGGTCGCTGTTCTCGGTCGTGTACTTGCGGCTGCTGCGGACGGAGGTCTGATCCCCGTGTCTCCCTCGTCCTCCGCCCGCTCTCGCTCTGGCTCCGGCCCTGGCTCCCGCTCCCGCCCTGGCTCCCGCTCTCAGTCCCGCCGAACCCGCCATCGCCTGGCGGCGGATGCCGTGCTGCTCCTGCTGGCCGCCGCGTTCGTACTGCCACTCGCCTGGGTGGTCCTCTCCTCCCTGGACCGGAGCGCGAACCTCCAGGTGAAACTCCCGGACGGTGTCACGTTCGCCAACTACGAGGCGGTCCTGACCCCGGAGATCACCTTCACCCCGCTCCTCAACAGCCTCATCCTCTGCGGCGGAGGCACAGCTCTCACGGTCATCTGCGCGGCCCTCGCCGCCTACCCCCTCTCCCGCTACCGCTCCCGCCTCAACCGCCCCTACCTCCTCACCATCCTCTTCGCGACCAGTCTCCCCATCACCGCGATCATGGTCCCGGTGTACGCGTTGTTCGTTCAGATCAATCTGATCGACACGATCGAAGGCACGGTCTTCTTCTTCGCCGCGTCCCAACTCCCCTTCGCCATCTGGCTGATGAAGAACTTCATGGACGGCGTACCGAAGGAGCTGGAGGAGGCGGCCTGGACGGACGGCGCGTCGTCATTCCAGTCCCTGGTGCGGGTGGTACTGCCGCTGATGGGGCCGGGGGTCGCGGTGGTGACCGTCTTCTCGTTCGTGATGATGTGGGGGAACTTCTTCGTCCCCTTCATGCTGCTCCTCACCCCGGATCAGATGCCGGCGGCGGTGAGCATCAATGAGTTCTTCGGGAATCGGGGGACGGTTGTTTATGGGCAGTTGGCGGCGTTCTCGGTTATTTACTCGACGCCGGTGATTTTGCTGTATGTGGGGGTGGCGCGGCGGTTGGGTGGGGGGTTTGCTTTGGGTGGGGCGGTTAAGGGGTGAGTTCACCGGCCCGGGCACGGCATTGGGAGGCGTCGTCGGGGGCGTTGGCGCGGGTGAAGGCGTCGGCGGCCATGAGCCAGCAACTACGGGCCCCGGACAAGTCATCGACGAACTCCAAAACGACGGCCAGGCTTTGAAGTGTCTCGCCCTCACCATGCCAGTCCTCAAGCTCCCTGAAGATCCCCAAAGCCTCGTCGTGTGCCTCCAACGCCTCCTCAACTCGGCCGTCAGTCTGCCGGATGACGCCGATCCTGCTCCACGCCACACCCTCATGGTGACGGTCTCCTATGGTCCGGAACAGTTCGCGGGCCAGGGTATGGGCCTCGATCGCTTCCTCTGTCTGGCCCGCCTTCTGCAAGGCGCTGCCAAGGTTGCCCCACGCGATAGCCTCACGGCGGATGCTCCCGGCAGCCCGATGCAGGTCAGCAGCGCGGCTGTGGGCATCGATCGCCTCCTGCACCCGACCCGCCTTTCGCAAGACGATGCCAAGGCCGTCCCACGCAGCAGCCTCGCCCTCGCGGTGCCCGGCAGCCTCGAACAGGTCGCGAGCGTGCGCATGGGCGTCAATGGCCTCCTCCACCCGGCCCAAGCGTCCCAAGGTGGCGCCAAGGTTGTCCCATGCCACGGCCTCACCGGGCTGATCGCCAGTGTGGTGGGCGGCCTCCTGAGCAGTCTGGTTGATGACGATCAAGTCGTCGAAATACCGTCGCCACTCCAGGTAATCCGTCAAACACTGGGCAAGCTGCACCGCCGCGACCTCGTGTCGCTCCTCCCTTGCCCACTGGACGGCTCCCACCAACCCCGCCCGCTCGGCATCCAGCCAGGCCAGTGCGTGCCCCCGGTCAGCGAACCGCTCCGGCTCCACTGTCCCCGGAACCCACCGCAGCCGATCACCAGCCGCATCTGCCCAGTGGCAGTAGAACTCCAGTACTCGCTCTCGCGCCCTCTCTCCCTCCTCCCGCAAACCCTCATCCCCCGCCACCACACCCACCCCGAACGCCCTCACCAAGTCATGCAACCGCCACCACCCACGCCCACTCCCCCTCTCAACGAGGTGCGCACGGGCCAGCGCCCGCAGTTCCCCCAGCGGAAGCGCCTCGGCCCCCACCAGCGCGGCGGCGACCTCGTCGCTCACCTCGGGCCCCGGCGCGAGGGCGAGCAGTCGCAGTAGCCGGGCCTGTTCGGGTGGCAGGCGGCGGTAGGACAGTTCGAAGGCGGCACGGACATTGCGCGCCCCGTCGTCGAGGTGGGCGAGCCGGTCGTGCGAGGCCGCAAGCTCGTCCACAAGTTCCGCGACCGGCATGCCCGGGTCCTCGACGAGGAGCGCCGCCGCGATCTGGAGGGCCAGCGGCAGGTGTCCGCAAAGGTCTGCGAGTCGCCCGGCCGCGTCGATGTCGTCCGTGACGCGGCTGTCCTCGGGGTCGGCGATCCGCAGGGCAAGGTCGAGAAGTCCCCGGGCGTCCTCGGGTGCGAGCTGGTCCAACGGTACGAGCCGGGCGCCCAGTTGGGTCAGACGGTCACGGGAGGTGACCAGCACCCGATGCCGCTCATCGCCCGGCAGCAGCGGCCGTACCTGGTCCGGCGACGACGCGTTGTCGGCCAGTACCAGTACCGCCCCTCGCTCCCGCCCCCGCTCCGCGAGCACCGAGCGATAAAGCCCCGCCCGATCGTCGGCCCTGGCCGGAATCTGCTCCGGCGGAACCCCAAGCGCCCGCAACAACGACTGGAGCGCCTGATCGGCGGTGACGGGTTCCTCGTCGTACCCATGCAGATCGACGAAGAGCACCCCGCCCGGGAACAACCCCTTCGCACACGCCAGATGCGCGGTCTCGACGGCGAGCGCGGTCTTCCCGATACCTCCGAGCCCGGACACGGCGCTGACCAGGACGGCAGCCGAGCCATCGGGCGAAGCGGAGCTATCCAGCGCACTCAGCAACTCGGACGTCTCCCCGTCCCGCCCGGTGAACCCACCGGGCCTCGGCGGCAGCCCGGCCATCGCCTCCGGCGCGGCGGCGGCCCCGCCGAACTGGATCACAACCTGAACGCCGATCACCTCGCGCAGAAAAACCCCACCACGGAAGTCGGAGTGGTCCCCGCCGTACCAGGCCGCCGTGCTGCCCGGCGTATGCCGCTCCATGGCCGCCGCCACGGCGCCCGCACCCCTCGGATCGGCGGCGAGCAGCCCCTCCAGCCGCTCACCCCACTCCCGTACGGCATCCCGCTGAGCCGGGTCCCGCGCCACGTCGGCGAGTTCCGCGACCGACACAACTGGCTCGCCCGTGTCCAGCCCGACGGCCCGCGCCAGCGACTCCACCGCCCGGCGTCCGTCATCCCCGTACGCGCCCTCGGCCAGGGCCGCCAGCAACGCCGCTTTCATGTGCTGTTCCGTCCCCCGGTGTCCATTACCGACAGTGCGTCAACGGTAGGGCCTCCGAGGCAAGTCAGCACCGACTCCCGAACGCCCCCCTTCCCGCAACAGCCAACCCCCGCCCCCAGCACACCACTTGGCGTACCGTGATGATGTGCCGCAAACTCACCCCACCGTCGTCGTCCTGACCGCACTCGCGCTGGAGTACGCCGCCATGCGCCGCCTCATCGAGGACCGGCAGGATCTCGTCCACCCTGATGACGCCGGAACCCGAGTCGAGTGGGGCAGGCTCCCCGGTACCGACTGGCATGTCGCCCTCGCCGAACTGGGCGAGGGCAACACGAACGCCGCCGCGCTCACCACGCAAATCATCGGCTGGCTGAAGCCGGAGGCCGTGCTGTTCGTAGGTGTCGCGGGCAGCCTCAAGGCCGACATCGACCTCGGGGACGTCGTGGTCGGCACGAAGGTGTACGGCTACCACGGCGGCAAGCGGACGCCGGACGGCTTCCTTGCCCGCCCCGAGTCATGGCAGGCCTCGAACGCGCTGGTGCAGGCGGCGCGTTCCGCGGTGCGGGACATGGCCGGCGTACGGGCGCACTTCAAGCCGATCGCCTCCGGTGACGTGGTCCTGGCCGACGCCCAGTCCGAGATCGCCCAGCATCTCCGCGAGAACTACAACGACGCGGCGGCGATCGAGATGGAGGGCGCGGGCGCGGTCCGCGCCGCCCATCTGAACGGCCAGTTGCACGCCCTCGTGCTCCGGGGCATCAGCGACCACGCCGACGCCGCGAAACACGAGGCCGACGCGACGGGCTCGCAGGAACGGGCGGCGGCCCAGGCGGCGTCGGTGGCGGTGGCGACGCTACGCAAACACCGCCCGCGCGGAGGCCCCGGCAGCTCCGGGATCTCCGGCCCCTCCGACACCAAGGAGGGTCCCCAACGACGCGACGGGGACGGCGGAGCCACATACGGAGGCGACCACAACGACTTCCGAGGCGGCACCTTCTACGGACCCGTCATCGGCAAACAGACCGTCCACAAACAGGCCGGCCACCGGCCGTAGCCATAGAGGCACCCTCCACGGCCCGGTCCCGGTCGCGACCACCGCCCTCCCGCCCCGCCCTCCCGGCTTCACCGGCCGCACGGCAGAACTGAACCGCCTACTCCCCCGCCTCGCCCCCTCTCCCGACAAGGGCACCCCCCTCCTCATCTCGGCCGTCACCGGCATGGGCGGCATCGGCAAAACGGCCCTCGCGGTGGAGGCGGCACACCGGGCACGAGTGGAGGGCTGGTTCCCGGGCGGCTTCCTCTTCGTCGACCTGCGCGGCTACGACGACAACCCGGCGACGGCGGACCAGGCCGTCCTGGCCCTGCTGGACGCGATGGGGGTACGAGGCACGGATCTGCCGCCGACGACAGCACGCCAGTACGACGCATTCCACTCACTCCTCACCGAACGACGAGACCGCACGCTACTGATCCTGGACAACGCCTCGGCCCCGTCTCAGTACCTCCCCCTGCTCCCCGGCACGGACCACCACCAGGTACTGATCACATCCCGAGACCGCCCGGACGCCCTCCCGGTACGCGTCATCGACCTCGAAACGCTCGACCCGGACGAGTCCGCCGCCCTCATCACCCGAGCCCTGCACGACGCCGACGAACGCGACGACCGCCCGACCCGCGAACTGGACGCCCTCCACGAACTCACCACCCTCTGCGGCCACTTGCCCCTCGCCCTACACATCGCCGCAGCGATGTTGCGACGACGACGTCACCGGGGCATCGCGTCACTGGTCGCCGAAATCAGGGAGGCCGGCGATCCGACGATCGCGCTCGACAACGGCAGCCCCGGCACCGACCTGTACGGCCGCTCACTGGTCCTGCGGCCGGTGCTGGAGACCTCCTACCGCAGGCTGCCGCCCGACCAGGCCCGGTTGCTGCGGCTGCTATGCCTCGCGCCGGGTGCGGAGACCGGGACGGAGGCGGTGGCGGCGTTGGCGCAACTGGCCGAGGAAACCGCCTTGTCTTTGCTGGAGAGCTTGGCCGCCGCGTATCTGGTCACGCCGGTCCGCGGTGACCAGAAGACAGCTTCCATGCTGCGGTGGCGGGTGCATGACTTGGTGCGGGCCTTCGGGGTGGGCGTGGTGGCGGGGGATGAGGAGTTGCGGGAGGAAGGGGAGGCATCTCGGGGGCGTGTGCTGGACTTCTACTGGCGGTGGGCGGATGCGGCGGATGACCGGTTGCGGTGGCTGCCCGGCGCTCCGGTGCCGAAGCGGTTCAGCGACAGGGGGGAGGCATTGGAGTGGTTCGATGGGGAGCGGGCGGCGTTGGTGGACGCGGTGTCGTGGGGGCGGGAGGAGCGGTTCGCGGACGCGACGGTGGGCCTGGCCTCGTGCCTGGTGGAGTATCTCCAATGGCGACGATATTTCGACGACTGGATCACGGTCTGCCGGGCGGCGCGGGAGGCCGCTCACAGTTCCGGGAACCGAGGCGACGAGGCCATGGCGTGGAACAACCTCGGCTGCGCACTGCGCGAAGCAGGCAGGGCACGGGAGGCCATCGACGCCCACACCCGCGCCCGCGACCTGTACCAGGCCACCAAGGATCATCAAGACGAGGCCATGGCGTGGAACAACCTCGGCCTCGCCCTGCGAGAGGTGGGCCGGGTGGAGGAGGCCGTCGACGCCCACACCCACGCGCGCGACCTGTACCAGTTCACCGGGGTCCCTAGCGACCTGTACCAGGTCACTGGGGACCACCACGGTGAGGCCACGGCGTGGAACAACCTCGGCTGCGCACTGGAAGTGGCAGGCCGGGTGGAGGAGGCGGTCGACGCTCTCAGCCGGGCCCGCGAACTGCACCAGGCCGCCGGGGACCGCCACGGTGAGGCCATGGCATGGAACAACCTCGGCGTCGCCCTACGGAAGGCAGGCCGGGTGGAGGAGGGGGCTGAAGCACATGGCAAGGCCCTGGAGATCTACCTGGACTTCGAGGACTGGTACCGCGCGGGCACCGCCCTGCACAACCTAGCCCTCTCTCACGAGGCCGCACGCCGCCCCGCCGAAGCCCGCACCCACTGGCTCCAGGCCGCCGACGCCTACACCCGAGGCAACGCCCCCACCGAAGCCGCCCAAGCCCGCACCCAGGCCAAGCGGCTGGCCTAACCACCGCACTCTCACCCCGCCTCCGCATACCCCACCGCCCCCCACCTAGGCAGCACCGCCCACATCCTGGTCCCACCCCCCGGCTCCCAAGCCTCCCCGAACCCCCACTCCCCCCTGCACGCCCGCACCACGCACCCCATCACCCTCAACGCGCTCCTCCGCCGCGCATCGCAAGCCGCCACCAGCTTCGGGTGTTCATGCCGGGGATGCCCGTCGTAGAGGACCACCTCAAGGTGCCCCTCCCGGTACCGCAGCGACACATACGCCACAGCGTCCGGCGTGAACTTCCAGGCACACGCGACGAGTTCACCGACGATCTGAACCGTCGGGTCGAGGAGCCCCCGCATCCCGTACGCCGCCAGCACGGCCCGCGTGGAGTCCCGCGCGATCCGGGGGCTGAGCGGTCCGAGTGGCATGGTGAGCCGGTAGTCGAGATGGTCCGGATGCACCGGCGCCACGGACTGGGGCACCTCTCCGAAGACGGGGCACTGCAGGATGGCGAGTTGTTCATGCATGGGGCAACTCCCTTTCACGCAGGGGGATTTGAGACATACGACAGCACCACCGCTCCCACAGGCGGAACACCCCGCACCGTGAGCGACTCGTCACCGACCGTACCGCAAATCCGGAGTACGCGTACTACGCTCGACTCGCCCGAAGTGGACCAACCCCCCACCACGACGGCAGACTGACTCCGTCTCAGAGCCGGAAGCGAGGGAACAGATGCCGCCGAGGAGTTCACCGACGGAGCGTCAGCGGCGGCTCGGTGCGGAATTGCGCAAGATGCGTACGGCCGCCGGGATGACCACCGAACAGGCGGCCAAACTCCTCGGCGTACCCCGCACGAACGTGCCCAACATGGAGTCCGGCCGCTCCGGCATCAGCCCCGAACGCGTACGCGCCCTCGCGGACAACTACGGCTGCGCCGACACGGAGTACGTGGACGCTCTTGCCGCCATGGCCGCCCATCGCAAAAAGGGGTGGTGGGAGGCGTACCGCAACAAGCTCCGGGCCGGGTTCATGGATATCGCCGAGATGGAGTGGCACGCGAGGCGGCTCCGGGTCGCGGTGACCGTACATCTCCCCGGACTTCTCCAGACCGAGGACCACGCCCGCGCCGTCTTCACCGCCGTGATCCCGCCGCTTCCCCAGGGCGAAGTCGAACTCCGGTTGGCCCACCGCATGGACCGACAGCAGGTGCTCGACCGACCCAACCCTCCAGCCCTGGACACCATCGTCCACGAGGCAGGTCTCCGCATGGAGTTCGGCGGCCCGACCGTCGCCAAGCGGCAGCTCCAGCACCTGCTGCACATGACCGAGCGCGACAACGTCACCATCCGCGTCATCCCGTTCAAGGCAGGCGGCTTTCCCGGCGCCGGACAGTCCGTCATCTACGCCGAGGGCGCCGTCCCCCGCCTTGACACCGTCGAACTCGACAGCACCCACGGCGCCGAATTCATCGACCACGAGGCCCAGCTCGACAAGTACCGGACCCAACTCGACGCGGCCGAAGCCGTCGCGCTCACCCCTGACGCCTCACACGACTTCATCCGCGCTGTCGCCGCCGACCTCGACACCCCCTAGGACCCCCATGCCCGACATCACCTGGGAAGAGCCCTTCTGCGGCGAAGCCGCCAACTGCTTCCGCATAGGCACCGACCCCACCGGCAACGCCTACATAGCCATCGCCGGCCGCGAGGACCACTACCTCACCGACACCCGCGAAGCCCTCCGCACCCTCATCCGCGACATCAAGGCAGGCAGAGCCGACCACCTCCTCTGAACACCCCCTAGCGGGTCGCCCCCTCACCCCTCCTCCAACACCCCCGCCCGAAACGGCTCCACCCCCACAACCCGTCGCACCCGCAGCGGCTCGATCAGGATCATCAGCCGCCGTTCCCCGGGCAGCAGCCACGGATACCGCTCCTGCCCGATGTACTTCCGAGTCAGGCGGTCCATGGAACGCGACGCCTCCTCCCCCTCCACGAACCGCGCCACCCGCCCCCGGATCTCGGCCCGGTCGTACGGATTCTCCGCATCGATATGAGAAAGCGAGACATACGGGTTCCGCCGAAGGTTCTCCTCCTTCACGCGCCCCACCGACGTATTGACCATGACGTAATCACGCCCGTCAGCCATCCCGTCAGCCATCCCGCCACCCGTCTCGCCATCCACCTCGATGTCCACCCACATGGGTGACACCTGAGGCGCCCCATCCAGCCCCACCGTCGCCAAATGCCAGAAGTTCGGCGCCAACAACCGCTCACGTATGTGCCCATCCAGCTTCGCCATACGGTCACCTCTACCCAAGGGCCCCACTCACGTCACTCGAACCACACCCTTCCCACAAACCGTAGATTCCTACAATCCGTGTTTGTGGCCGAACAGCCCGTAGTCACCACCCCCCGGCGCCCTTACGTTGTGCGCGTGCACCGACGCTCAGCGCAACCGCAGAATCCGCACCAACCGCACATCCCACCACCGGTCCAACCCCAGGCCCCCTTCGACTCCCCCACCGCCCGAAGACTCCGCGTAGCCCTCAACATGGGCCCGGAGCATGTCGCCTACGGGATGCGTTCCTCGTACGGGCTCCCCTACGTCACCCCGGACCTGGTCATCGCCTGGGAACACGGCACCGTCGCCCCCACGAACCAGGAACTCACCGCACTCGCGGGCGTGTTGTGGTGCGCCCCGGCCGAACTCATCGGCACCCCACGCACCTTGCGCGAACACCGGCTCGCCCGCGCCCTCGCCCCGGAGGACCTGGCGCGGGCCATCGGTATGGAACTGTCCGCCTATCTCCGCATGGAGGAGGCGGACATCTGGCGCGGAACCGACCGTCAGGCCGCCGCGCTCGCCAAGGAGTTGGAGCTGTCGCTGCCGGACCTGATCACGGTCACGGGGCGCGAGCCGAAGCTGATCGAGCTGCTCCACAACGCGGTCACGACCCGCTGGCAGACGCACGTACGACCGGCGGCCAGGCTCCTCTCGCTCGACCGCCGCCTCCTCGAAGACGTCCTCCAGGAGATGCACACCGAGTACCAGAACCTGACAACCCCCGGCCCCGGCAACTCCAGCCGCACCTACCTCGACCAGTTGATCGAACGCTTCTGGTCACACATCGAGAGAACCGAGAGGACCGCGTACTAGACCAACGGCCTCCTAGAACACCGACTCCGCCTCGTCCATCCGATCCTTCGGCACCGTCTTCAGCTCGGTCACCGCCTCCGCCAGCGGGACCATGACGATGTCGGTGCCGCGCAGTGCGGTCATCCGGCCGTAGTCGCCCCGGTGCGCGGCCTCGACCGCGTGCCAGCCGAAGCGCGTGGCGAGCACCCTGTCGTACGCGGTCGGGGTGCCGCCCCGCTGGACGTGGCCCAGGATGACCGGCTTGGCCTCCTTGCCGAGGCGGCGCTCCAGTTCGTACGCCAGTGCCGTACCGATGCCCTGGAAGCGCTCGTGGCCGAACTGGTCGATCTCGCCGTGGCCGTAGTCCATCGTGCCCTCGGCGGGGTGCGCGCCCTCCGCGACGCAGATGACCGCGAACTTCTTCCCTCGCGAGAAGCGCTCCTCCACCATCTTCACCAAGCCGGCGGGGTCGAAGGCCCGTTCCGGCAGACAGATGCCGTGGACGCCCGCCGCCATCCCGGACTCCAGGGCGATCCATCCGGCGTGGCGGCCCATGACCTCCACCACCATCACCCGCTGGTGTGACTCGGCGGTCGTCTTCAGGCGGTCCATCGCCTCCGTGGCGACCCCGACGGCCGTGTCGAAGCCGAAGGTGCGGTCGGTGGAGGAGATGTCGTTGTCGATGGTCTTGGGGACGCCGACCACCGGCAGACCGGCGTCGCTGAGCATCCGCGCGGCCGTGAGCGTGCCCTCGCCGCCGATCGGGATCAGGACGTCGATGCCGAACCGGTGGGCCATGTCCTGCGCGTTCTCGCAGGCCTCGCGGAGGCGGTCGCGCTGGAGGCGGGAGGAGCCGAGGATCGTGCCGCCACGGGCCAGGATGCCGCTGACGGACTCCAGGTCGAGGGTGCGGTAGCGGCCGTCGAGCAGGCCCGCGTAGCCGTCCTCGAAGCCGATGACCTCGTCGCCGTACTGGGCGACCGCTCGGTGCACGACCGACCGGATCACTGCGTTCAGGCCGGGGCAGTCGCCGCCTGCGGTGAGAACTCCGATACGCATCGTGCTGTGTCTCCTGCTCGTCTGTCATGTGTGAGCCGGTCCGATTGTTTCACGGCCCGCACGGACCCGTTGTTCACGGCCAAGCGTCTCAACCTGGCGGGCGCTTTATCCATCCCCAAGGGTATTGTCAAGAGGGTTTCCGTCCGCCAGGGCGGTGATTTTCACTCTTTCACCCACCTCGAACAACTTCACCCACCTCGAACAACACCACAGCCGATCCAACTGTCACATGAAACGGAGAGCCCACGTGACGCGCAGCGTGTACGTGACCGGAGTCGATCGCGGCGACGGCCGCCAGGTCGTCGAGCTGGGAGTCATGGAGCTTCTGACCCGGCAGGTCGACCGGGTGGGGGTGTTCCGCCCGCTGCTGCACCACGGCCCGGACCGGCTCTTCGATCTGCTGCGCGCCCGCTATCGGCTGTCCCAGGACCCGGCCACGGTCTACGGCATGGACTACCACGAGGCGTCCACCCTCCAGGCGGAGCACGGCACCGATGAACTGATCTCCACGCTCGTCGACCGGTTCCACGCCGTGGCCCGTGAGTACGACGTCGTCCTCGTCCTCGGGACGGACTTCGCCGATACGCAGTTCCCCGACGAGCTGTCCCTGAACGCCCGGCTCGCCAACGAGTTCGGCGCGTCCGTCATCTCCGTGGTCGGGGGCCGCAAGCAGACCGCCGAGTCCGTCGCCGCCGAGACGCACAACGCGTACCGCGCCTACGACACCCTCGGCTGCGACGTCCTCGCGATGGTCGTCAACCGGGTCGCGCCCGGCGACCGCGCGGAGATAGCCGAGCGGCTGGGCGACGCACGCCACACCCTCCCCGTGCCGTTCTACGTGCTGCCCGACGAGCCCGCGCTCTCCGCCCCGACGGTCGCCCAGATCACCCATGCCCTCGACGGCAAGGTCCTCCTCGGTGACGACTCCGGCCTCGCCCGTGACGCCCTGAACTTCGTCTTCGGCGGCGCCATGCTGCCGAACTTCCTCAACGCCCTCACCCCGGGCTGTCTCGTCGTCACCCCGGGCGACCGCGCGGACCTGGTCGTCGGCGCCCTCGCCGCCCACAGCGCCGGCACCCCGCCCATCGCCGGTGTGCTGCTCACCCTGAACGAGCGGCCCAGCGAGGAGGTCCTCACCCTCGCCGCCCGCCTCGCCCCCGGCACCCCGGTGGTCGCCGTCGAGTCCGGGTCCTTCCTCACCGCCTCCGAACTCTTCTCCATGGAGGGGAAGCTGAGCGCGGCCACCCCGCGCAAGGCGGAGACGGCCATCGGCCTCTTCGAGCGGTACGTGGACACCGCCGAGCTGCGCACCCGGGTCTCGGCGCCGAGCAGCGACCGGATCACTCCGATGATGTTCGAGCACACCCTCCTCGAACAGGCCCGCTCCGACCGGCGCCGGGTCGTCCTCCCCGAGGGCACGGAGGAGCGCGTCCTGCACGCCGCCGAGGTGCTGCTGCGCCGGGGCGTCTGCGACCTCACCCTGCTCGGGCCGGTCGACCAGATCCGCAAGAAGGCCGCCGACCTGGGCATCGACCTCGGCGACAGCCAGCTGATCGACCCGGGGACCTCCGAGATCCGCGACTCGTTCGCCGAGAAGTACGCCCAGTACCGGGCCCACAAGAACGTCAGCATGGAGCTGGCGTACGACGTCGTGTCCGACGCCAACTACTTCGGGACCCTGATGGTCCAGGAGGGGCTGGCCGACGGCATGGTGTCGGGGTCCGTGCACTCCACGGCCGCGACCATCCGGCCCGCCTTCGAGATCATCAAGACCAAGCCGGACGCGGCCATCGTCTCGTCCGTCTTCTTCATGTGCCTCGCCGACAAGGTCCTCGTCTACGGCGACTGCGCCGTGAACCCCGACCCGAACGCCGAGCAGCTGGCCGACATCGCCATCCAGTCCGCCGCCACGGCACGGCAGTTCGGGGTCGAGCCGCGGATCGCGATGCTGTCGTACTCCACGGGTACCTCCGGCTCGGGCGCGGACGTCGACAAGGTGCGGGAGGCGACGGAGATCGTGCGCTCCCGGCGGCCCGATCTGAAGATCGAGGGGCCGATCCAGTACGACGCCGCCGTCGAGCCCTCCGTGGCGGCGACCAAGCTGCCGGACTCCGAGGTCGCCGGGCAGGCCACCGTGCTGATCTTCCCGGACCTCAACACCGGCAACAACACCTACAAGGCCGTCCAGCGCTCGGCCGGCGCGCTCGCTGTCGGGCCGGTCCTCCAGGGTCTGCGCAAGCCGGTCAACGATCTGTCCCGGGGCGCCCTCGTCCAGGACATCGTGACCACGGTCGCCATCACGGCCATCCAGGCCCAGAGCGCCACGACCGCCCCGGCCCCCACCGCCGCCCGGTGAACCCCGGCCCCACCGCCCTCACCGCCGACAGAAAGCACCCGACCTCCGTGATCGCCACCCGTGTCCTCGTCCTCAACTCCGGTTCCTCCTCGGTGAAGTACCAGCTGCTCGACATGCGGGCCGGCAGCCGGCTGGCCGTGGGGCTGGTCGAGCGCATCGGTGAGACGTCCTCCCGGCTGAAGCACACCCCGCTGAACGACGGCGGCGCCTCCCGTGAGCGCGTGGAGCCGATCGCCGACCACGAGGCCGCCCTGAAGGCCGTCGCCGAGGAGCTGGCCGCCGACGGGCTGGGCCTCGACTCCCCGGAGCTGGCCGCCATCGGCCATCGCGTCGTGCACGGCGGGCAGAGCTTCACCGAGCCGACCGTGGTCGACGAGGCCGTGCTCGCGGAGATCGAGCGGCTGATCCCGGTGGCCCCGCTGCACAACCCGGCCAACCTCACCGGTATCCGCACCGCCCAGGGGCTGCGCCCCGACCTGCCGCAGGTCGCCGTCTTCGACACCGCGTTCCACACGACGATGCCGGAGTCCGCCGCCCGCTACGCCATCGACGTGGAGACCGCCGACGCCCACCGCATCCGCCGCTACGGCTTCCACGGCACCTCGCACGCGTATGTCTCGCGGGCCACGGCCGAGCTGCTGGGCAAGGACCCGTCCGAGGTGAACGTGATCGTGCTGCACCTCGGCAACGGGGCGTCCGCCTCCGCCGTGCGCGGCGGCCGTTGCGTGGACACCTCGATGGGGCTCACGCCTTTGGAGGGGCTCGTGATGGGTACGCGCTCCGGTGACCTGGACCCGGCCGTCATCTTTCATTTGATGCGTGTTGGCGGAATGTCCACGGACGAGATCGACACTCTCCTCAACAAGAAGAGCGGTCTGATCGGACTGTGCGGCGACAACGACATGAGGGAAATACGCCGGCGTATCGACGAGGGCGACGAGCGCGCGACGCTGGCCTTCGACATCTACATTCACCGGTTGAAGAAGTACATCGGCGCCTACTACGCGGTGCTCGGCCGGGTGGACGCGGTCGCGTTCACGGCGGGTGTCGGCGAGAACGCGGCACCGGTGCGGGAGGCGGCCGTAGGGGGCCTGGAAGGGCTGGGCCTGGTCGTGGACGGCGACCTCAACGCCGTACGGGGCGACGGGCCGCGGCTGATCTCGCCGGCCGGCGCTCGGGTCGCGGTCGCGGTGGTGCCGACGGACGAGGAACTGGAGATCGCGGCACAGACGTACGCCCTGGTCGGAAAGAACGACTGAACGACAACATCTGAGCTTCGAAAAGAACAACTGAGCAATACAGACCGGTAACACGATTGAGCGCAGAGCCGCCCATCTGCATTCCGTCGGCCGAATATTCCGTAGCGAAACAAACCGATAGGATCGCCCCATGCGCCGTTCGAAAATCGTCTGTACTCTCGGCCCCGCGGTCGACTCCCACGAACAACTGGTCGGGCTGATCGAAGCCGGTATGAACGTGGCCCGTTTCAATTTCAGCCACGGCAGCCACGCCGAGCACCAGGGTCGCTACGACCGCCTCCGGGCCGCCTGCGCCGAGACCGGCAAGGCCATCGGTGTCCTCGCCGACCTCCAGGGCCCGAAGATCCGTCTGGAGACCTTCGCCGAGGGTCCGGTGGAGCTGGTGCGCGGTGACGCGTTCACCATCACCACCGAGGACGTCCCCGGCGACAAGCAGATCTGCGGGACGACGTACAAGGGCCTGCCCGGTGATGTCACCGCCGGTGACCAGGTGCTGATCAACGACGGCAACGTCGAGTTGAGGGTCGTCGAGGTCGACGGCCCCCGGGTGCGTACCGAGGTCGTCGAGGGCGGTGTCATCTCGGACCACAAGGGCATCAACCTGCCCGGCGCGGCCGTGAACGTCCCGGCGCTGTCCGAGAAGGACGTCGAGGACCTGCGGTTCGCGCTGCGGATGGGCTGCGACCTGGTGGCGCTGTCCTTCGTGCGGGACGCCGACGACGTGCGGGACGTCCACAAGGTGATGGACGAGGTGGGCCGCCGGGTCCCCGTCATCGCCAAGGTGGAGAAGCCGCAGGCGGTGGAGAACATGGAGGACGTCGTGATGGCGTTCGACGGTGTGATGGTCGCCCGTGGCGACCTCGCCGTCGAGTATCCGCTGGAGCGGGTCCCCATGGTGCAGAAGCGCCTCATCGAGCTGTGCCGCCGCAACGCCAAGCCGGTGATCGTGGCGACCCAGATGATGGAGTCGATGATCACCAACTCCCGCCCCACGCGCGCCGAGGCCTCCGACGTGGCCAACGCGATCCTGGACGGCGCGGACGCGGTGATGCTGTCGGCGGAGTCCAGCGTGGGCGCGTACCCGCTGGAGACGGTCCGGACGATGTCGAAGATCGTCGCGGCGGCCGAGCAGGAGCTGCTCTCCAAGGGCCTCCAGCCGCTGGTGCCGGGCAAGAAGCCGCGTACGCAGGGTGGTTCGATCGCCCGTGCCGCCTGCGAGATCGCCGACTTCCTCGGCGGCCGTGCGCTGGTGGCCTTCACCCAGTCCGGTGACACCGCGCGCCGGCTCTCCCGCTACCGCGCCGAGCAGCCGATCATCGCGTACACCACGGACGAGTCCACCCGTAACCAGCTGGCGCTGAGCTGGGGTGTCGAGTCGCATGTGGTGCCGTTCGTGAACAGCACGGACGAGATGGTCGACCTGGTCGACCAGGAGATGGTCAAGCTCAGCGGCTACAACGAGGGCGACATCGTCCTCATCACCGCCGGCTCGCCCCCCGGTGTCCCGGGCACCACCAACATGGTCCGGGTCCACCACCTGGGCGGCGGCTCCCGCGACTGACGCGACAGCGGTACGTACGCCTCCACCGGCGTACGTACGCGGCCTCCGTACGAACGAACGCCGAGGGCGCCCCCTGCGAACAGGGGGCGCCCTCGGTGTTGTGCGGCTCCCGGTGGGGTTCTGTGGTCGACCTGTGAGCGGCCGCTCAGTCGGTCATGTACTGGTGCATACCGGGAACGGTCAGGTCGCCCCCGAACTGGCCCGCCTGGACCACCTTCACGTTGGTGAAGTAGATCAGCGGGATGTCCAGCGGCGGCGGGTGCTCCGGGTCGAAGGTGACCGGGATCAGACCGAGCAGATTGCCGGAGATGCTCTCGGTGTACATGACCGTGGCGCCGTCGCGGATCGTGGACGTGGTGCCCTTGCCGGCCTGGACGTGGTAGGTCACGCCGGCCTGCTTGTCGATGACCGTCTGGTGCAGGTCGCCGATGTCCGAGCCGTCGGAGATGACGTACTTCAGGACCTCCTTGACCGTGCCGTCGGCGGTCTTCACCTTGACGATGCCCTTGTAGGAGGCGCCCTTCAGCAGCAGCGAGCTGGCGTTGAGGTACCAGGGGTCGTCCGGCAGCGGCGGGATGCCCTGCTCGACGCCGCTCTCGTCGTCCGTGGCGGCCGGGCAGTCCTCGGCGTCCACGTCGGTGGCGGTCTCGGTCGGGGACGGCTCGTCGGTGGCGTCGGTCGCGGTGTCGTCCGGCGAGTCGGCGGTGTCCTCGGTGGTGGTGTCGGCCGAGTCGGCGGCGTCCTGCACCTTCTCCGAGGTGTCGTCGGCGGCGTCCTGGGCGTCGTTGCCGGAGTCGCCCGTGTCGGAGGAACCGGAGCCGGTGTCGGAGGTGTCCTCCGTGGCGGAGGGCGTCTCGGTCGGGGACGGCGTCTCGGTGGGCGTCTCGGTGGACGTGGAGTCGTCACCGGTCTCGCCCGTGAAGAAGTCCTCCAGGGCGCTGCCGATGTCCTCCAGCACATTGCCGCTGCTGTCCGTGGCGGTCGGCGACGGCGAGGCCGTACTCGTGTCGGCGGAGGTCTCCTCGGTGGTCTCGGTCGTCGTGGACTCGCCCGTGGCGTCCTGGTCGTCGGAACCTGAATCCGACGAAGAGGAGTCGTCACCGGAGGAGTCACCCGCCGCCGAGTCGCCCGATCCGGAGCCCGAGTCCGCGTCGGAGTCGGAGGAGCCCGAGTCCGTCGAGGTGTCGTCGCCGGCCGAGTCGTCCGAGGTGCCGGTGTCGTCGTCCGTGCCGTCCGTGGCGGTCTCGGACGGTGTGGGCGTCGGGGAGGCCGAGGTGTCCTCGCCGTCCTCCGCGGCTTCCAGGGCCGCCACACAGTCCTTGTACTCGTCCGCGGTCAGGCTCTGCGTCGCCGGGTCCTCGGCGCGGGCGAGGGTGAGGGTCGGTGTGAAGCCCGTGCCCATGAGGACCGCGGTCGGCATCGCCGCCAGGGCTATCGCTTTGCCCGCCGGCATCTTCAGCCGGGTGAGAAGGGGCTTCTTGGGCGCCGCGTGCCGCGGTCCGGATCTCGCACGGGACTCTCCCACCGAAGTCCCGTGGGTCACCTCGTCAGCCGGCACTGTGCCTCCCGTTCGTCCCGTTCGTGGGGGTGGTACCTGACAGGTCGTCACCCTCGCCGCCGACCGCCCCGTTCAGCGAGCCCGCCGGCTCGGGGGCGTCGGACTTCAGCAGGGGGTCCGTACCTGGTTGTGCCGTGGTGTGGAGCTCTTCGTTCTGGGGAGCCGGGGCCTGAGCGGAGGCCTTGCCCGGCATCGAGTACGTGGACGGCACCGCCGCCTCCTCATGACCCGGCGACCAGGAGATGGCGAGGGCGCCACCGATGAGCGCGGGCAGGAAACCGAAGCCGAAACCACCGAGGTTGGCGACCGGGATGGAGACCAGCGCCAGGAGGATCGCCGCGGTGCCGGCGAAGGTGCGTACATGCCGCTGGAACCACAGGCTGATCCCGAGCACCACCAGCAGTACGCCGATGATGAGCGAACCGGCGCCGGTCGTCGTCGACATGGCGAGCGTCAGATGACCGATCTGCAGATTCGCGTACGGCAGGTACATGATCGGGAAACCGCCGAGCAGCACGAACAGGCCCGCCCAGAAGGGACGAGAACCCCTCCAGTCGCCAAAGCGCCGCCGAAAGGCGCGGAGATAGTCTTCGTTCTGCCCCGTTGACTCGGCGCTCATGGACAACAGCTCCCTGGAACGGTGTTGCTGTGAGAAGTTCGCGTACGACACGTAGTACGAAGCGCGCGTACGGGAGTTCACGTACGGAGTTCGCGCGCGGGGTACCCCCCGCGGCGAGGGGGACGGGCGGGCGAGAAAGCCGATGCCCCCTCACCCGCCCAGGGAGTGCCTAGTAGCACTCCACGACGCCCTTGTGGAGCGACATCTTGAGGTTGCTCAGCTTGAAGGTTCCGGCGGTGGTCGCCCACGCCGTCTGCTTCACATCGGTCAGCGTCGCGCTGTCGGCCTGCTGACCGAACGCGTACGGGTTGGCCTGCTCCGAGCCGCCCTTCATGCCAGGACCCTTGCTGGCGTCCTTGGCCGCCACACCGATGTCGATGCCCTTGAAGACGGCGTCCGCCTCAAGGTCCTCGACGTCGATGTAGAGGTTCTCGGCCTCGACCTTCTCGCCACCGGTACCGGCGGTCAGCTTGAGGCTGACGCTGCCGAGGATCGGGACGTTCGGGGTGACGACCGACTGGCACATGTTGGTGATCGACGCGGACTTGAACGCCGAAACGGCGACGGGGTGAACCGTCTTCTCGCCCTTGAGGGTGTAGCCCTCGTCGAGCGCTCCGTACTGCGAGAAGCCCGTACCGTCGAGCCGGTCAGCCGTCACCTTGAACGACTGGCCCGACACACTGAACGACGCGGCGAGAGCGCCCTGCGCGAGGGCGACACCTATCGCAGCCGTGGCGGCGACGCTGGGCACCATGACCACAGCGAACCGCTTCCATCTGGTCCCGCCACGCACCTGGGACTCCATATTTCCTCCTTCTCGGACGTACATCTCCTGCCACCGGCTCGCCCCTTGACGGCGGCTCGGCCGGGCAGGGATGGGAGAAGTGCTACGTCCTCGGGAAGGGGAGCGCCCGCGCTCGGCGGCGCGAGAAGCGCCCGAATCACCGGCGATCACCCCCGAGCGACAACCACTGGTCGCGCCTGACACGCATCACGCACAACCTGCTGGACAGGCTCTGCCGTTGAGCAGAGACCCCCCTGTCCAAGAGTCGGCGCCACTGTCGCCGGCTCTACTCGGTGGGGACCCAGAAAACCCGTTGACCCGACTGGCTGGCGGGGTGCGGGAACGGACCGAGCGTGGCCGATCGTGGTGCATTCTCGCCGCCCTCGCAAGGGGGGTCGTTACTCGCTAGTAACGGAGGGATAACCGAACAACGACCCATCGACATCGGGCGACGACCGAGGGTGGCACCCCGTGAGCCGACAGACCGGTGGAGAGTCGGACAGAGTCCCGCAGAACGACGGTTCCGGCTTACTGCCAGTAACAGCGGCCGCGATTATCAAGATTTGATAAAGCGCGGCCGCGTGTCGCTGGGTCGACAAATCTTCCCCGCCAGCCCCACCCGTCCCGGCAGTTCGCGACGCGGTTCGCACGCGTATCGGAACGCACGCGCGAACGCCGTGGCGAACACGGTCGGAACGCGATGGCGAACGAGGCCGGAACGCCGTTTGCGAACCGGATCAGAACAACGCGCGCGCCAACGCCCTGCGCGCCGCCGTCACCCGCGGATCGTCGCCACCCACCACATCGAACAGCTCAAGCAGCCGTACGCGTACGGTCTCCCGGTCGTCCCCCGCCGTACGCCGCACGGTGTCGACGAGTCGCCCGAAGGCGTCCTCCACATGGCCGCCCACGAGATCGAGGTCGGCGGCGTCGATCTGCGCCCGGGCGTCACCGGGGTTCTCGGCCGCGGCCTTGCGCACGTCCTGCGGGTCCATGCCCTGCACCCGCTCCAGCAACTCGGCCTGGGCGAGGCCGAGTCTGGCCTCGGTGTTGCCCGGGTCGTCGCTCAGTACGTTCTTGTACGCCCGCACCGCGCCGCCGAAGTCACCCGCGTCCAGCGCCTGTACGGCGGCCGCGAGCAGATGGTCGTACGGGCCGGCCGGGACCTGGGGCGCGGCCTCCACACCGGCGCCGGCGCCGGCGCCCGGCTCGGCGTCCGGGTCCACCACGAGCCCGGTGAGCCCGAAGCGCTGCTCGGCGACCTGCACCAGCTGGTCGAGGGTGGCGCGGATCTGCTGCTCGGGGGCGGCCCCCTGGAAGAGCGGCAGCGCCTGGCCCGCCACGATCGCGAACACAGCCGGAATCCCCTGAATCCCGAACTGCTGCATCAGCATCTGATTGGCGTCGACATCGATCTTGGCGAGCACGAAGCGGCCGTCGTACTCGACGGCCAGCCGCTCCAGCACCGGGCTGAGCTGCTTGCAGGGCTGGCACCACTCGGCCCAGAAGTCGATGACGACGGGCACCTCGGCGGACCGCTGCAGAACCTGGCTCTCGAACCCGGCCTCGTCGACATCGATGACGAGATCGGCCGGGGAGACGGCCCCTCCCCCACCCTCCCGGGCGGCCTCGGCACGCGCCTGCTCCGCCTTCGCCTTGGCCTCCTGGGCCGCCTTCACCGCGGCGAGGTCGACGACTCCGCTCATGGACATGTTCCGTGGCTGCATGAGTACATCCTCCCCCCTCCGGGCGCACGCGTGAAAAGCGATCGATGAGCCGACCGCGACGACGGCCGGCCGAGGTGCTGGACTCCCCCTCACCCTTTCGCTACGAGTCGTAGCGTAACTGTGTCCGCGAGGGCTATGTACCCACTCCCCCGTGATCTGTCTCACGATGACGGCGAAGTTCTGGTGAACGGCCGGATATGGTCGGCGAATGGAGAGCCGCACCCCCGCGTCCCGTGCCGTGGGACGCCCGCGCAGCGCCGCCGCGGACGCCGCGATCCTGGCCGCGACCCGAGCGGCTCTGGTCGACCTGGGCTGGTCGAAGCTGACGCTGGGCGATGTGGCGACGCGCGCCGGAGTCGCGAAGACCACGCTCTACCGGCGCTGGGCGGGCAAGAACGAGCTGGTCGTGGACGCCGTGGCCGAACTGTTCGACGAACTCCGCCTTCCCGACCGGGGCAGTCTCGCGGCGGACATCGAGGGGGTGGTCCTGCAGTTCGCGGCGATCCTGGCCCGCCCCGAGACGAAGAGCGGGCTGATGGCCGTACTGGCCGAGTCCACCCGCGACGACGCCCTGCGCGAACGCATCCGCATCTCCATCGTCGACCGCCAGAAACGCCTCGTCCTGGAGGGCCGCGCCCGCGCCGAACACCGGGGCGAACTCCTCCCGGAACAGACCCCGGAGGAGGCGGCCCGCACGGTGGACCTGATCTTCGACATGGTCGCCGGCGCGGTGGTCCACCGCACCCTGTTCACCGGCAAACCAGCGGACAAACCCTGGGTCCACAATTTCACCAACCTCCTCCTCCAGGGCCTCACCCCTCAACGGGACTCCGGGCCTATGCGATAGCCCTCACCGGGGGCCGGGCCGATGCCATTGGCCTCACCGGGAGGCCGGGGCCGATGTCATCTGCCTCACCGGGCGTCCGGCCTCGCGCCGGAGTTCCCAGCGGGAGTCCCGGCATAGCGCCTCAGAAGACGGGGGGTTCGGTGTAGGCGCCCCATTCCGCGCGGAGCGCCCCGCAGATTTCCCCGAGGGTGGTCTCGGCTCGGGCGGCGGCCAGCATCGGCTCGATCATGTTGGCTCCGCCCCGCGCGGCGTCCAGCAGGTCGTCGAGGGCGCGTCGTACGGCGGCGGCATCACGCGCGGTCTTCCTCCCCGCCAGCCCCCGCACCTGCTCCCGCTCCATCTCGTGCCCGACCCGGAGGATCTCCAGGTCCCCGGTCACGGACCCCTGGTGGACGTTCACCCCCACCACCCTCTTCTCCCCCTTCTCCAACGCCTCCTGATACCGGAACGCGGACTCGGCGATCTCCCCCGTGAACCACCCGTCCTCGATCCCCCGCAGAATCCCGGAGGTCATCTCCCCGATGGGATGCCGCCCATCGGGATGGGCCCGCAACCCCCGCTCCCTGATCCCTTCGAAGATCCCCTCCGCCTGCTCCTCGATCCGATCGGTCAGCTGCTCGACGTACCACGAACCCCCGAGCGGATCGGCGACGTTGGCGACCCCGGTCTCCTCCAGCAACACCTGCTGCGTCCTGAGCGCGATCTCCGCCGCCCGCTCGCTCGGCAACGCCAGCGTCTCGTCGAGCGCGTTGGTGTGCAGCGAGTTGGTGCCGCCGAGCACCGCGGCGAGCGCCTCCACCGCCGTGCGCACCACGTTGTTGTACGGCTGCTGGGCGGTCAGCGAGACTCCGGCGGTCTGCGTATGGAACCGCAACCACTGCGCCCGCTCCGACCGCGCCCCGTACACCTCCCGCATCCACCGCGCCCAGATCCGCCGCGCCGCCCGGAACTTGGCGATCTCCTCGAAGAAATCCACCTGGGCGTCGAAGAAGAAGGACAGCCCCGGCGCGAACACGTCCACGTCCAGCCCCCGGCTGAGCCCCAGTTCGACGTACCCGAACCCGTCCGCCAGGGTGTACGCCAGCTCCTGCGCGGCGGTCGCCCCGGCCTCCCGGATGTGGTAGCCGGACACGGACAGCGGCTTGTACGCCGGGACGCGGGCCGCGCAGTACTCCATCAGATCCCCGATGAGCCTCAGATGCGGCTCGGGCCCGAAGAGCCACTCCTTCTGCGCGATGTACTCCTTGAAGATGTCGGTCTGCAGCGTGCCGTCGAGTACGGCCGGATCGACGCCCTGCCGCTCGGCGGCGACGAGATACATGCAGAACACCGGCACCGCCGGCCCACTGATCGTCATGGAGGTGGTGACGTCCCCCAGCGGAATCCCCCGGAACAGCACCTCCATGTCGGCGGCCGAGTCCACGGCCACCCCGCAGTGCCCGACCTCCCCCACCGACCGGGGATCATCCGAGTCCCGCCCCATGAGCGTCGGCATGTCGAATGCCACGGACAGCCCACCGCCCCCATGGGCGAGGATCATCCGATACCGCTCATTGGTCTGCCCGGCACTCCCGAACCCGGCGAACTGCCGAATCGTCCAGGCCCGCCCCCGATACCCGGTCGAGTACAACCCCCGCGTGAACGGAAACTCCCCCGGCCACCCGATCCGCTCGAACCCCTGATACACATCCCCCGCCCGAGGCCCATACACAGCCTCGACCGCCTCCCCGGACAACGACGAGAAGTCCCCCTCCCGCCGCCGAGCAGCCTCAAACCGCCCCTGCCACCGCCGCCGCCCCTCCTGGATGCCCTCAGCGTCCATACCACCAAATTTACTAGGGCGTCCTAGCACATGCCCACGGCAGACCGCCGTACGCGCTCCGTACGGCGGTGGGGCCGACCGATGGGGTCGGCGCTCAGGCCTTGGCGGTCACGGGCGAGGCGTCCTTGGCCTCGACCCCGAGTTCGTGGGTGATACGCCGCTCCACGAAGAAGGCCGCGGTGGGGATCGTGCCCGCCAGCAGCACCCACAGCTGCTTGCGCACCGGCCACTTCGCCTTGGAACCGAGATCGAAGGCGAAGACGAGGTACAGGACGTACAGCCAGCCGTGTGCGATACCGATGACCTGGGTGAAGCTGTCGGCGCCGTCCAACTTGAGCAGATACTTGGCGATCACACCGAGGGTCAGCAGGACCAGCAGCACACCGGTGACATAGGCCATGACGCGATAGCGGGTGAGCACGCTCTTTTTCATGCACCCGAGCGTAACCACCCGTCTCGAACGATCTTCGGGCGCCCCTCGACGTGCGCTCAGCCCTCCTCGAAGTCCCCCGCCGCCACCCGCAGGGGTCGGAGCATGGCGAAGATTTCGGCGCATTCCTCTGCGTCGTAGGCGCTGAGGCCGAAGTCCATGGACATGAGTTCGCGGGTGGCGGCCTCGCAGACCTCGCGGCCCTTGTCGGTGATGGAGGCGAGGGTGCCCCGGCCGTCGTTGGGGTTGGGGCGTTTGTCGACCAGGCCGGACTTGACCAGGCGGTCCACGGTGTTCGTCACCGATGTGGGGTGCACCATCAGCCGCTCGCCGATCTTCGACATCGGCAGCTCGCCCTTCTGGGAGAAGGTGAGCAGCACCAGCGCCTCATAGCGCGCGAAGGTCAGCCCGTACGGCTTGACGACCGCGTCGACCTCCGCCAGCAGGATCTGCTGGGCGCGCATGATCGAGGTGATCGCGGCCATGGACGGGACGTTTCCCCAGCGCTGCCTCCAGTGCTCGTCGGCGCGCGCGATGGGATCGAAGGAGAGGCTGAGCGGCTTCGGCACGACATCGACCTTACCGGCCGGTCACATCATGGTCAGCCCCGTCTCGCTTTTCGGTCCCGCCTCCCTGAAATCCCCCCACCCCACCCGGACTCACCACCGGCCGGGTGGGGTGGGGGGGAGCGGGGCTCCGGCGGGGCGACCTCGCGTATCGGGGCGGCCTCGTATACGGGGCGGCCTCGCATACCGGGGGCCGCACACGGCGGTAGGGGCACCCGGTGTCGGGTGCCCCTACCTGTGGGGGGACGGGGAGGCGTCGGTCGCCCTCGGGGGCTCGGCGACGTCGGCCCCTCCGCCGGGGAGGGAAGGTCAGTCGTCCGAGCGGTCCGCCGTCACCTTGGCGGAGTCGAGGTCCACCCGCCAGTCGCTGCCGGTGCCGTCGGCGGCGGTGGTGTCGACGCTCCACGCCTGGTCCGCGCTGTCCTCGTCGAGGTCGACGGAGGTGACGGTGCCCTTGGCGGCACCCGCCTCGGCGGCCTCGGCTGCGGTCACGGAGCTGCCCTTGAGGGCGGCCCGGATCGCCTCGGTCTCGGCGGCGTCGTCCCCGTCCTCGTCCCGGTCGACATGGGAGCCGAGGACCTTGCCGGTGGCCGGGTCGATCTGGACGCTGTGCCAGGTCCCGCCGTTGGTGAAGAGGTCGACGTCCCAGACGTGGGTGTTGCCCTCGTCGTCGAGGTCGGCGGACACGGCCGTACCGGCCTTGTGCTTGAGGGCGGCCTCGATGGCGTCGGCCGCCGTGATCTTCCCGGCCTTGGCCTCGGCGGCGTTCTCGGCCTTGTCGTCGGCGTCCTCGTCCGTGTCCCGGGCGGCCCGGTCCTCGGCGCGGTCGGCGGCCTCGTCCTGAGCCGTGTCGCCGCCGGCGTCACTGCCGTCGCCGGCGTCACCGCCGTCGGTGTCGTTGACGTCCACGTCGTCGCGGTCGTAGCCGTTGCCGTCGTCCGAGTTGTCGTCGCCGTCGTTCGACACGGTCACGGTCTTCTTCGCGGGCGCCTCGTCGTCGCCCGAGACCGCGATGGCGGTGGCGGTGCCGCCGCCGATCAGGGCCACGGCCGCGATGGTGGCGATGACGATGTTGCGCTTCATGGGATTCCTCCAGAATGCGACTGGTCGCAACCAGTAACGGATGGTGTCGCCGGTTGCAGTCGGCTTGTCCGCCTCGTCTGCTGTCGACGGGAACCAATCTGGCGGAGCGTCACTGAAGCAGACCTGAAGCCGCCTGAAGACCGCTTCAGGTTCGGTTTGCCAAGCTGAAGCCATGCGCCCACCCGTCTCCCACCACCGCCCTGTCCGAGGCGCTTCGCGCCGCACCCCTCGATTCTTGATCGCGGAAGACGAGAAGCGACTCGCCGTGTCGCTGGCCAAGGGCCTGACGGCCGAGGGGTACGCCGTGGACGTCGTCCACGACGGCATCGACGGCCTGCACCGGGCGAGCGAGGGGTCGTACGACCTCGTGATCCTCGACATCATGCTCCCCGGCATGAACGGCTACCGCGTCTGCGCCGCCCTGCGCGCCGCCGGCCACGACGTACCGATCCTGATGCTCACCGCGAAGGACGGCGAGTACGACGAGGCCGAGGGCCTCGACACGGGCGCCGACGACTACCTCACCAAGCCCTTCTCATACGTCGTCCTGGTCGCCCGGGTGAAGGCCCTGCTCCGCCGCCGGGGCCCGGCCGGCGGCGCCTCACCCCTGCACACCGTGGGCGCCCTCAAGCTCGACACGGCCGCCCGGCGGGTGTTCCTCGCGGAGGACGAAGTCGCCCTCACCACCAAGGAGTTCGCGGTCCTGGAACAGCTCGTCCTGCGGGCCGGCGAGGTCGTGTCCAAGGCCGACATCCTGGAGCACGTCTGGGACTTCGCCTACGACGGCGACCCCAACATCGTCGAGGTCTACATCAGCACCCTGCGCCGCAAGCTCGGCCCCACGCTCATCAAAACGGTCCGCGGGGCCGGTTACCGCCTGGAGGCCCGCCCATGAAGCGCCGTCTCGCCTCCGTACGGGCCCGCGCCACGCTCGCCGCGACCGTCGTCGTGGCCATCGCCCTGGTCGCCGCGGGAACCGCCGTACTGCTCTCACTGCGGTTCACCCTCATCGACAAGGCGGACTCGGAGGCCGACTCCGTGGCCCGCAACGCCGCCTCGGCGCTGGCCAACGGATTCGCGTACGACGAGCTGAACCTGCCGGACGGCGACGAGAACCCCGTCGAGGTCCTGGACCGGAACAACACGCCCGTCGCCGTCGGCGAGGACGTCGAGGGCATGAACGTGACCGAGGTCGCCTCGGACCGCCTCAACTCCGAGACCAACGACGACGCCGACGACAGGGCCGAGGGCGACCGTGAGGCGGAGGACGAGGACACCCTCGCACCAGGCGGGATCGCCGACGAGACCTGGTACGGCGAGGGCACCGCGACCGTCGAGGGGGAGACGGAGCACTACCGGTTCGCCGCGGTCGACGTGATCACCCCGGGCGGGGTTCCGCTCACCGTGTACGCGGGCGCCCCGCTCTCCGTCGAGGAGGACGCCGTCGACACCGCGCTGACGACGATGCTCATCGGTCTGCCCCTGCTGCTGCTGACGGTCGGCGGGGTGACGTACACCGTCACCCGGCGGGCCCTGCGCCCCGTCGAGGGCATCCGCGCCGAGATGGCCGCGATCACCGCCTCGGAGGACCTCTCCCGTCGCGTCCCCGAACCGGACACCCACGACGAGATCGCCCGCCTCGCCCGTACGACGAACGAGACACTGGCCGCCCTGGAGACCTCGGTGGAACGCCAGCGCGCCTTCGTCGCCGACGCCTCCCACGAACTGCGCAGCCCCATCGCGTCCCTGCGCACCCAACTCGAAGTGGCCGCCGCGCACCCGGAGTTGCTGGACCTGGACGGCGCGGTCGAGGACACGGTCCGCCTCCAGTCCCTGGCCGCCGACCTCCTCCTCCTGGCCCGCCTGGACGCCGGCGAACGCCCCGCCCCGAACGCCCACTTCGACCTGGCGAAGGTGGTGAGGCAGGAGACCGCCGACCGGCCCGGCGTGACCGTCGAGGCGACGGCGGACTCCCTGGAGGTGAACGGCTCGAAGGCCCAGCTCACCCGAGTCCTCACCAACCTCCTGGACAACGCCCAGAGACACGCCAGAAGCCGGGTGACGGTCACCTTGCGCACCCAGCCCCCCTGGATCGTCCTGTCGGTGGCCGACGACGGCTCCGGAGTCCCCGACCCGGACCGCACCCGAATCTTCGAACGCTTCGTCCGCCTGGACGAGTCAAGAGCGAGGGACGAGGGTGGAGCCGGCCTGGGCCTGGCAATAGCAAGGGACATCGCGGTACGCCACGGAGGCACGCTGACGGTGACCGACTCCCCAGAGGGGGGCGCCCTCTTCGAGCTTCGGCTACCCCAGCAAACCTAGGGGCGCGGGGAACTGCGCGACCAGCCGAACTCAGCCGGCAGCCGACAACACCCCGCAGCCCCCACGGCGCTCCATTCGGCTCTCCCAGCGGAGCGCTACGGCTTACCCCGGTGGCTCCGAAGATGCTCCGCAATCGGAGTCAAAGACGTCCGCAACTCCTCCAACGCCTCCGCCGGCAGCAGATCAATGAAGTGCCGCCGCACGGAGGCGACATGATGTGGCGCCACCTTCTTCATCGTGTCCATGCCGTGCTCGGTGAGCACGGCGAACAGCCCCCGCCGATCGGACTCGCAGTTCTCACGCCGCACAAGATCCGCGTTCTCCATACGCGTGATCTGGTGCGAGAGCCGGCTCTTGGACTGCAGGGTCGCGGCGGCGAGGTCGCTCATCCGCATCCGCAGCCCCTCCGACTCGGAGAGGTTCACCAGGATCTCGTAGTCGTTCATTGTCAGGCCGAACGGCTGCAGATCCCTTTCGAGCTGGTGCATCAGCAATCTGTTGACGTCCAGATGGGTGCGCCAGGCGCACTGCTCCGCATCGGTCAGCCAGCGCGTGGCCGTCTCGGTCTCCATGAATGAAGTCTACCTAAAAGGTTGAAAGGCGAACTACTGAGGGTTGCGGTGGTACGGGTGGAACCGTGACGGCGTGCACACGTTCGACGTCACACTCCGCAGACTACCGCTCACAGCCCGAAGCGACGCTGTAGGTCTCCGAGCTGTCCGGGAAGGCGCGGTGCACCGGCCTGGCCGCCGTGACCCCCGACCATCCCGCCGCCACCAGGCACTCCCGGCTCGTGCGGGACCATGCCCGTGGCCTGCTCCGCCATCAGCGTCTCCGACGACTGGAGCAGCACCGTACCGGCCCCGACGAACTCGAACTGGTGCTCCTCGCCGGAGGCTCCGCCGAGGCCCGTCAGCGCACGTAGACCGCCCATCACGCCCTGCATGTACCCGTGGTCGTAGTGGTGGCACGGGGACGGGCAGTCGGCCCAGCCGACGAGGGCCTGGGGATCGACCCGAATGGGGGGTTCCATGAAGACCACCGGACCGTTGGAGGCCGCCACGAACTTCCCGGTCCCGATCAGCGTCAGGAACCCCGGAACGATCGACTGCTTCAGCGCGAGACTTGGCTGAAACGCGAGAAGGTTGCCCGAGCGAATGGTCAGATTGCCCTCGTCCAGATCGTACGAATTGACGTCGAAGGCCCGGTCGGCGAGGAGCATCTTGCCGGAGCCCTGTGCCACCACCCAGTCGCTCGCGTGCAGAGGCGAATGGAACGACGTACGCACGAGACCGTCCAGCCGGCCGTGCCCGATGCCGTTGAACTCCATCTGGCCGTAGTAGGCGATCATCTTGCCCTTCTGCAGGAACCACTGGCTCCCCTTGAGTTCCACGCAGAAGGTGTAGTTGTTGACGTTGTCGTCGCTCGGCAACGTCATGGGGTCGAAGACGGTCGGGCCGGCGCCCGGGGCCCCGTACATGCTCACAGCTTCTCCTCCGAGGCCTGGACGTACACCGCACCGCTGCCGCTCAGCTCCAGCTGGAACGCCTCGCCGGAGCCGCGGCCCACCATGTCGCGCCAGCCGAGCGCGGTGGAGAGCTTGTTGCGTACGTCGCCGTGGTGCGCCACATACGCCTGGGGGTCCACATGGACCGGGCGCTGGGGGGTGATCGGGACCTCGAAGACACCGCCGTGGGCCATCACGGCGACCGCGCCGTGGCCCTTGAGGGTGGTGGTGAACAGGCCCTGGCCGCTGATCTGGCCGCGCACCATGCCCATGACGCCGCCCTGCGAGCCCATGAACATCGTGCCCTGCTGGAGGGTGCCCTCGAAGGCGAGCAGCCGGTCGGCCTCCACGTAGAGGGTGTCGCCGGTGAGCTGGATGACCTGGATGTGGTGGCCGCCGTGGCCGAAGAGGACCGTGCCGTTGCCCTCGACCGACATCAGCGGGGTGTCCTCGTTCGCCACCCGGCGGCCGATCATCGACATCACGCCGCCCTGGCCGCCGGCCATGTTCGGCGTGAACGACACCTCGCCCTTGTAGGCGAGCATCGCACCGCGCTGGCTGAACAGCCGCTGACCGGGCATCACGGTCGCCTCGATCATCTTGGAGTTGATCTCACGGAAGGCCATGTCACACCTCCCCCGCGATCGTGTTGCGCTCGCTCGGCTGGACGTAGACCAGGCCCTCGCCCTCGAAGCGGATCTGGAAGGCCTCGCCGCCGCCCTCCCCGAGGAACGTGCGGAACGTCACACCGGACTGGAACGACTGCTGGAGATTGCCCTGATGGGCGATGTACGCCCCCGGGTCCACCGTCAGCGGGTACTGGTGACTCACCCTCAGCACCACCGCCGGGCCGTCCGACATGATCGCCGCCTGGCCGTGGCCCTCTATCGTCGTCGTGAACAGGCCGTTGCCCTGCGAGGCGCCGCGCAGCCCCGTGAAGCTCGTGCCCGTGCGCAGCCCGGAGTCCGTCGCGAGCAGATTGCTCGACTCCACGTACAGCTTGTCCCCCTGGAGATTCACGAGGTTGATCTCCGAGGCGCGGTCCGCGAACCAGCAGGTCCCCCGCCCGGTCACCTCCATCAACGTCATCTGCTCACCGGTCAGGCGCCGCGTCACCATCCCGCGCAGCCCCTCACCGCCGCCGCTCAGCTTCTTGAACGACATCTGACCGTCGTACGCGACCATCGAGCCGTTCTTCGCCTTCACGGCGTCCCCGGTCATCTCGACGGCGAGCACTTTGCTGCCTTGAAGTCGGAACATTGCCACGGGGTGACGGTAACCGGCCGAGGGTGGGACAGGACAGGTCCCAGAGGTGTATCTCGACCCTGAGGGGACCCCTAGGGCGTCGGGAGATTGACGGATGCCAGAATGGGCGGCGCTTGTGCTTCCGTTCACAAAGACCCGACACGCGAGTGCGCCGACTCGCCCGCCGACCCCACCGAAGGTGACCCGTGGACATCAAGACCGCCTCCGCCCTGCGCCGACTGCGCCTCGTCTCCGCACCCGAAGCGGTGTCGTTTCTGCTGCTGCTCGTCTGCTCGGTGCTCAAGCGCACGACCGACTTCAACGCGGTGCCGGTGATGGGCTGGGTCCACGCGATCCTGTTCATCCTGTACCTGATCTTCTGGGCGGACGCCTGGAACCGTACGAAGTGGTCGCTCAAGACCGCCGCCCTGTACTTCATCCTCTCGGTCCTGCCCACCGGCGGCTTCTTCGCCGACCGCAAGCTGCGCCGTGAGGCCGAGGACGCCCTCATCGCCTCCCGCGCCCGCAAGGAAGGGATCGTGAACGCGTGATCGTCGCCTTCTCGGTGACCCCGCTCGGCGTCGGCGAGGACGTGGGGGAGTACGTCGCCGACGCCGTCCGAGTGGTCCGCGCATCCGGTCTGCCGAACCGCACCGACGCCATGTTCACGTCCATCGAGGGCGACTGGGACGAGGTGATGGACGTCGTACGGCGTGCCGTGGCCGCCGTCGAGGCGCGGGCGCCCAGGGTGTCCCTGGTCCTCAAGGCGGACATCCGCCCCGGGGTGACGGACGGGTTGACCTCGAAGGTCGAGACCGTGGAACGCCTGATCGCTCCGCTGGGTGGGCCGCGATAGGTGGGGGCCGAGATGGGTCGTCTGTCAGCTGACGCGCCGTCGTGGCTGGTCGCGCCCACGCGGCGGAGCCGCATATCGACACAGCCCCGCGCCCCTTTAGGGCGCTGCCGAACCGTAGGTCGGGGACGCGTCCCTCCTCGAACGGCCCGGCTGCCCCCGATGCGGCACTCAGTGCCACAGCGTGCGTGTGGCCTCCTGCGCTCACCCCCGCGTAAGGCCCGCGATCAGTTCGTCGGCCGCACCGTACGGGTCCAGTTCCCCCGCCACGATCCGTTCCGCCAGCGCGCTCAGTCGGCGGTCGCCGTGCAGGTCGCCGATGCGTTGGCGCAGGGCCGTGACGGCGATCGTCTCCACCTCGTGGGACGCCCGTGCGCGCCTGCGGTCGGCCAGGACGCCGCGCTCCTCCATCCAGGCCCGGTGCTTCTCCAGGGCCGCCACGACCTCGTCGATGCCCTCGCCCCGTGACGCGACCGTCTTCACGATCGGGGGGCGCCAGTCGCCGGGGCGGCGGGCCTCGCCCAGGCCGAGCATGTGGTTGAGTTCGCGGGCCGTGGCGTCGGCGCCGTCGCGGTCGGCCTTGTTGACGACGTAGACGTCACCGATCTCCAGGATTCCCGCCTTGGCGGCCTGGATGCCGTCGCCCATGCCGGGGGCCAGCAGCACCACGCTCGTGTCCGCCTGGGAGGCGATCTCCACCTCCGACTGGCCCACGCCGACCGTCTCGACCAGGATCACCTCGCACCCGGCCGCGTCCAGGACGCGGATCGCCTGCGGGGCGGCCCAGGCCAGGCCGCCCAAGTGGCCGCGGGTCGCCATCGAGCGGATGTAGACGCCGGGGTCGGAGGCGTGGTCCGACATCCGGACCCGGTCGCCGAGCAGGGCGCCCCCGGAGAAGGGGGACGAGGGGTCCACGGCGAGGACGCCGACCCGCTTGCCCGCCCGGCGGTAGGCGGCCACCAGCGCCGAGGTCGACGTCGACTTGCCGACGCCCGGCGATCCTGTCAGCCCCACCACGTACGCCCCGCCGGTCAGCGGGGCCAGCGTCCGCATCACCTCGCGGAGCTGTGGGGACGCCCCCTCCACCAGGGAGATCAGCCGGGCGACGGCACGTGGCCGCCCCTGTCTGGCCTGGGCCACCAGCGTGGGGACGTCCTGCATCACAGCTCCGATCGAGTCGGACCGGTCGGAGGAGACCGACCAGGTCAGACGTACAGCGTCCTCAGGCCTTCGGTACCCGCACGATCAGCGCGTCCCCCTGCCCGCCGCCGCCGCACAGGGCCGCCGCGCCGACGCCGCCGCCCCGGCGCTTGAGCTCCAGCGCCAGATGCAGGACGAGGCGGGCGCCCGACATGCCGATGGGGTGACCGAGGGCGATCGCACCACCGTTGACGTTCACCTTTTCCGGGGAAACGCCCAGGTCCTTCATTGACTGGACGGCCACGGCGGCGAAGGCCTCGTTGATCTCGACGAGGTCGAGGTCGGCAACGTCCAGGCCCTCCTTCTTCAGGGCGTGGTCGATCGCGTTCGACGGCTGCGACTGGAGCGAGTTGTCGGGTCCGGCGACGTTCCCGTGGGCGCCGATCTCGGCGAGCCACTGAAGGCCCAGCTCCTGGGCCTTCTCCTTGCTCATCACGACCACGGCCGCCGCGCCGTCGGAGATCTGCGAGGACGTACCGGCGGTGATCGTGCCGTCCTTGGCGAACGCAGGGCGCAGCTTGCCCAGGGACTCGGTCGTGGTCTCGCCCCGGATGCCCTCGTCCTGGCTGAAGACGACCGGCTCGCCCTTGCGCTGCGGGATCTCGACGGGGGTGATCTCGGCGTCGAAGAGGCCGTTCTTCTGGGCGGCGGCGGCCCGCTGGTGCGAGAGCGCGGCGATCTCGTCCTGCTCGGGGCGCAGGATGCCGAGGCGGGTGTTGTGCTTCTCCGTGGACTCGCCCATGGCGATGCCCTCGAAGGAGTCGGTGAGACCGTCGTGCGCCATGGAGTCGAGCATCTCGATGGCGCCGTACTTGTAGCCCTCGCGGGACTTGGGCAGCAGATGCGGGGCGTTGGTCATGGACTCCTGGCCGCCCGCGACGATCACGTCGAACTCGCCGGCGCGGATCAGCTGGTCGGCGAGGGCGATCGCGTCGAGGCCGGACAGGCACACCTTGTTGACGGTGAGCGCCGGGACGCTCATCGGGATGCCGGCCTTGACGGCCGCCTGGCGGGCCGGGATCTGGCCCGCGCCGGCCTGGAGCACCTGGCCCATGATCACGTACTGCACCTGGTCGCCGCCGATCCCCGCACGGTCGAGGGCGGCCTTGATGGCGAAGCCGCCGAGGTCGGCTCCGGAGAAGGACTTCAGCGAACCGAGCAACCGTCCCATGGGCGTACGTGCGCCCGCGACGATCACCGAGGTCCGGCCGTTCGTTCCAGTCATGAGATGCGATCCCCTTCCAGCTGCTAGGACAGCCGAGGAGTGAACGAGGGTTTACTTCGAATGTACTGAGTGGCACTCCGTGCCGTCACCGGGCTGTCAGTGTGATCGCTGGCACGTTGCGTAACCGTCGTGGGAGCGCTGCACTGACTCCATGCTGACGCGAATCGACCACATCGGGATCGCCTGTTTCGACCTCGACGCCACCGTCGAGTTCTATCGGGCGACATACGGCTTCGAGGTGTACCACTCCGAGGTCAACGAGGAGCAGGGCGTCCGCGAGGCCATGCTCAAGATCAACAGTACGGATGACGGCGGCGCCTCCTACCTGCAGCTTCTGGAGCCGACCCGGGAGGACTCCACGGTCGCCAAGTGGCTGGCGAAGAACGGCGAGGGGGTCCATCACATCGCCTTCGGTACGGCGGACGTGGACGGCGAGGCGGCCGCGATCAAGGACAAGGGCGTACGCGTCCTGTACGAGGAGCCTCGACGCGGTTCCATGGGGTCACGGATCACGTTTCTGCACCCCAAGGATTGTCATGGCGTACTGACAGAACTGGTCACTTCGGCGCCAGTTGAGTCACCTGAGCACTGACCCCCGTACATATGGGCCGGTAGGGTTGGGGTCGGCCGTCCCCTTTCGGGGTGACGGCCCGGGTCCTGCCGCCTTCCGGATGACGGGGATGGCGGGGTCCAAGGGCCGGGGTCCAGGTTTCGGGGGACGAGGGTTAGGGCGGCAGCCCGTGCTCCGCCGTTGATCTGACACCATTCCCCGGGGGCGCCGTTCGCCGGTTGGACGGAGCTCGTTTGCCAGAGGTTGCGACCAGGGGACGGATGGGACCGCGCAGTGCGGGGCTACGAACGCCAGGAGCGAGAGCCGGCGGCTGACGTCGACCACCTCTCTCGGTTCGAGGCCGAGATGGAGCGGCTGAAGACCGAGCGGGAAAAGGCGATCCAGCACGCCGAGGACCTCGGCTACCAGGTCGAGGTGCTGCGCGCCAAGCTGCACGAGGCGCGTCGCACCCTCATGTCCCGGCCCGCCTACGACGGTGGCGACCTCGGGTACCAGGCCGAGCAGATGCTCCGCCAGGCCCAGATGCAGGCCGACCAGATGCGCGCCGACGCCGAGCGCGAGCTGAGCCAGGCCCGGGCGCAGACCCAGCGGATTCTCCAGGAGCACGCCGAGCAGGCCGCCCGCCTCCAGGCGGAGCTGCACCAGGAGGCCGTCACCCGCCGCCAGCAACTCGACCAGGAGCTGTCGGAGCGCCGCCAGACGGTCGAGTCGCATGTCAACGAGAACGTGGCGTGGGCCGAGCAACTGCGCGCCCGCTCCGAGGCCCAGGCGCGCCGTCTGGTCGACGAGTCGCGCGCCGAGGCCGACCAGGCGCTGGCCGCCGCCCGCGCGGAGGCCGAGCGGCTCACCACCGAGGCCCGTCAGCGGCTGCAGAGCGACGCGGAGGCCGCGCGCGGCGAGGCCGACCAGATCCTGCGCCGGGCCCGCGCCGAGGCCGAGCGACTGCTGAACGCGGCGTCCACCCAGGCCCAGGAGGCCACCGACCACGCCGAGCAGCTGCGCTCGTCCTCGGCGAACGAGTCGGATGCCGCCCGCCGTCAGGCCGCCGAGCTGAGCCGGACCGCCGAGCAGCGCATGGCGGAGGCCGACACCGCCCTGCGCGAGGCCCGCACGGAGGCCGAGAAGCTGGTCAACGAGGCCAAGGAGAACGCGGCCAAGGCCCTCTCCAGTGCCGAATCGACCAACGAGCAGCGCACCCGTACGGCCAAGGAGCAGGTCGCCCGGCTGGTCGAGGAGGCCACGAAGGACGCCGAGGCCACCAAGGCGGCCGCCGAGGAAGTCGTCGCGGACGCCAGGGCCGAGGCCGAGAAGATCGTCGCCGAGGCCTCCGAGAAGGCCCGCTCGATCACCGCCGAGGAGTCGGCGTCGGCGCTCGCCAAGACGGCCAAGACCGCCGAGGACGTGCTGAACAAGGCGTCCGAGGAAGCCCGGAACACGACCAAGGCCGCCGCCGAGGAGGCCGAGCGCATCCGTGCCGAGGCCGAGGCCGAGGCGGACCGGCTGCGTGCCGAGGCGCATGACATCGCCGAGCAGCTCAAGGGCACGGCGAAGGACGACACCAAGGAGTACCGCGCCAAGACGGTCGAGCTGCAGGAGGAGGCGCGTCGGCTGCGCGGCGAGGCCGAGCAGCTGCGCTCCGAGGCGGTCGCCGAGGGCGAGAAGATCCGCGCGGAGGCCCGCAAGGAGGCCGTCCAGCAGATCGAGGAGGCGGCCAAGACCGCCGAGGAGCTGCTCGCCAAGGCCCGTACGGACGCCGATGAGCTGCGGCAGACGGCCACCGCGGACAGCGAGAAGGTCCGCACGGAGGCCATCGAACGCGCTTCGACGCTGCGCCGGCAGGCCGAGGAGACCCTGGAGCGCACCCGCAAGGAGGCCGAGCGGTATCGGGCCGAGGCCGTCGAGCAGTCCGACGAGCTGAAGGCGGAGGCCGAGCGGGCCGCGCTGGAGCTGCGCGAGGAGACCGAGCGGGGCGTCGAGGCCCGCAAGGCGGAGGCCGCCGAGGAACTGGCCCGGCTGCACGGCGAGGCCGAGGCACGTCTCGCCTCCGCCGAGGAGGCGCTCACCGACGCCCGCTCCGAGGCCGAGCGCATCCGCCGCGAGGCCGGCGAGGAGACGGACCGGCTGCGTTCCGAGGCCGCCGAGCGGATTCGTACGCTCCAGGCGCAGGCCGAGGCCGAGGTGCAGCGGCTGCGGGACGAGGCCGCCTCCGACGCGTCCGCTTCCCGCGCCGAGGGCGAGGCCATCGCCGTACGGCTCCGGTCGGACGCGGCGGCCGAGGCCGAGCGGCTGAAGTCGGAGGCGCAGGACACCGCCGACCGGGTACGGGCCGAGGCGCAGGCCGCGGCCGAGCGGCTGGCGACGGAGGCGTCCGAGACGCTGGCCGCCGCGCAGGAGGAGGCCGCCCGGCGCCGCCGCGAGGCCGATGAACTCCTCGGTGCCGCCCGGCAGGAGGCCGACCAGGAGCGTGAGCGGGCCCGCGAGCAGAGCGAGGAGCTGCTGGCCTCGGCGCGCAAGCGCGTGGAGGAGGCCCAGGCCGAGGCCGTACGGCTGGTCGAGGAGGCCGAGCGGCGTGCCACGGAGATGGTGTCGGCCGCCGAGCAACACGCCCAGCAGGTACGGGACTCGGTGGCCGGGCTGCACGAGCAGGCCCAGGAGGAGATCGCCGGTCTGCGCAACGCGGCGGACCACGCGGCGGAGCGTACGCGCCGGGAGGCCGAGGAGGAGTCGGACCGGGTACGCGCCGACGCCTACGCCGAGCGGGAGCGGGCCTCGGAGGACGCGGCCCGGGTCCGGCAGCAGGCGCGCGAGGAGACGGACGCCGCGAAGGCGCTCGCCGAGCGTACGGTCGCGGAGGCCATCGCCGAGGCGGAGCGGGTGCGTTCGGACACCGCCGAGCACGCCCAGCGGGTGCGTACGGAGGCTTCGGACACCATCGCGCGGGCCGACCAGGACGCCTCGCGCACCCGGGCGGAGGCCCGTGAGGACGCCAACCGCATCCGGTCGGACGCGGCCACCCAGGCCGACACCCTGATCACCGAGGTCACCGCCGAGGCCGAGCGGCTGACGCGGGAGACCAACGAGGAGGCCGAGCGGGTCCGGGCCGAATCGGTGGCCGCCGCCGAGCGGTTGGTGGCGGAGGCGACGGACGACGCCGAGCGGATGCGGGCCGAGGCCGCCGAGATGGTCGGCTCCGCTCAGCAGCACGCCGAGCGGGTCCGCAGGGACGCCGAGCGGGCGCGCGACGAGGCGGAGGACGAGGCCGAACGGATGACGTCGGCGGCGCGCGAGGCGGCCGACCGGATGCTGGACGAGGCCCGCAACGCCGCCAACAAGCGGCGCTCCGAGGCCGCCGAGCAGGTCGACAAGCTGATCTCGGAGACCGCCGCCGAGGCCGACAAGCTGCTCGCCGAGGCGCAGAAGCAGTCGCTGCAGACCACCGCGGACGCCGAGGAGCGGGCCGACTCCATGGTGGGCGCGGCCCGCAAGGAGGCCGACCGGCTGGTCTCCGAGGCGACCGTCGAGGGCAACTCCATGGTGGAGAAGGCCCGTACGGACGCCGATGAGCTGCTGGTCGGTGCGCGCCGGGACGCGACCGCCATAAGGGAGCGGGCGGAGGAGTTGCGCGACCGGATCACGGCCGAGATCGAGGCGCTGCACGAGCGCGCCCGCCGTGAGGCGTCGGAGACGATGAAAACAACGGGTGACCGTTGTGACGCGCTCATCAAAGCGTCCGAGGAACAGTTGGAGAAGGCGACCGCGAAGGCCAAGGAGATCGTTTCCGAGGCGAACTCCGAGGCGGGCAAGGTCCGTATCGCGGCGGTGAAGAAGGCGGAGGGTCTGCTCAAGGAAGCCGAGCAGAAGAAGACCACGCTGATCCGCGAGGCCGAGGAACTCAAGGCGGAGGCGATCCGCGAAGCCCGCCGTACGGTCGAGGAGGGCAAGCGGGAACTTGAGGTGCTGGTCCGCCGCCGCGAGGACATCAATGCGGAGATTTCCCGTGTCCAGGACGTCCTGGAGGCGTTGGAGTCTTTTGAGGCCCCGTCGAGCGGCAAGGACGGTGGAGTCAAGGCGGGCGCCGCGGCGGGTGCTACTCGATCGGGTGGCAAGTCGTCAGACGGCTAGCGGGGCCGGGCCGTTGCGGGTATGGTCCCGCGCCGCCCGGTCACCCGGATGTCGCCATGGACACCAATTTGTGTTCTTTCTGTGCTTGCCAGGGCCTTGATGCAAAGTTTCTGGCAAGTATTCCGATGGTCGGCCACTCAAAAGGGGTGTCATTCTCCAGATCAAACGTGCATCTGCTCGATGACACGCCGCTTCGCCCCCTAGGATTCCACCTATCACCTCACCGGTCTCATTCGACAGGAACCCCATGAGCGACACTTCCCCCTACGGCTTCGAGCTTGTGCGGCGTGGATACGACCGCGCTCAGGTGGACGAACGTATCTCCAAGCTCGTCTCCGACCGTGACTCCGCTCTCGCCCGTATCACCGCGCTCGAAAAGCGCATCGAAGAGCTGCACCTCGAGACGCAGAACGCCCAGGCCGCGGTCACCGACGCCGAGCCGTCCTACGCCGGGCTCGGCGCCCGCGTCGAGAAGATCCTCCGCCTCGCCGAGGAGGAGGCGAAGGACCTGCGCGAGGAGGCCCGCCGCGCCGCCGAGCAGCACCGCGACCTCGCCGAGTCGGCCGCCCAGCAGGTGCGCAACGACGCCGAGTCGTTCGCGGCGGAGCGCAAGGCCAAGGCCGAGGACGAGGGCGTCCGGATCGTCGAGAAGGCCAAGTCCGACGCCGCGCAGCTGCGGGCCGAGGCGCAGAAGGACGCGCAGTCCAAGCGCGAGGAGGCGGACGCCCTCTTCGAGGAGACCCGCGCCAAGGCCGCGCAGGCCGCCGCCGACTTCGAGACGAACCTCGCCAAGCGGCGTGAGCAGTCCGAGCGCGACCTGGCCTCGCGTCAGCAGAAGGCCGAGAAGCGGCTCGCCGAGATCGAGCACCGCGCCGAGCAGCTGCGGCTGGAGGCGGAGAAGCTCCGCACCGACGCCGAGCGTCGTGCCCGCCAGACGGTGGAGACGGCCCAGCGTCAGGCCGAGGACATCGTGGCCGACGCGAACGCCAAGGCCGACCGCATCCGTTCGGAATCCGAGCGCGAGCTGGCGGCCCTCACCAACCGCCGCGACAGCATCAACGCGCAGCTGACGAACGTGCGCGAGATGCTGGCGACCCTCACGGGTGCCGCGGTCGCCGCCGCCGGCACCCCGGCGACGGACGACGAGCCGATCTCCCGCGGCGTTCCGGCCCAGCAGACGAGGTAGCCACCAGCCTGGTTCACAAGGGCCCGCACCCCCTCCGGGGCGCGGGCCCTTCGGGTTCGCTTAACCGCGGGCAATCGTGCCGCTGGGGCGGCACGGGTGGGCGCGGCGGCACCCTGTGAGCGCCGGTAAGCGTGACTCCGGCCCGGCCAGCACCGTCGTACGGTCGCCCAAATAGCTCGGGGGTGCGTGCAGTATCGCGGCTACAGACCGTGCGTGGCTGGTCGCGCAGTTCCCCGCGCCCCTATTGGGGCTGGCCCAGCTGCCACAGTCGGCCAAGCCACCTCCGGTGGCACCCTCTCCGTGGCCCCCTTAGCGTGGCCGCATGATCGAGCTCGACGGGCTGACCAAGCGGTATGGCGAGAAGGTCGCGGTGAACAATCTGACCTTCGCCGTGCGGCCCGGCATGGTCACGGGGTTCCTCGGGCCCAACGGGGCCGGGAAATCGACCACCATGCGGATGATTCTGGGCCTGGACCGGCCCACGGCCGGCGACGTGCGGATCGACGGGAAGCACTACGACGGACTCCACGACCCGCTCAAGTACATCGGCGCGCTGCTGGACGCCAAGGCCGTACACGGCGGCCGTAGCGCCTTCAACCATCTCCTCTGCCTCGCACAGAGCAACGGCATCCCCAGGGCCCGGGTGCGCGAAGTACTCGACACGGTGGGGCTCACGGCGGTCGCCCGGAAGAAGGCCAAGGGGTTCTCCCTCGGGATGGGTCAGCGCCTCGGCATCGCGGGCGCGCTGCTCGGTGACCCGCGCATCCTGATGTTCGACGAGCCGGTGAACGGGCTTGATCCGGAGGGGATTCATTGGATTCGGAATCTGATGAAGTCCCTCGCGGCACAGGGTCGTACCGTGTTCGTTTCCTCGCATCTGATGAGCGAGATGGCACTGACCGCCGATCACCTGGTCGTCATCGGCCAGGGCCGGCTGCTCGCCGACACCTCCATGGCCGACTTCATCCAGCGCAACTCCCGGTCGTACGTACGGATTCGCACTCCCCAGCGGGAGAGGTTGCGCGATGTGCTGTACGAGGCCGGGATCACCGCCGTCGAGGCGGGCAACGGCACGCTCGAAGTGGACGGGGGCAAGTCCGAGCAGATCGGGGAACTGGCGGCGGAGCATCAGGTCGTGCTGCATGAGCTGAGTCCGCAGCAGGCCTCGCTGGAGGAGGCGTTCATGCAGCTCACGGCCGAGTCCGTGGAGTATCACGCGCACAGCGAGACAGCCCCGGACCGGCCTTCGCCCCGGGTCCGGGCCCAGGGGTGGGGCGACGGCTGGAAGAAGGAGGGCTGAGGATGGCCGCGGCACAGGTCGTACGGTCGGAGTGGACCAAGATTCGGTCGGTGGCCTCCACCGTGTGGACGCTTTCGCTCGCCGTGATCGTCACGATCGCGCTCGGTGTGCTCATCTCACTGCTGGCGGCGAACGAGTTCGACAGCATGAGCCGCGAGGACCAGCTGTCGTTCGACCCGACGTTCATCAGTTTCGCGGGGACGAGCCTAGGTCAGCTGGCGATGATCGTGTTCGGGGTGCTGGTGGTGTCGAACGAGTACAGCACCGGGATGATCCGGGTCTCGCTGGCCGCCGTACCGCAGCGCGGCACCTTTCTGTTCAGCAAGATCGCGGTGGCCACGGCGCTCGCCTTCGTCGTCGGCATCGCGACCAGCTTCGTGACGTTCTTCCTCGGGCAGGCGATGCTCGGCGAGCACAAGGCCCACATCGGTGACCCGGGCGTCATGCGGGCGGTCATCGGCGGCGGGCTGTACATGACGCTCATCGCCGTGTTCTCGATGGGCGTGGCCGCGATGCTGCGCTCGCCGATGCTGTCGCTCGGCATTCTGATGCCGTTCTTCTTCCTCATCTCCAACATCCTCGGCGGAGTCGACGCCACGAAGAAGGTCGGCCAGTATCTGCCCGACCAGGCCGGCAGCAAGATCATGCAGGTGGTCGCCCCGGTGGACGACGACACCCCGTACGGGCCCTGGGGCGGACTCGCGATCATGGTGGCGTGGACGGTGGCGGCGCTGATCGGCGGATATCTGCTGTTGAAGCGGCGCGATGCGTGAATGGGAGCGACATGAGGCGTGAGCCGGTGCGGCCCGGCACATGAGCCCGAGTGGCCCGGCGCGTGAGCCGTATCCCTTTACTTTCTCTTGGCCGGAACCGTCAACGCCCGGATAAGCTCCTAACCCTTACGGGGGCGTGCGCCCCGACGTCCTGAGACGAGACCGAGACGTCCGAAACCGTTCGATGGGTGCGGAGCATGATCGAGGCAGTCGGCCTGACGAAGCGCTACGGCGCCAAGACGGCCGTGTACAACCTTTCCTTCCAGGTGCGGCCGGGGGCCGTCACCGGCTTCCTCGGGCCCAACGGCTCGGGCAAGTCGACGACGATGCGCATGATCCTCGGCCTCGACAACCCCACCTCCGGGCAGGTGACGATCGGCGGCTACCCGTACCGCAAGCTGCCGAACGCGGCCCGCCAGGTCGGTGCCCTGCTCGACGCCAAGGCGGTGCACGGCGGCCGGAGCGCGCGCAGCCATCTGCTGTCGCTGGCACAGTTGTCGGGTATCCCGGCCCGCCGTGTGGACGAGGTGCTGGGCGTCGTCGGCCTCCAGGATGTGGCCAAAAAGCGCTCCAAGGGCTTCTCGCTCGGCATGGGCCAGCGGCTCGGTATCGCCGCCGCGCTGCTCGGCGACCCCCAGGTACTGCTGTTCGACGAGCCGGTCAACGGCCTCGACCCCGAGGGCATCCTCTGGGTGCGCAATCTGATGAAGGCGCTCGCCGCGGAGGGCCGTACGGTCTTCGTCTCCTCGCATCTGATGAGCGAGATGGCGCTGACCGCCGACCATCTGATCGTGATCGGACGCGGTCAGCTGCTGTCCGACATGAGCGTGAAGGACTTCATCTCGGCGAACTCGGCCGACTTCGCGCGCGTGAGGACGCCCGACAGCGAGCCGCAGCAGCGCGAGAAGCTGACGTCCGCGCTGACCGAGGCGGGTGGCCAGGTGCTGCCGGAGCAGGACGGCGCGCTGCGCGTCATGGGTCTGCCGCTCCCCCGGATCAGCGACCTCGCGCACGACGCCGACGTACGGCTGTGGGAGCTGTCGCCGCACCAGGCCTCGCTGGAGGAGGCGTACATGCGGATGACGCAGGGCGCCGTCGACTACCGCTCGACCATCGACCAGAAGGCCGGGCTCCAGCAGCCCCTGCCGCCCGGCGCGACCCCGCCCATGCCCGTCCCGGGCCAGGGCCAGCCCGGCTGGTACGCACCGCCGGCCCCGCAGCAGGGCGGTCAGCCCTTCGCACCGCCGCAGCCAGGTCCGTACGGGGCTCCGGCGCCCTCCGCCCCGGCGCCGGCCCCCGGACAGCCGCAGCCGCAGCCGCAGCCGAACCCCTACGCCGCCCAGGCGGCCCCCGCCGCACCGCAGGCCCCCGCCGCGCCTCAGGCACCCGCGCCCGCGCAGCCCGCCGCCGCGCCTTCCGCCCCTGCCGCACCGGCGGCGCCCGCCACACCCGCCGCCGACCTGACCAAGTCCGAGGACGCCCGATGAGCACGCCCCAGCCGCACATCGCCCAGCAGCAGCCGCCCGCGCCGAACTGGCAGGGGGCGCCGGGGAGTTCGTACACCTCGCCGATCCCGGTCGTGCGCACCCATCTCGGGCATGCCCTCGCCTCCGAGTGGACGAAGATCAAGTCGGTGCGCTCGACGATGTGGACGCTGGGCGTCTTCATCGTCCTTCAGGTCGGCCTCGGTCTGCTCTTCGCGCTGATCGCCGCCTCCACGGAGATGAACCTGGAGGGTGAATCCCCGCTGGGGCTCGGCCTGTTCGGGCTGATGCTCGGCAGCGTCTGTCTGATCACGCTCGGGGTGCTGACCACGGCCTCCGAGTACGGCACCGGCATGATCCGTACGACGACGACCGCGTGCCCGAGCCGGGGCCGGGTGCTGGCGGCGAAGTCGCTGGTGTTCTTCGGGCTCTCCTTCACGATCACCCTGGTCACCAGCGCGTTCGTGGGCTTCGCCCAGGTGGCGATCCTGGAGGGCAACGGCGCGGCGACGCCCACCGGTGAGGAGTGGCTCAAGGCGACGATCGGCGTCAGCCTGTTCCTGTCGCTGTTCGGTCTGCTGTCCCTGCTGATCGGTTCGCTGATCCGGCACTCGGCGGGCGCGATCACCATCATGCTCGGGGTGTTCCTGGCCCCGCTGGTCATCGCGATCTTCATGTTCGCGGAGTCGCTGAAAGACGTACAGGAGTTCCTGCTGGAGTACTCGATCCCGAGCCAGCTCAGCGTCTTCTACGGCTCGGAGCTCAGCCAGTCCGGCCCGTCCGGCTGGGACCCGCTGTGGATCATGCTCGCCCTGGTCGGTGTCACGGCCGTCGCCGCGTACGCCCTGCTGGAGAAGCGGGACGTCTGAACCCGGTCGGCCCCGGCTCAGAACCGCGGCGCGTTACGGGACCGCTGCACCCGCGTGGTGCGGCGGTCCTTCGCGTTCCAGCAGGCCTTGTGCCAGTGCCGGCGCTCGTCGACACCCGAGTGCTCGGGCCAGGCGACGACATGGGGCACCCCGGAGGGGATCATCTGGTCGCAGCCGGGGCAGCGGTACGTCTTGCCCTGGGCACTCGCGCCCGCCACATGCCGCACGCTCCAGTCGTCGCCCTGCCAGCTCTCGCTGGACTGCCAGCCGCCGTACCGGTCCGAGCGGTCGTCCTCGGCCCGACCGCCTGACGAGCCAACGCCCTTGGGGCGATTGCGACGCGGAGACACGGGACACCTCACGGGGCTATACAGGGAGCAGGGTGGGTGTCCAGCCTACGCGGGCCCGGTGGGGGTACGCGTACGTCACCAAACACCCCAGAACACACCTCAGAATGTCCTCCGTCCGCACGATTCTGCAGACAATCCGCAAATCTCGCCGCCAAGCCGTGTCTTCGGCACGTGTCAGGCGGTTATGCCGGGTGGGGGAGCTCCCGAGTCGGAGCCGAGGAAGCAGGAAGTGCGATGCGCGTAGGAACATTTGTACTGGGAGCCCAGTTCCCCGGCCAGGGCCAGGGGGAGGCGCTCCATCGGGCGGTACGGACGGCGGATGTCGCCGAGGAGTCCGGGCTGGACTCCGTCTGGCTGGCCGAGCACCATTTCGTGCCGTACGGCACATGCCCGTCGGCGATCACTCTCGCCGCGTTACTCCTGGGGCGCACCCGGCGGATTCGCGTCGGCACGGCGGTCAGCGTGCTGCCGACCGTCCACCCCGTGGCCCTGGGCGAACAGGCGGCCCTGCTCCATGTCACCTCGGGCGGCCGGTTCTCCCTGGGTGTCGGACGCGGCGGGCCCTGGGTCGATCTCGAAGTCTTCGGCACCGGACTCGACGCCTACGACAACGGCTTCCCGGAATCACTCGATCTGCTCACGCGCTGGCTGCGCGAACCCTCGGTGTCGGCCTCGGGGGAACGATTCAGCTTCCGTGAGGTCCCCGTCGTACCGAGGCCGTCGGAGGACATCGGCGAGCGGCCCGGGCCGGAGGTCGTGGTCGCCTGCACCTCGCCCGCGAGCGTACGACTGGCCGCCGAGCGCGGGCTGTCGATGCTCCTCGGAATGCACGTCGGGGACGAGGAGAAGGCCGAGATGGTCGCGATGTGGCGCAACTTCGCCCGTGCGGCGGGCCGTTCACCCGAGGAGATCGCCAGCGCGGCCCATGTCTCCGCCGGGGTCTGCCAGATCGCGGACCGGCGCACCGACGCCGTAGAGGCGCTCACCAAGGCGATGCCGGGCTGGCTGAAGCAGGGCCTCGACGCCCATGTGACCGTGGACGGCCGGGCCCGCTCCATGCGGGACCCGCTCGCGTACACCGAACTGCTCTGCGGCCTCCACCCGGTGGGGACGCCGCGTCTGTGCGCCGACCGGCTGGCGGCGACGAGCGAGCGCACCGGTATCTCCCGCTTCGCGCTGCTCGTCGAGGGCTCCGGCGATCTGGCGGCGACGGAGGAGAACGTACGACGACTCGGTGCCGAGGTGCTGCCTCACCTCGGCTGAGCCGCGACGTTCAGCGAGGCGCTGAGCCTGTTCGCGAAAACACCGGTCGCGTCAGCGAGAACACTGAGCGCGTTGCGGGGAGCTTGCCGCCCCGATTACTGATGCACCTCCCGCGGTTGGAGCGGCAAGCTGTACTGCGGCATGCCCTCAGCAGTCCCGGAGTTCCGGAGACTGGTTGAGGAGCTGGCCGCGGATCGAGGTGAATTTGGCCAGCCTCTCGTCCACGGACGGGTCCATGGGGAACACCGCCACCCGGTGGCAGTTCTGGAAGGCCAGCCGTACACCGAAGTGCCGCTGCAGCGCGCCGCGAATCGCGTCACTGGCGAGCGCGCGGAGCAGCTGTCCGCGTGCCTGCTCGTCCGGCGGCGGCGTCTGGTTGTCGGCGAACTCTCCGCCGTCCACCTTCAGCTGGGCCACCAAGGAGCTGATCATCTCCCACGCGTAGGGCAGGGAGGTCCGGACGCAGTCGACGAAGGCTGCTTCGTCGACCTCGCCTCGCTCGGCCTGTTCGAGTAGGGCCGGTGAGACGTCGAGCGACATGGGTTCTCCTCTCGCACCCCCACAACAACAGGGGTTGACGGACAGGGTTCGAGCTCACTCGCCGAACACGCAGAGTGCACGGTTCGCGACCTCGCGTTTCTACCGTATGCAACGGCAGGGGGCCGCACCAGGAGAATGCGCGCACCGACGCGGCCCTTGACGCACACAATCAGCCATTGCCGAACAGGAGTTGACAGTGGCACATGCCGGGGGGACGGCGAAGCCCGATGGGAGAGCACTGCGGCGGTGACAGAGGGCGACAGTTCCCCCTGGGGTGGGAGGGGCTCGGGAGCAGTCGTCGAACGCGTTTCGGTGGAGGGACGTCGTCGGCCCGGATGGGGTTGTGTGGACCGAATCGCGCGGAGGTGGGGGTGTCGAGTAGCGTTGCCGACCATGCGTCTCGTCATTGCCCGCTGCTCCGTGGACTACGCGGGCCGGCTCACCGCCCACCTTCCCTCGGCCCCCCGTCTGATCCTGGTGAAGGCGGACGGCAGCGTCTCGATCCACGCGGACGACCGGGCCTACAAGCCCCTCAACTGGATGTCGCCGCCCTGCACGCTGAAGGAGGGTACGGGGGAGGAGGCCGGCGTCTGGACCGTCATCAACAAGGCGGGCGAGAAGCTCATCATCACGATGGAGGAGGTCCTCCACGACTCCTCGCACGAGTTGGGTGTGGACCCCGGGCTCATCAAGGACGGCGTCGAGGCGCACCTTCAGGAGCTGCTGGCCGACCGCATCGAAACGCTGGGCGACGGCTACACCTTGATCCGCCGCGAGTACATGACGGCGATCGGGCCGGTGGACATCCTGTGCCGGGACGGCGAGGGCGGGACCGTGGCGGTCGAGATCAAGCGGCGGGGTGAGATCGACGGTGTCGAGCAACTCACCCGCTATCTGGAGCTGTTGAACCGCGATCCCCATCTCGCGCCCGTCCGGGGCGTCTTCGCGGCCCAGGAGATCAAACCCCAGGCCCGAGTCCTCGCCACCGACCGGGGCATCACCTGCCAGGTCCTCGACTACGACGCCCTCCGCGGCATCGAGGACGACAAGCTGCGGTTGTTCTGAGCGAACAGCCGAGCCCCACCGCAGCACAGCGCCGCTTTCACCGGCCCCGTCTTGGCGCTACGGGCCCGGCTTCGCCGGCTCTCTCTTGCCTCGGCGCACCTTTTCCGCCGCGGCGGCGATCGACCACGACGGCGTTGTCCGGCGGTGCCGAACATTCCTCAGGCCGGTTCGGCACCGCCGGACAGCGTCGTACGGGCTGATCGCCGTCGCGGCGGGAAGAGGGGGCGAGCCGAGTACGCCGCGTGGAGCAGGGTCAGGCCAGCGTTTCGGTCGGGGGGTCCACTGTGGCCTCGGGTTCGCTTGCCGAGCTGCTGGTCTCGACGGGCTCATTGGAGGCGGGTGCGCTCATGGTGTCGGTGTTCTCCGGCGGTGTCGGTTCCTCCGACGGCGTCGGCCCCTCCGACTCCGATTCCGACTCGCTGGGGGTCGGCTCTGACGACTCCGACTCCGATTCCGACTCGCTGGGGGTCGGCTCTGACGACTCGGACTCGGAGGGCGTCGGCTTTGTCGACTTCGAAGGCGACGGGTCCCCGGCCCCCTCGGTGCCGCTCGGGTCGTCCGTCGGCCCCGCCGTGTCCGTAGGTGTCGGGTCGTCCCCCGTGCCGTATGTGCCGTCGGGGCCCGGGTCCGTGGGGGCGGGGACCACGCCGGGGTTTTCGTTGTCGGGGTTCTGCTTCGGCTCGTCGGCGCCCAGCCCCCCGCTGTCGGTGCCCTCGCTGGCGGACGGGTTGACGCCGATGCGTTCGGCGGGGGCGTCGGGGGTGTTGTCGGAGGTCGCGCCGAGGGTGACGACCGTGCCGAGGACGGCGGCCAGGAGGGCGCCGGCTCCCACGGCGGCCAGGTTGCGGCGGGCGCCGCCGACGAGGCTCTTGAGGCCGCCGGCCTTGTGCGCCGGAGAGGGCGAGCCGGGGCGCTGGGTGACCAGGGTCGTCTCGACACCGGTCGTCAGAGGAGGCCCCACCGCGCCGACCGCCCCCGTGCCCAGGCCGGTGCCGGCGCCCAGGCCCACCGCGCCGAAGCCCGCCGACGCGTACCCGGAGGGCACCCCGCCCGGCGGCGAGGCCGACTCCTCGTGGCGGGCGTCCGGTACCTCCTCCCCCGCTGCCGTGCGCCCGCCGGGCGGTGTCGCCCCGGAGCGGTCGGCGACGAGGGCGAGGGCACGGCGGCCGGCGACGGCGCCGCGCTTGTCGGCGAGGGCGCCGCGCAGCGCGATGGAGGCCTCCAGTTCGACGCGGGCCAGGTCGAGCCGGCCCAGGCAGAGCGCGAGGACACCGAGTTCATGGTGGAAGTACGCCTGGTCGCCGGTCTCCCCCGCGAGCAGCGCGGCCTCGGAACCGGCCCGCAGCGCCCGGTCCCAGGCGCTCCAGCGCAGCCCGGCCGCGAACGCGGGCGCCGCCTGCCGGGCCAGCTGTACGGCGATGCTCTCCTCGTCCTCCTGCGGCGGCTCGGTGAGCGGCCCGAGGAGCGTGAGCGCGGCGAGTACGGCGTCGGCCTCGGCCGAGACCCGCTCGGGGGTGACCGAGGGGTGCCCGGCCCACCAGGCGTAGTGCCGGGCGGCCGTCCGGGCGTGCCCCTCGACGTCGTCGGCGTATCCGGCGGCCTCCAGTTGGGTGCGCACCCCGGCGGCGAGCCGGTAGCGGGCGCCGACCGGGGTGACGAGGGCGCTGCCGACGAGTTCGCCGAGGGCGGCGTCGGCATGGGTGTCGCCCACGAGGGCGGGCAGATGCGCCTGGTGCGGGACCTCGCCGCCGAGTGCGACCGCGAATCGCAAGGTCTCGCGCGCCGACTCGCTCAGCCGGGAGGCGAGCAGCGCGGCGGGCGCGGCACCCTCGGCGAGCGAGGGCAGGGGGATCTCGTGGTCGTCGTCGGCGGCGGTGTCGTAGGCCGTCTCGACCGGCGGGGCGTCGGCGAAGACGCCGAACTCGTCGACGGCGTTCGCCCCGGCGCGCAGCCGGTCGCGCTGTCGGAGCAGGGCCCCGGCCTGGGCGAACCTGAGCGGCAGCCCCTCGGACTCGAAGAGCAGGTCACCCGCCCAGCTGACCTCGTCCTCGGTGAGCGCCCGCCCGACCCCGCGCTCCAGCAGCTCCAGGCTGCCCTCCCGGTCGAAGCCGCCGAGGACGATCTCCTCCAGGGGAGCGTCGGCGGACGGCAGGGGTACGTCGGGGGTGGCGGCCAGCAGGAAGGCGCACTCGGGGGTCGCGTCGAGCAGCTCGTCGAGGGCCACCCCGCCGAACTCCAGGTCGTCCAGGACGACGACCGCGCCGATCTCCCGTACGACATCGAGGATCTGCTCCCGCACGGGCCGGAACAGGGGCGCGCTGTACACGGCGGCGAACAGGTCGTACAGCAGGTCGTCCGGTGTGCGTCCGTGGCCGTCTAGCCGTACGACGCCGTCGGGGGCCAGATCGGCGCAGTCCGCGGCGACGGCGTCGAGGAGCATGGTGCGGCCGGAGCCTGGGGCACCGGTGAGACGGACGGAGCGGCCGCGGGCGAGGAGACGGACGAGCCGTTCCCTCTCGTCGTCGCGCCGGAGCAGGGCCAGCCTGGGCAGCGAGGGGCCCGGCGGTACGGGCGGCCGGGCGGCGCGGTCGAGTTCGGCGCGCTCGTCCGGCGCGTGCTTCACGGGCCGGGCCGGCAGTTCGCCCGGCGGGCAGTTCTCCACCTCGCTGCCGTCGACGGGGTTGACCGTGACCAGGAAGTCGCCGGAGACGAGCTGGACGGTGCGGGCGAGTGCCGGAGCGTGCTGGCCGAAGTCCTGCGCCAGGGCGTCCCTCGGGGGACGCTTGCCGAGCGCGGTCGCGTCGTCGTGGCCGTACTCTTCGGGTCCGCGGTCCATCGGGTCCATCGGTTCTAGCCCCCCAAAAGCGTCTCGTGTGCTGGAGCCCCTCCCGGCCGTGTCGCACACCGCGCTGTCGCTTCTGGTCCGGAACCCGCGTGAGGGTTGCTGGCAGCGGGCAGCCGAACCCTAAACCTTCGCACAGTATCTCCGACAGCCCGGGGTCGCGGGCCGTCGCAGACATCACAGTCTCGTGAGGATTGCCGGTGCGCTCCGCTTATGAGGCTGTTGGGTCACTGCGGGTGGATTGTGGTTGCTCGCTCCCTCACGCTCGGCTGCGCTCGCGCGGGGGGGGACCCCCATCGCGGCGGACCGCACGATGTCACAGCCCCGCGCCCCTTACGGGGCGCGATCGCACCCCCAGGTGATACGCGTGGGCTCGCGCACGCGTTCACACCCTCGGCAAGGACTCCACCCCGATGCCGCCCTCGATCGCCAGGATGCGGTGCAGGCGGGTTGCCACGAGGAGGCGCCGCATCTGCGGGGGGACCCCGCGCAGCACCAGCCGCCGTCCGCACCGTCCCGCCCGCCGGTGGGCTCCCATGATCACGCCCAGTCCGGTGGCGTCCCAGGAGTCCAGCTCTGACAGGTCGAGCACCAGGTCGCCGGCTCCGTCGTCGACGGCCGAGTGCAGGACCGTACGGGCGTCCGCCGCGCTGCGTACGTCGAGGCGGCCCCCGACGACCAGCTCGGCGTGGTCGCCCCTGATGTACATAAGCGCTCCCCGTGGATGCGTCTCGTACTCCGTGATGTGGGTGATGCAACCTCTGACGGCGTTCGACACCACCAGGTTGCCGTCTGTGAGCGAACCGATACCGAATTCACCTCAAGGGGTGAGGCCCTGGAGGTGCATGCGTGAACACGCGACGGGAGTGACGCGTGCGGCTCGCTCAGTGGGTGTAGAAGCCCTGCCCGCTCTTGCGGCCGATGTCACCGGCGTCGACCATGCGGCGCATCAGCTCCGGTGGGGCGAACTTCTCGTCCTGGGACTCGGTGTAGATGTTGCTCGTGGCGTGCAGCAGGATGTCGACGCCCGTCAGATCGGCGGTGGCCAGCGGTCCCATGGCGTGGCCGAAGCCCAACTTGCAGGCGAGGTCGATGTCCTCGGCGGTGGCGACGCCCGACTCGTAGAGCTTGGCGGCCTCGACGACGAGTGCCGAGATCAGACGGGTCGTCACAAAGCCGGCGACATCGCGGTTGACGACGATGCAGGTCTTGCCGACGGACTCGGCGAACTCCCGTGCGGTGGCGAGGGTTTCGTCGCTGGTCTTGTAGCCGCGGACCAGTTCGCAGAGCTGCATCATCGGCACCGGGGAGAAGAAGTGCGTGCCGACGACCCGCTCGGGGCGCTCGGTCACCGCCGCGATCTTGGTGATCGGGATGGCGGAGGTGTTCGAGGCGAGGACGGCGTCGTCGCGTACGAGCTTGTCGAGGGCCCGGAAGATCTCGTGCTTGACCTCCAGCTTCTCGAACACGGCCTCGACGACGATGTCCGCGTCGGCCACGGCGTCGAGGTCGGTGGTGGCGGTGATCCGCGCGAGCGCCGCCTCGGCGTCCGCCGCGTCCAGCTTGCCCTTGCTCACGAACTTGTCGTACGACGCCTGGATGCCGCCGATGCCACGGTCCAGCGCCTCGTCGGTGACATCGCGCAGGACGACGTCCCAGCCCGACTGCGCGGACACCTGAGCGATACCGGACCCCATGAGCCCGGCTCCGATGACGGCGAGCTTCCGTGCCACTGTGCGACTCCCCTGGTACGCGCTGTTGACGTGTTTCCTCTCCGGCGGACACTAGCGCTCGTGAGGCGTTGTGTGACCGCTTAGTAACGCGAGTCACGTCTCAACTGACGGACATCACACCGGCGGGGCGCGGCAGCGGGTCCTCCGGTGGGTGGGGGCCCTCACTACGCTGGTCGTATGGTCAATCTGACGCGTATCTACACCAGGACCGGCGACAAGGGCACCACGAACCTCGGGGACATGAGCCGGGTGCCCAAGACGGATCTGCGGATCTCGGCGTACGCGGACGCCAATGAGGCGAACGCGGCGATCGGGACGGCGATCGCGCTCGGCGCCCTGGACGAGGAGATCGTGAAGGTGCTCGTCCGGGTGCAGAACGACCTGTTCGACGTGGGCGCCGATCTGTCCGCGCCGGTCGTGGAGAACCCCGAGTACCCGCCCCTTCGGGTGGAGCAGTTCTACGTCGACAGGCTGGAGGCGGACTGCGACCGCTTCAACGAGCGGCTGGAGAAGCTCCGTTCCTTCATTCTGCCGGGTGGTACGCCGGGTGCGGCCCTGCTGCACCAGGCCTGCACGGTCGTACGGCGGGCGGAGCGCTCGACGTGGGCGGCCATCGAAGTCCACGGCGAGACGATGAACCCCCTCACCGCCACCTACCTCAACCGACTCTCCGACCTCCTGTTCATCCTCGCGAGGAGTGCGAACAAGGAGGCCGGAGATGTGTTGTGGGTGCCGGGCGGCGAGCGCTAGCGCGCCCTACAAGAGCTTCGCCGGCTCGCGCTCCGCGTCCCGCTCGCTCGGCGGGCGCTGCTTCGGCCAGATCAGATAGGCGAGGGCGACCAGCCCGTGGATGCCGGCGGCCCTGAGTGCCGTCCATTGGAACGACCTCAGCGAGTCGACGTTCCCGTCGTCGCCGACGTACCAGACGGCCCCCTGGAGCAGGGCCAGGGCCACGGCCGCGGCGGCCACCGTGCGAAGCCACAGCCTGCCCTCGTACGCGGCCCGCGCCATGCCGTACTTCGGCGGCTTCGGCGGGGGCGGGGCGCCGGCCAGGCGATGCGCGGCATGGCCGTCCAGCCAGCTGATCATGTAGTGGCCGTAGCCCACGGTGAAGCCGATGTAGAGGGCGGCGAGCCCGTGTTCCCAGCTCGGCTCGGCGCCGCTCTTGAGGTCGATCGCGGTCACCACGAAGAGCACCAGTTCCAGCACGGGCTCGCACAGGAGGAGCACCACACTGGTCCGGCGCCGCTTCAGCAGATAGCGGACGGCCAGGGCCAGCGCCAGCAGTACCCAGAAGCCGACCTCGCAGGCGATGATCAACGCGACGATCACGGTTCGCTCCTTTCGGTCACCCTTCCAGGCTCCCGACGCCGGACGCCCGACGCGTCGTCGGCGGTGACGAAGTCGCGGTACATCGAAAGATGCAGTCCGGGACCGTTCCCGGGGATCAGGCGGCGAGGGCCCGCCCCGTGTTGGATGTGAGGCATGGCCGTACGACTGCCCCGCCCGAACCGCTTCGACCTGTGCGCCGCGCTCGCCGGACTGCTCGGGGGTCTGCTGCTGTGGGGCGTGGGTCTCGGCAACCGGGGGCCCGACGACCCGAGCGTGCTGCTCCACGGCCCCGGATGGATTCTGCCGCCGCTCGTGGTGACGGCCGGCTGCGAGACGGTCCGCCGCACCCTGCCGCGCACCGCGCTGCTGCTCGGCACGACCGCGGTGGCCGTGGACGTGATGACCCGGGGCAACCTGGCCACCGTGATCATGTTCACGGACCTGGTGTACGCGGCCGTGGTGTACGGCCCGCCCACCACGGCCCGCCGGGTCCCGTGGATCACGGGGCTGCTCACCGTGGCGAGCACCGTCGTACCCTTCGCGTTCTGGCGGACGCCCGAGGCGCTGCTGATCGGCGTGATCACCGGACTGGTCGCCTTCATGCCGGCCATCACCGGCTGGATCGTCCGCAACCACCGCGACGCCGCCGAAGCGGCGAGGCTGCGCGCCGAACAGACCGCCCTGCTGGCGGAGATGGACCGCACCCAGGCCGTGACCGCCGAACGCGCCCGGATGGCACGGGAGTTGCACGACATGGTCGCCAACCACCTCTCGGCGATCGCGATCCACTCCACGGCCGCGCTCTCCCTCGACAAGCCGGAGACCACCTGGCAGGCCCTGAAGGTCATCCGGGAGAACAGCGTCGAGGGGCTCGCCGAGATGCGGCGGCTGATCGGCATCCTGCGGGACACGAGCGAGGACACCGAGCCGTCCGCCGCGCCCACGCTCGACGGCCTCGGCTCCCTCGTCGAGAACGCCCGCACGAACGGCCTCGACGTCACCCTCGACGCCGAGCACGCCGACACCCTCCCCGCCCCGGTCGGGCTGGCCGCGTACCGGATCGTCCAGGAGTCCCTGACCAACGCCCTCAAGCACGCCTGCCCCGGCCGGGTCACGGTGGTCCTGCGACAGTTGGACGGTTCCCTCGACATCGCCGTGACCAGCCCGTACGGCGACCGCGACGGCCCGAGCGCCCCCGGCTCGGGCGCCGGGCTGGTCGGGATGCGCGAGCGGGTCGCCCTGCTGGGCGGCACCTTCGAGGCGGGTCCCGCGACAGCCCCGGCGTCCGCCGAGGGCAAGATCTGGGCCGTACGCGCCACCCTCCCCGTCACCGAAGGAGAACCCGCGTGAACCGTGTGCTCGTCGAAGGAGAACCCGCATGATCCGTGTGCTCGTCGCCGAGGACCAGTCCGCCGTACGGGCCGGGATCGTCCTCATCCTGCGCAGCGCGCCGGACGTCGAGGTGGTCGGTGAGGCGGCCGACGGCGAGCGGGCGGTGGCGCTGGCCCGGGAGCTGCGGCCCGATCTGGTGCTGATGGATGTTCAGATGCCGCGTCTGGACGGGGTGTCGGCGACCCGGCAGATCGTCGGCGAGGGACTGGCCGATGTCCTCGTGCTGACCACCTTCGACCTCGACGAGTATGTGTTCGGCGCGCTACGGGCGGGCGCCGCCGGGTTCCTGCTGAAGAACACCGACGCCCACGATCTGATCGAGGCCGTACGGACGGTGGGGCGCGGTGAGGGTCTGATCGCCCCGGCGGTCACCCGGCGGCTGATCGCCGAGTTCGCGGCGAAGCCGGTGCGCGAGCCGACGGCCGACCCGGCCGTACTGGATTCCCTCACCCGGCGCGAGCGGCAGGTGCTGTCCTGTATCGGGGAGGGCCTGTCGAACGCGGAGATCGCCGGGCGGCTGGACATGGCCGAGGCGACGGTGAAGACCCATGTCAGCCGTCTGCTGGGGAAGCTGGATCTGCGCAGCCGGGTCCAAGCGGCCGTGCTGGCACAGGAGTTGGACGTCTGACCACTTCCGGCCGCCCTTCGGCCGGCCATTCCTCGGCAAGTGGTCCAGACCCATTGACCTATGGTCCAGACCTTTCTATTCTCACCCACACCGTGGCATGTCATGCCCACGATCGCTCATGCCCACCCCACATCTCCCCAAGGAGGCGCACATGCGCTTCAGGCACAGAGCGGCGGCCGGGTTCGCCACCCTGCTGCTCCCCTTCGCGGGCCTCGCCGGACTCGCCTCCCCCACCCAAGCCGCCGCCGCGTCTTCATCGGCTACCGCCACCTACACCAAGACCCAGGACTGGGGCTCCGGCTTCGAAGGCAAGTGGACGGTGAAGAACACCGGCACCACCACCATCGGCTCCTGGACCGTCGAGTGGGACTTCCCCTCCGGGACGTCCGTCACCTCGGCCTGGGACGCCGATGTCACCTCCTCCGGCACCCACTGGACCGCCAAGAACAAGTCCTGGAACGGCACCCTCGCCCCCGGTGCCTCCGTCTCCTTCGGTTTCAACGGGAGCGGCTCAGGCTCCCCTTCGAACTGCGAGCTGAACGGCGGCAGCTGTGACGGCGGTCCCTCCGTCCCCGGTGACGCGGCACCCTCCGCGCCCGGCACCCCGACCGCCTCGGACATCACCGACACCTCGGTGAAACTCAGCTGGTCGGCGGCCACCGACGACAACGGCGTCAAGGACTACGACGTCCTGCGCGGCGGCACCAAGGTCGCCACGGTGACCTCCACCTCGTACACGGACACCGGTCTGACCGCCGGCACCGACTACTCGTACACCGTCCAGGCCCGCGACACCGCCGACCAGACCGGCCCCGCGAGCGGCGCCGTCTCCGTACGGACCACCGGCGGCGGCACCGACCCGAACCCCGCCGCCAAGGTCAACCTCGGCTACTTCACCGAGTGGGGCGTCTACGGCCGCGACTTCCATGTCAAGAACCTGGTGACCTCGGGCTCCGCGTCGAAGATCACCCATATCAACTACGCGTTCGGCAACGTCAAGAACGGTCAGTGCACCGTGGACGACACCTACGCCGCGTACGACAAGGCGTACACCGCCGACCAGTCCGTCAGCGGGGTCGCCGACACCTGGGACCAGCCGCTGCGCGGCAACTTCAACCAGCTCCGCCAGCTCAAGGCGAAGTACCCGCACATCAAGGTGCTGTACTCCTTCGGCGGCTGGACCTACTCCGGCGGCTTCGGCCAGGCCGCGCAGAACCCGGCCGCGTTCGCCCAGTCCTGCAAGGCCGTGGTGGAGGACCCGCGCTGGGCGGATGTCTTCGACGGCATCGACATCGACTGGGAGTACCCCAACGCCTGCGGTCTGACCTGCGACACCTCGGGCCCGGCGGCCTTCAGGAACCTGATGTCGGCCCTGCGCACCGAGTTCGGCTCGGACTACCTGGTCACCGCCGCGATCACCGCCGACGGCTCCTCCGGCGGCAAGATCGACGCGGCCGACTACGGCGGGGCCTCGGCCTCCGTCGACTGGTACAACGTGATGACGTACGACTACTTCGGCGCCTGGGCCTCGACCGGTCCGACCGCCCCGCACTCCCCGCTGACCTCGTACTCCGGCATCCCGACCGCCGGCTTCAACTCCGCCGACGCCATCGCCAAGCTGAAGGCGAAGGGCGTCCCGTCCGCCAAGCTGCTGCTCGGCATCGGCTTCTACGGCCGGGGCTGGACCGGAGTCACCCAGTCCGCCCCCGGCGGCACGGCGACCGGCGCGGCACCGGGCACGTACGAGGCGGGCATCGAGGACTACAAGGTGCTCAAGAACTCCTGCCCCGCCACCGGCACCGTCGCGGGCACGGCGTACGCGCACTGCGGCACCCAGTGGTGGTCGTACGACACCCCGTCGACGATCGCCGGAAAGATGACCTGGGCCAGGAACCAGGGCCTGGGCGGCGCGTTCTTCTGGGAGTTCAGCGGCGACACCAGCAGTGGAGAGCTGGTGACCGCGATCAGCAACGGGCTCGGCTAGACATCAGGCAACGTTGACGCTCCCCCAGACTTCGTCCGGGGGACCCCCACCCAGCGAGTGAATGTGGCTACGCCACATTCACTCGCTGTCCGGGCGGGGCTGCCTCAAGCCACGCGAGGAAACCGGTCAGCGCGTCCTCGCTCATCGCCAGCTCAAGACGGCTCCCCCGGTGCAGACACGCGAGGATCACGGCATCGGAGAGCAGGGCCAGCTCCTCCTCGCCCTCCGGGGTACGACGGCCGGCCACCTCGATCGCCGAGCGCTCAAGGACCCGGCGGGGGCGGGGCGAGTACGAGAAGACGCGGTACCACTCGATGCGGTCGCCGTTGTAGCGGGCGACGCCATAGCCCCAGCCCTTGCCGTTCTCGTCGCCCTTCTCGGGTTTCTCCGGGGCGTTCCAGCGGAGGCTGCAGTCGAACGTACCGCCGGAGCGCTGGATGAGTCTGCGGCGCAGACCGAAGACGAAGAGTCCCACCACCACGAGCGCGATCGCCGATCCGCACACAGCCAGAGCGAGGACCATCGACACCGACCTCCTCGTCTCCTAGGTAATGGAACGTAAAAAACACCCACATTTGCCTCAGCCGCGGCTGGGTCGGGATGAATACATCCGGACCCAGCCGCGGCTGAGATACAGCATCACACGGTGAGCGGGCTCAGCGCGCCGCCACCGTACGCAGTCGGACATCGGCGCGGCGCTCGGCGGCGGCGTCGCCCTCCGCCTTCGCCTGCTCCAGCTCCCGCTCGACGCGCTGGACGTCGATCTCGTCGGCCAGCTCGGCGACCTCGGCCAGCAGGGACAGCTTGTTGTCCGCGAACGAGATGAAACCGCCGTGCACGGCGACGACGATCGTGCCGCCCTCGCTCGTACGGATGGTCACCGGGCCCGACTCCAGCACACCGAGCAGCGGCTGGTGACCGGGCATGACGCCGATGTCGCCGGACGTGGTGCGCGCGACGACCAGGGTGGCCTGGCCCGACCAGACCTCTCGGTCGGCCGCGACCAGCGCGACGTGCAGCTCAGCAGCCAAGGTGGCTCCTCGGGTCACCACCCGGCGCCTCCGCCGGGTGTTGGGTTCAAGTCTAGTAGGCGTGGATGAGGGGGCGGGACGACCCCCGCCCCCTCAGCAAGAGCACACGGCTCAAGAGCGACAGCGTCAGCTGACGCCCAGCTCCTTCGCGTTCTTCTTCAGGTCCTCAAGACCACCGCACATGAAGAACGCCTGCTCCGGGAAGTGGTCGTACTCGCCGTCGATGATCGCGTTGAACGCGGTGATCGACTCCTCCAGCGGCACGTCCGACCCGTCGACGCCGGTGAACTGCTTGGCGACGTGGGTGTTCTGGGACAGGAAGCGCTCCACGCGACGGGCACGGTGGACGACGAGCTTGTCCTCCTCGCCGAGCTCGTCGATACCGAGGATCGCGATGATGTCCTGCAGGTCCTTGTACTTCTGCAGGATGTTCTTCACGCGCATCGCGGCGTTGTAGTGGTCCGCCGCGATGTACCGCGGGTCGAGGATGCGGGACGTCGAGTCCAGCGGGTCCACGGCCGGGTAGATGCCCTTCTCGGAGATCGGACGGGAGAGAACCGTCGTCGCGTCGAGGTGGGCGAAGGTGGTGGCCGGGGCCGGGTCGGTCAGGTCGTCCGCAGGGACGTAGATCGCCTGCATCGAGGTGATCGAGTGACCACGGGTCGAGGTGATGCGCTCCTGGAGGAGACCCATCTCGTCGGCCAGGTTCGGCTGGTAGCCCACCGCGGAGGGCATACGGCCGAGCAGGGTCGACACCTCGGAACCGGCCTGGGTGAAGCGGAAGATGTTGTCGATGAAGAACAGCACGTCCTGCTTCTGCACATCGCGGAAGTACTCCGCCATGGTCAGACCGGCGAGGGCCACGCGCAGACGGGTGCCCGGGGGCTCGTCCATCTGACCGAAGACCAGGGCGGTCTTGTCGATGACGCCCGACTCGCTCATCTCGTCGATGAGGTCGTTGCCCTCACGGGTGCGCTCACCGACGCCGGCGAACACCGACACACCGTCGTGGTTGTTGGCGACGCGGTAGATCATCTCCTGGATGAGCACCGTCTTGCCGACGCCGGCACCACCGAACAGACCGATCTTTCCACCCTTGACGTACGGGGTGAGAAGGTCGATGACCTTGACGCCGGTCTCGAACATCTCGGTCTTCGACTCAAGCTCGTCGAAGTTCGGCGCCTTGCGGTGGATGCCCCAGCGCTCGCCGTCGTAGGTCTCGTCGACGTTCAGCACCTCACCGAGGGTGTTGAACACCTTGCCCTTGGTGAAGTCGCCGACCGGCACGGTGATGGAGGTGCCGGTGTTGACGACCGGGGCCTGGCGGACCAGACCGTCGGTGGGCTGCATGGAGATGGCGCGGACCAGACCGTCACCCAGGTGCTGGGCGACCTCCAGGGTCAGCGTCTTCTTCTCGCCCTCCTTGGCCGGGTCGGAGACCTCGACGTGCAGGGCGTTGTAGATGTCGGGCATCGCGTCGACGGGGAACTCCACGTCGACGACCGGGCCGATGACCCGGGCGACGCGGCCCGTGGCAACGGCCGTCTCAGAAGTCGTCGTCATTACTTGTCACTCCCCGCGGTCGCGTCGGCAAGGGCTGCGGAGCCACCGACGATCTCGCTGATTTCCTGGGTGATTTCGGCCTGGCGGGCCGCGTTGGCAAGCCGGGAAAGGTTGTTGATCAGTTCCCCGGCGTTGTCGGTGGCCGACTTCATCGCGCGGCGGGTGGCGGCGTGCTTGGAAGCGGCCGACTGCAGCAGCGCGTTGTAGATACGGCTCTCGACGTAGCGCGGCAGCAGGGCGTCGAGGACGTCCTCCGCCGACGGCTCGAAGTCGAACAGCGGGAGGATCTCGCCCTTGGTGGACGACTCCTCCGCGACCTCTTCGAGGCTGAGCGGCAGCAGCCGGGCGTCGAGCGCCTGCTGCGTCATCATCGAGACGAACTCGGTGTAGACGATGTGGAGTTCATCCACGCCGCCGTCCGCCGTGTCCTTCTCGATGGCCTCGATCAGCGGGGCCGCGACCTTCTTGGCGTCCGCGTAGGAGGGCTCGTCGGTGAAGCCCGTCCACTGCTCCGTGATCTTGCGCTCACGGAAGTTGTAGTGGGCGACACCGCGCCGGCCGACGATGTACGTGTCGACCTGCTTGCCCTCGGCCTCAAGGCGTGCCGTCAGCTGCTCCGCGGCCTTGATGGCGTTGGAGTTGAAGGCACCGGCGAGACCGCGGTCACTCGTCAGCAGCAGCACTGCGGAACGCGTGACCGTCTCGGCCTGCGTGGTCAGCGGGTGCTTGGTGTTGGAACCAGTGCCCACCGCCGTGACCGCGCGCGTCAGCTCGGTCGCGTACGGCGTGGAGGCCGCCACCTTGCGCTGCGCCTTGACGACGCGCGAGGCGGCGATCATCTCCATCGCCTTGGTGATCTTCTTGGTCGCGGTGACGGATCGGATGCGACGCTTGTAGACCCGGAGCTGAGCTCCCATGAGTCAGGTCCCTTCCTTACGTCACTTGGAGACGTTGACGGCCGCCGGAGCGTCCTCGCCGAGCAGCTTGCCGTCCGCGGTCTCGAACTGCTTCTTGAAGTCGGCGATCGCGTCGGCCACGGCCGTCAGCGTGTCGTCGGACATCTTGCCGCCCTCCTTGATGGAGGTCATGAGGCCCTGCTCCTTGCGGTGCAGGTACTCAAGCAGCTCCTTCTCGAAGCGGCGGATGTCGGCGACCGGGACGTCGTCCATCTTGCCGGTGGTGCCGGCCCACACGGAGACGACCTGGTCCTCGGTGGACATCGGCTCGTACTGGGCCTGCTTCAGCAGCTCGACCATGCGCTGACCGCGCTCCAGCTGCGCCTTCGACGCGGCGTCCAGGTCGGAACCGAAGGCGGCGAACGCCTCCAGCTCACGGAACTGGGCGAGGTCCACGCGCAGACGGCCCGAGACCTGCTTCATCGCCTTGTGCTGGGCGGAACCACCGACTCGGGAGACGGAGATACCGACGTTCAGCGCGGGACGCTGACCGGCGTTGAAGAGGTCCGACTCCAGGAAGCACTGGCCGTCGGTGATGGAGATGACGTTGGTCGGGATGAACGCCGAGACGTCGTTGGCCTTGGTCTCGACGATCGGCAGACCGGTCATCGAGCCCTTGCCCATGTCGTCGGAGAGCTTCGCGCAGCGCTCCAGCAGACGGGAGTGCAGGTAGAAGACGTCACCCGGGTAGGCCTCACGGCCCGGCGGGCGGCGCAGCAGCAGGGACACGGCGCGGTAGGCGTCGGCCTGCTTCGAGAGGTCGTCGAAGATGATGAGGACGTGCTTGCCCTCGTACATCCACTGCTGGCCGATGGCCGAACCGGTGTACGGCGCCAGGTACTTGAAGCCGGCCGGGTCGGACGCCGGGGCGGCGACGATGGTCGTGTACTCCAGTGCGCCGTTCTCCTCCAGCGCACGGCGGACCGACGCGATGGTCGAGCCCTTCTGGCCGATGGCGACGTAGATGCAGCGGACCTGCTTGTTCACGTCGCCCGAGCGCCAGTTGTCGCGCTGGTTGATGATCGTGTCGACGCACAGCGCGGTCTTGCCGGTCTGGCGGTCACCGATGACCAGCTGACGCTGACCACGGCCGATCGGGGTCATCGCGTCGACGGCCTTGTAGCCGGTCTCCATCGGCTCGTGCACCGACTTGCGCTGCATGACCGTGGGGGCCTGCAGTTCGAGGGCGCGGCGACCGGTGGTCTCGATCTCGCCGAGGCCGTCGATCGGGTTGCCGAGCGGGTCGACGACGCGGCCGAGGTAGCCCTCGCCCACGGCGACCGACAGGACCTCGCCGGTACGGGAGACCGGCTGACCCTCCTCGATGCCGCTGAACTCACCGAGGACGATGGCGCCGATCTCGCGCTCTTCCAGGTTGAGCGCGAGGCCGAGGGTGCCGTCCTCGAACTTCAGCAGTTCGTTGGCCATGGCCGAGGGAAGACCCTCGACCTTCGCGATGCCGTCGCCGGCAAGGGTGACCGTACCGACCTCCTCGCGCGAGGCCGCGTCCGGCTTGTACGACTGGACGAAGTTCTCCAGCGCGTCCCGGATCTCCTCCGGCCGGATCGTGAGCTCCGCCATCTGGGTTCCCTGCTCTCCTTGTTGGGCCCGAAGTTTCACTTTGGGGGTCTGGGGGCGACCCCCAGGATTCTTCTGCACGGCCCAACCGGGCCGTCCGTACGTACTGCTTGTGAAGTTGGTCAGCTCGCCAGGCGGCGGCCGGCGTCCTCAAGTCGGTCCGCGATCGAGCCGTTGATCAGCTCGTCCCCGACCTGCACCCGAATCCCGCCGACGACCTCGGGGTCGACATCGAGGTTGAGGTGCATCTGGCGGCCGTAGAGCTTCGCGAGGGCCGCGCCGAGGCGCTGCTTCTGCGTGTCGCTCAGCGGGACCGCCGAGGTGACGACGGCGACCATGCGGTTGCGACGCTCGGCGGCGAGCTTGGACAGAGACTCAAGTCCCGACTCCAGGCTACGTCCACGCGGCGCGGTGACGAGGCGCGTCACCAGGCGCTCGGTGGTGGCCTTGGCACGGCCGCCGAGCAGGCTGCGCAGCAGCTCGCCCTTGGCGGTGGTGCCGGCGGCGCGGTCGGTCAGCGCGGCCCGCAGCTCGGTGTTGGAGGAGACGATCCGGCCAAACCGGAACAGCTCGTCCTCGACGTCGTCGAGCGTGCCCGCTCGCTGCGCGGCGGTGAGGTCGGCGAGGTTCGCCAGCTCCTCCAGCACGTCCACCAGGTCCCGGGACTGCGACCAGCGGGAGCGCACCAGGCCGGCCACCAGGTCCGCGGTCTCCCCGCCGATCTGGCCGCCGAGGATGCGTCCGGCCAGATCGGCCTTGGCCTCGCCGGCCTGCGCCGGGTCGGTGAGGACCCGACGCAGCGACACCTCGCGGTCGAGCAGCGCGGTGACGGCGGCCAGTTCGTCGGCGAGCCGCCCCGCGTCCACGGACGTGGCGTCCGTCAGCGCGTCGAGTCGCTCGGTTGCGGCGGCAGCGGCCTCGCGGCTCGCTCCGTGCGCCGTCATCGAGTCGCCTCGGCCTTCTCCTCAAGGTCATCGAGGAAGCGGTCGATCACGCGGCTCTGCCGGGCGTGGTCCTCCAGGGACTCGCCGACGAGCTTGCCGGCCAGGTCGGTGGCGAGCTTGCCGACGTCCTGGCGCAGCGCGGACGCGGCGGCCTTGCGGTCGGCGTCGAGCTGCGCGTGTCCGGCGGCGATGATCTCCTCGCGCTGCCGCTGGCCTTCGGCCCGCATCTCGGCGATGAGCGCGGCACCCTGCTCCTGCGCCTCCTGGCGCAGTCGCGCGGCCTCGTGCCGGGCCTCGGCGAGCTGAGCCTTGTACTGCTCAAGAACGCTCTGGGCCTCGGTTTGAGCGGCCTCGGCCTTCTCGATACCGCCCTCGATGGCCTCGCGGCGCTCTTCCAGAACCTTGTTGATGTTCGGGAGGAGCTTCTTGGCGAGGAAGCCGAAGACGATGACGAAGGCGAGCAGGCCGATGACAAGCTCAGGGATCGGCGGAACGAGGGGGTTCTCTCCCTCGCTCGCCGCGATGAGCAGCTGGCTCATGTGAGTGCCTTTCGTCTAGTCGGCTTGACTGGTGTCGGTGATCAGTAGCCGTAGACGAACGGCATGACCAGACCGATCAGGGCGAGCGCCTCACAGAAGGCGAAGCCGAGGATCTGGTTGGCACGGATCAGGCCGGCGGCCTCGGGCTGACGGGCCAGGGCCTGGGTGCCGTTACCGAAGATGATGCCGACGCCGACGCCGGGGCCGATCGCGGCGAGGCCGTAACCGATGGAGCCGAGGGAGCCTTCGACAGCAGCAAGGGTCGTAGACATGCCAGTTCTTCCTTTACTTTACGGACCGGTGGGGGTTGGCCACCGGACGAGTTGGGGGGTCGGTGAGGCGCCTGATCAGTGGTGCTCGGCGAGAGCGCCCTGAATGTAGGTGCAGGTCAGCAGGACGAAGACATATGCCTGCAGGGCCTGGACGAACAGCTCGAAGGCGGTCATGACGATGACCATGATGAAAGAGACGCCCGCGTAGGCGATGCCGAAGCTGTTCAGCAGGTACCAGCTGGCGATCGTGAAGAGCAGCAGCAGGGTGTGACCGGCGAACATGTTCGCGAAGAGTCGGACGGCGTGGGTGAAGGGCCGGATCAGGATGTTCGAGAAGAACTCGATCAGCATCGACAGCGGCAGCACCGCGCCGAGCGACTTGTCGTAGCCCGTGACGTTCTTGAAGAAGCCGACGAAGCCCTGTCGCTTGAAGGTGAGGACCACCCACGTGATGTAGACGATGCCCGCGAGGACCGCGGGGTACGAAATGATCGCCGTGACCGGGAACTGGGCGAGCGGAACGATCGACCAGAGGTTCATCATCCAGATGAAGAAGAAGAGCGAGACGACGAGCGGGACGTACTTCTCGCCTTCCTTGCGGCCGATGGTCTCGTAGACGACACCGCGCCGGATGAAGTCGTAGCCGGCCTCGGCGACCATCTGGAGCTTGCCGGGCACGACCTGCGGCTTGCGGAAGGCGGCCCAGAAGAACCCGACGATGATGATCGAGCCGAGCAGCGCCAGCAGCATCGTCTTGTTGAAGTAGACGGCATCGTCCTGGTGGCCCCACAGGGGCTGGAACAGGAACGAGTGCAGGCCGGGAGAAACCTCGGCGAAGCCACACCCGTCGAAGATGTGGCAGTCGGTCTCGAAGGCGAGCACCTGCGTCGGGTCAGCACTCACCGCGGGCTCCTTCAGCGTGGCGCATGGGTACGGCAACCTCGTTGTGTCGGCGCGGCGCGCAGCCGCGGGTCGGCACTGGACTGGTGATACGGATGTGAGGGCGGCTGTGGGGCATCGAGCCTCGCAACTGGGCAGGCGTCAGCTCGATTGCCCGCGCCCGCGATGCCGCAGTTGGCACCGGACGATAGCAGGATCTCCTGCGGACACTTATCCCGGCCCTACTCCTCACGACGAGTGCCCCGATTTTTCGGGCTGGTTGCCCGTGGAGGAATCGGGTTCGACGTAGAGGATCTTGGCCTTCATGTGGGCACGCGTCTGGAAGACGATCCACACGAGGGTGGTGCCGACGAGCGTGAACGCGAAGGCCCGGGGGTGGAACAGCGTGGTGTTCTTGAACGCGGCCATGAAGATGAACAGCAGCAGGATCTGTGCCGCGTAGAGCATCAGGCCCATCGCCTGGAACAGGTGAGGAAGCGATTTGGCGGTGCGCTGCAGAACGTAGAGCCCGATTCCCATGAAGAGGATGGTGATCACCGCCGCGACAACGGCGCCGATGGCCCCCTTGCCTCCGACGACCACGCCGCTGATGACAGCGGCGACGGCGCCGGCGGCGGCCGTGGGTACGGCGGCCTGAAGGAGAATCCGGGCGTCATGGGACGGCATGGCGGCAACTCCGCTTGCTAAGGGGGCAGGGTGTCGTCATGGACGAGCGTAGACCCCGGGGCCGAGCGGAAATCTCACGCCGGTCGACCGTCGCACTGCGGTCGTTCGGCTGCGTCCGGGGTTCTCGTGAACCGTATCACAAACTATTTGATGAGGTCTTTACCTGAATGGTGTGCTCGGCATCACACATGAGAGTGAACCCGCCCGTCTGTGCAAAAACAGTGCCGACTTGTCTGGTATAAGCCCGCTTTGCTCCCCCACGCTCTTGCATGCGATCGGCAAAGTGTTAGTCAGATTCTTACCTTGCCGTCAGCGCGGAGCCCCCGCCTCCGCCCGCACGACGGATGCGAGAAGGCCCCGTGCGATACGTCGCACGGGGCCTTCCAAGTTCTACGGGCGCCCCCTCAGCGCCGGGCTCCCGCCGGGCTCGGCTCCTCCTCCTTGGTGCGCCCGCCGATCGCGGTGGCGCCGTTGAGGGACGGGGTCCAGTCGGGGGAGGCGGCGAGGGGCGTCTCGGCGGTGGGGGCGACCTTGCGGCGGCGGTAGCGCGGCGGGACGAAGGACTCGGCCCAGCGGGGGGCGCGAGGCGTGAAGCGGGGCAGCAGCAGCAGGAAGAGGCCCACTCCGCTGAGCATGGCGATGGCGAGGACGATCCACATGGACGCCGCGTTCACGGTGTAGGCGAGGGTGCCGAAGGCGATGACCGCCGACCAGAAGTACATGATCAGCACCGCCCGGCTGTGCGAGTGCCCGACCTCCAGCAGCCGGTGGTGCAGATGGCCCCGGTCGGCGGCGAACGGGGACTGGCCGCGCCAGGTGCGGCGCACGATCGCGAGGATCAGGTCGGCCGCCGGGATCGCGATGATGGTCAACGGCATCAGCAGCGGGATGTAGACCGGCACCATCGCGTAGACCGTGCTGCGCTCCGAGCCGTACAGGCCCATCACGTCCGGGTCGACCTGCCCGGTGACCGAGATCGCGCCGGCCGCCAGCACCAGGCCGATCAGCATCGAGCCGGAGTCGCCCATGAAGATCCGCGCCGGATGCATGTTGTGCGGCAGGAAGCCCAGGCACATCCCCATCAGCACGGCCGCGAACAGCGTCGCGGGGGCGGCGGCCTCGATGCCGTAGCTGTACCAGAGGCGGTAGGCGTACATGAAGAACGCGCCCGAGGCGATGCAGACCATGCCGGCCGCGAGACCGTCGAGGCCGTCGACGAAGTTCACCGCGTTGATGGTGATGACGACCAGGGCGACTGTGAGCAGGGTGCCCTGCCACTGGGTCAGCGCGACGATGCCGACGCTGGGGATGGGCAGCCACAGGATCGTCAGACCCTGCATGACCATGACGCCCGCGGCGATCATCTGGCCGCCGAGCTTGATCAGGGCGTCGATCTCGAACTTGTCGTCCAGCACACCGATCAGCCAGATCAGCGCGGCCCCGGAGAGCAGCGCGCGTGGCTCGTTCGAGTCGGCGAACACCTTGCCGAGGTTGGTCAGATGGTCGGCGACCAGCAGTCCGGAGCACAGTCCGAAGAACATCGCGATGCCGCCGAGTCGCGGCGTCGGTTCACGGTGGACGTCCCGGGCACGGATCTCCGGCATGGCTCCGGCCACGATCGCGAACTTCCGTACCGGGCCTGTCAGCAGGTACGTCACCGCGGCCGTGATGCAGAGCGTCAGCAGGTATTCACGCACGGGCTTCCCCACAGGTCTCGCTGGCCATCACAGCCCCACACCCTAGCGATGCGCGCATATGGTTGGGGACTTCCGGGTAGCGACGATGGTTGCACGTGATGCTGTGCGGTGTGGGGCGAGTACCCCACCTCACTGCCGATACGGCGGAAATCTTCCGGCCAGATCCCGCACTTCTTCACGCGCCCGCCGGCCGTCGTCGCCGTCCCGCAGCGCCCTCGCGAACAGCGCGGCGAGCCGGGTCATCTCCGTCTCGCCCATGCCCTGCGTGGTCAGCGCGGCCGTACCGAGCCGAAGCCCACGGGCGTCGCCGTGCGGAAGGGCGCAGCAGTCCAGCACGATCCCGGCGGCGGCCAGCCGTCCGCGCGCGGTCCGTCCGTCGACGCCGAGTGGCGCGGGATCGACGACGAGCAGATGGGTGTCCGTACCGCCGGTGACGACGGAGAGCCCCTCCCGGGCCAGTCCCTCCGCCAGCACGCGCGCGTTGGCGACCACCTGATGGGCGTACGCCGTGAACGCCGGTGTTGCCGCCTCCCCGAACGCGACGGCCTTCGCGGCGATGGTGTGCATCTGCGCCCCGCCCTGTGTGAACGGGAACACCGCCCGGTCCACCCGCTCCGCCAACTCGCTCCCGCACAGCAGCAGCCCGCCGCGCGGCCCGCGCAGCACCTTGTGCGTGGTGGCGCAGACGATGTCGGCGTACGGCACCGGGTTGGGCGCCGCTCCCCCGGCGACGAGCCCCATGGGATGGGCGGCGTCGGCGATGAGATAGGCCCCGACCTCGTCGGCGACCTCCCGGAAGAAGGCGTAGTCGATGTGCCGGGGATAGGAGATGGACCCGCAGACGATGGCCTTGGGCCGGCGCGTACGGGCGAGGGTCCGGACCTGCTCGTGATCGATGAGCCCCGACTCGGCCTCGACGCCGTACCCCACGAAGTCGAACCACCGCCCGGAGAAGTTCGCGGGCGACCCGTGCGTGAGGTGCCCCCCGAAGTGCAGCCCCATCGCCAGCACGGTGTCACCGGGCCGCAGCAGCGCGGCGTACGCGGCCAGCACGGCCGAAGACCCCGAGTGCGCCTGTACGTTGGCGTGCTCGGCCCCGAACAGCGCCTTGGCCCGCTCGACGGCCAGCCGCTCCGCCACATCGACGATCTCGCAGCCCCCGTGGTACCGGTTCCCCGGATACCCCTCCGCGTACTTGTTGGCGAGCGGCGAGCCGAGCGCGGCCAGCACGGCGGGCGAGGTGAAGTTCTCCGCCGCGATCAGCTGCAACGTACTCGCCTGCCGTGCCGCCTCCCCCAGCAGCACCTCGGCCAGCTCAGGGTCCTGCCGCCGCAGGACATCCGCCTCAAGAACAGGACTGACCGACATGGCTGACTCCGGGGGCGCCGACGAAGACGTGAGTCCAATGTAGGCCGACACCACCTGAGGCGCCCGCGATACGACGCCTTCGCCCGCTGCGGCAACTGCTGTGGGCAATCGTTCCGCAGGGCGATGGGGGCACCTCCCGCGCTGGGGGTACCTCCCAGGCCCTTAAGGCACTGGGGGAGAAGCCGAGCGTGGGGGAGGGTGGGCACAGCCCTCAGCGCCGGGCGCCTTCCCCACCCCGGCCAGCTGCACCTACGCCCGAGCAGGCACCCCCGTCAGCGCCGTCACCACCGGATCGAGCGCCTGATGTATCTCGTCCCCCACCGACCGGAAGAACGGCAGCGGCGCCCCGTACGGGTCGTACACCTCGTCCGCCTCCGCGTCGGGGGCGAGAAGCCACCCGCGTAGAGCCGCCGCGGCCCTGACCAGCGCACGCGCGCGGACGACCATGCCCTCCTCCAGCGGAGGCAGGGTCGTGGGGTCGATCGCCCGTACGAGACGGGTGAACTCCTTCAGGGTGAAGGTGCGCAGCCCGGCGGAGTGCCCCATCGAGATGACCTGGGCCCGGTGGTCACGGGTGGCGGTCAGCACGAGGTCGGCCATGATCACATGCTCGTCCAGCAGTTCACGGCCCATGAACCCGGAGGCGTCCGCCCCGAAGTCGGCGAGGACGGCCTCCGCGTTGGCCTCCATGGGCGCCCCCTCGTGCCCCCACGTCCCCGCGCTCTCGACGATCAGCCCGCCCCACAGCGGGTCGCCGCCGAGCCGGTCCGCGAGGGCATGCCGGGTCAGCCGCTCGGTGATCGGCGAGCGGCACACATTGCCGGTGCTGACATGGAGGATGCGGAAGCTGTCACGCGGCAGCCCGGTGAACGTCCGCGTCTCTTCCGCATCCCATATGCCACGCCCCGCGTCGGGTGACGTCAATTGGCCACCTCAAGGTCGGGTACGACCTTCCGCAGCTCCTCTGCGGACAGGGCCCCGGCGCGCAGCAGCACCGGCACCTTGCCCGTGACGTCGACGATGGAGGACGGCACATTGCCGGGGGTCGGGCCGCCGTCGAGGTAGACGGAGACGGAGTCGCCGAGCATGGCCTCGGCGGCGTCGCAGTTCTCCGGCGCCGGGTGCCCGGTGAGGTTCGCCGAGGAGACGGCCATGGGGCCGACCTCGGTGAGCAGTTCGATGGCGACGGGGTGCAGCGGCATCCGCACGGCGACCGTGCCCCGGGAGTCGCCGAGGTCCCACTGGAGGGACGGCTGGTGCTTGGCGACGAGGGTCAGGGCGCCCGGCCAGAACGCGTCGACGAGCTCCCAGGCCATCTCGGAGAAGTCGGTGACCAGGCCGTGCAGGGTGTTCGGGGAGCCGATGAGGACGGGCGTGGGCATATTGCGGCCCCGGCCCTTGGCCTCCAGCAGATCGGCGACGGCCTCCGAGGTGAAGGCGTCGGCGCCGATGCCGTACACGGTGTCCGTCGGCAGCACCACGAGCTCGCCCCGGCGGACGGCGGACGCGGCCTCGCGCAGACCGGTGGCGCGGTCGGTCGCGTCGTTGGTGTCGTATCGCCGTGCCATCTAACGGGCCTCCTGCTCAAGTACGTAAAAGGTGACAGAACCGTGGTCGCCCATCACGAAGTCGGCTGTCATGGCAGCGCCTTGCGGGCGGTCGCGAACCGCGGCCGGTTGTTGAGGTCCGGGTGGTCGGCCGCGTCGGCCCAGCCCCGCTCCTCGGTGAAGATCCAGGGCACCTGGCCGCCCTGGGTGTCGGCGTGCTCGACGACGACGACACCTCCGGGGCGCAGGAGCCGATGCGCGGTGCGTTCGAGGCCGCGGATCAGTTCGAGGCCGTCCTCCCCCGAGAACAGGGCGAGTTCGGGATCGTAGTCGCGGGCCTCCGGGGCCACGTACTCCCACTCGGTGAGCGGGATGTAGGGCGGGTTGGAGATGACCAGGTCGACCTGGCCGTCGAGGTCGTGGAAGGCGTGCAGGGCGTTGCCCTGGCGCAGATCGACCCTCGATCCCGCCACGTTCTTCCGGGTCCACACCAGGGCGTCCTCGGACAGCTCCACGGCGTGCACGCGCGAACGCGGTACCTCCTGGGCGAGGGCGAGCGCGATGGCGCCGGAGCCGGTGCACAGGTCGACGATGCAGGGCTCGACGACGTCCATCGCGCGTACGGCGTCTATGGCCCACCCGACCACGGACTCGGTCTCCGGCCGGGGCACGAACACCCCTGGCCCGACCTGCAGTTCGAGATACCGGAAGTAGGCCCGCCCGGTGATGTGCTGCAGCGGCTCGCGCTGCTCGCGGCGGGCGATGACCTCCCAGTAGCGGGCGTCGAAGTCGGAGTCCTTCACGGAGTGCAGCGCGCCCCGCTTGACGCCGTGCACGAAGGCGGCGAGCTCCTCCGCGTCATTGCGCGGCGAGGGCACGCCGGCGTCGGCGAGCCGCTGGGTGGCTTGAGCTACCTCAGCGAGCAGCAGACTTCGGGGGCTTGGGGGTCGCCCCCCAATGGATCGCTGCACGCAAGTCCTCCGGTCGTACTCGTACGTGGTGCCTTACGCGGCCGCCAGCTTCGCCGCCGAGTCCGCGTCGACGCAGGCCTGGATCACCGAGTCGAGGTCGCCGTCCAGGACCTGGTCCAGGTTGTACGCCTTGAAGCCGACGCGGTGGTCCGAGATGCGGTTCTCCGGGAAGTTGTAGGTGCGGATCTTCTCGGAGCGGTCGACGGTGCGGACCTGGCTGCGGCGGGCGTCGGCGGCCTCCCGCTCCGCTTCCTCCTGCGCCGCCGCGAGCAGCCTGGAGCGCAGGATACGCAGTGCCTGCTCCTTGTTCTGCAGCTGGCTCTTCTCGTTCTGGCAGGAAGCGACGACTCCGGTGGGAATGTGCGTGATGCGCACGGCGGAGTCGGTGGTGTTGACGGACTGTCCGCCGGGCCCCGAGGAGCGGTACACGTCGATCCGCAGATCATTGGGGTTGATCTCGACGTCGACCTCCTCGGCCTCGGGTGTCACGAGGACACCGGCGGCGGAGGTGTGGATACGGCCCTGGGACTCGGTCGCGGGCACGCGCTGCACCCGGTGCACCCCGCCCTCGTACTTCAGACGGGCCCACACGCCCTGACCGGGCTCCGTGGCGCCCTGGCCGCCCTTGGTCTTCACGGCGACCTGGACGTCCTTGTAGCCGCCCAGCTCGGACTCGGTGGCGTCGATGATCTCGGTCTTCCAGCCGACGCGCTCGGCGTACCGCAGATACATGCGCAGCAGGTCCCCGGCGAACAGGGCGGACTCGTCGCCGCCGGCGCCGGCCTTGATCTCAAGGATCACGTCCTTGTCGTCGGACGGGTCCCGGGGCACGAGCAGCAGGCGCAGCTTCTCCGTGAGTTCTTCCCGCTGCTTCTCCAGCTCCTTGACCTCGGCGGCGAAGTCCGGGTCGTCGGCGGCCAGTTCACGGGCCGTGTCGATGTCGTCGCCGGTCTGCTTCCAGGAGCGGAACATCCCGACGATCGGGGTCAGCTCGGCGTAACGCTTGTTCAGCCTGCGCGCGTTCGCCTGATCGGCGTGGACCGACGGGTCGGCGAGCTGCTTCTCCAGGTCGGCGTGCTCCCCGACCAGTTCCTCGACCGCCTCGAACATCTCCGGCTCCCTGTACGGCCTCTTCGGCCTGCTCTGCCTGTTCGGCCTGTTCTACGAAATGAGTGGGCTGCACCGCAAAGCGCCGGTCCCGGAGGCCCCCGAACTTCTCCGGGGGCACCGCGACCGGCGCTGGGGGCTCGCTACTTCTTGGCAGCGGCAGCCTTGCCGAAGCGGGCCTCGAAGCGGGCCACGCGGCCACCGGTGTCGAGGATCTTCTGCTTGCCCGTGTAGAACGGGTGGCACTCGGAGCAGACCTCGGCACGGATGGTGCCGCTGGAGATCGTGCTGCGGGTGGTGAACGACGCGCCGCAGGTGCAGCTGACCTGCGTCTCGACGTACTCGGGGTGGATGTCGCGCTTCAAGGTGTCTCCTAGTTTCGGGAGGGCGCCGGGTCGCTGCCGCGGGCTGCGAAAGCGTGAACCGGAACCGACGTATCAGTCTGCCAGCACTGACCGCATCTCCCAAAACCAGGGGGTGCCCCCTGGTATTCCCGGGGCTCCGCCCAGCCGCCCTGGCCACCCCAGCTACGGGCCGCCGCGCCACCCTGGCTGGGGGCCGCCGCGCCGCCCTAGCTGCGGGCAGGCGTGCCGCCAGGGGCGGCACGGGTGGGCGCAGGCGGCACCCTGCGAGCGCCGGTAAGCGCGACCCCGGCCCGGCCGGCACGCACCATGGGGTGCCTCGTAATCGCCGTAGGCGTGTACCGCGCCATCGTGGCTGGTCGCGCAGTTCCACGCGCCCCTTTAATGCTCGCCGGTGGTCACCACATCACCCGCATCCCCCGTCGCCGTCCCCTTCGTCGCCGACCTCGGTATCGGCCTGTCGGCCTTCAAGGCGGTCCAGACCTGCTGGGCCTTCTTCTCGTCCACCAGCACCCGGTTCAAGTCCGCCGGGTCGTACTGGACGGGCATCGTGACCATGGTCATGTTCTTGGAGCTGATGCCCTTGAGCCCGCCGGCGAACGAGGCGAGGTCCTTGACCGAGTCGAGGTCGGAGTCGGTGGTGATGGCGTCCGTGGCGGTGTCGGCCAGGTCGTACAGCTTCTTGGGATTGGTGAAGAGCCCGACGTCCTTCACCTGCTCCAGCAACGCCTTGATGAAGGCCTGCTGGAGCTGGATGCGCCCGAGATCCGAGCCGTCGCCCACCCCGTGCCGGGTGCGGACGAGACCGAGGGCCTGCTCGCCGTCGAGGGTGTGCTCACCGGCCTTGAGTTTGAGATGGCTGTCGGGGTCGTCGATGTCCTTGGTGGTCGTGATGTCGACACCACCGAGGACATCGATCAGCTTCTCGAAGCCCGCGAAGTCGACCTCCAGGTAGTGGTCCATACGGATGCCGCTCATGGACTCGACCGTCTTGACCGCGCACGCGGCGCCACCGGTGGTGTACGCGGAGTTGAACATCACGTCGGAGGCGGCCGGGTAGTTGTTGCCCTTGGTGTCCGTGCACTGGGGCCGGTCGACGAGCGTGTCCCGGGGTATGGAGACCACGCTGGCCCTCTTGTGGCCCTCGTAGACGTGGACGACCATCGCGGTGTCGGAGCGGGCGCTGCCGTCGTCGACACCCCCGCCCAGCTTCTTGTTGCTGCCCGACCGGGTGTCCGAGCCCAGGACGAGGATGTCCTCGGAGCCGTTGTCGACGTTCTCGGGCCGGTCGGTGCCGAGGGCCTGGTTGATGTCGACGCTCTTGAGGTTGCCGTTGAGCTTGAAATACAGGTAACCGGCGCCTGTGCCGCCGAGGACGAAGATGCCGGCGGCGGTCCAGACAGTGACCCTCAGCGCCCTGCTGTGCGGGCCTTGGGGCTTGCGGCGGCGCCCCTTGGCCGCGCGGTGCCGCGGCCCCTGGCTGCCGGACAGCCCTGATGTGCTCTCGGCGGACATGTGGCTCCCGGTCCTCTTCCCGTCGTGTTCCCGCTCGGATTACCCCCTGTGCTCAGGCCCAGGCCTGTCGGGTCGGATGTGGCCGTACCGCTCCATGGTCACTCCGATCGGTCAGACGGGATAACTCGGGAACGGGTTGCACAAGGGATGTACAACGAACGGTGCCCATCGCGTAAAGAGCGATGGGCACCGTGAGTGACCGATGAGCCCGGTGAGCCGGGGCTCACCTGGTGTTTCAGCCGAGAAATCAGCCGAGCAGGTCGTACTGACCGTAACCGGTTCCGAGGGAGACCCGTGCGCTGAAGATCTCGCTCGTGGCCTTGCCCGTGCCCTTGTACAGGTACAGGGTGCCGCCGGTCGTACGGGCCAGCAGATCGGCCTTGCCGTCGCCGCTGACGTCACCGGGAGTGACGATGGCGTTGAAGCCGGTCCAGCTGGAGCGGACCTTGATCCGGGTGGCGAAGGCGCCCGTGCCGGACTTGCCGTTGCCCTTGTAGAGGTAGATGTTCGAGCCGGTCTTGGTACGGGCGATCAGATCGGCCTTGCCGTCGCCGTTGAAGTCGCCGTGGCCGACGACCGCGTTGTACTGGTTCCAGCCCGTGCCGACCTTCACCCGGGTCGAGAAGGAGCCGTTGCCCTTGCCCGGGTAGATCCACAGGGCGCCGCCGGAGTCGACCGAGAGGAGGTCGGGCAGGGCGTCACCGGTGACGTCACCGGGGGTGACGATCCGGGTGCGGGTCGCCCAGTTGTCGAAGATCCGCGTGGTCGTCCAGGTCTTGGACGACGGCACGTAGCGGCGCCAGAAGACATCGCCGTCGGAGCCGCGGCGCAGCACGTAGTCCTGGTAGCCGTCCCGGTTGAGGTCGGTCTGCTGGACGAGGTTGTAGCCCTTCCAGCTGCCGTACGAGTTCAGGGACTCGCGCGAGGCGAGCGAGGAGCCCTTGGAGTCGCGGACGTAGCCGGTGCCGGTCGACTTCTCGCGCAGGAAGACATCGGCCCAGCCGTCCCGGCTGATGCTGGTGTCGTCGACACGCGGGTAGGCCGCGCCGACGTACTTGCTGACCTTGGCGAAGACAGGGTAGGCGCCCTTGGCCACACAGTCCGTGACGCCCCAGGAGACCACGCCGATGATCTTGCCGTTGACGACGAGCGGGCCGCCGGAGTCACCGTTGCAGCTGGCCGTGGTGGTGGCGTCGGTCCCGCCGGCGGGCTTGCCCGCGCACACCATGTGGCCCTTGATGAAGTAGCTGCCCCAGGTGTTCGCACAGGTCGTGTCGCTGACGACGGGCAGGGTCGCCGTCTTCAGCGTCTGCGAGATCTCGTCGCTGGTGGAGCTGGTACGGCCCCAGCCGTAGACCTTGGCCTGCGTTCCGGCCGCGTACGAGGCCGTGTCGCTCGACGACGTCATCCTCAGCGGAGTGGCCTTGACCGGCGCCGAGAGCGTCAGGACGGCGATGTCGTTGTCGATGGCCTCCTCGTTGTACGAGGAGTGGTTCCACTGGCGCGACACCTTGCTGACCGTGCCGCCGTGGTAGTCCATGTGGTTCAGGCTGCCGTCGTCGTTGTAGACGGCGGTGGGCAGCTGGTCGGTGCCGGTCACGACGGCGCCGTACTTGGCCCAGTTGTAGTTGTTCTTGTCGACGCAGTGCGCCGCGGTGAGGATCTTCGTCGGCGAGACGACCGAACCGCCACAGAAGAAGCCGAGGCCGGTGGTGTCGTCGTAGTACCAGAGCTGCGCCATCCAGGGCGCCGCCGAGATGGTGGTCTCCGACCCACCGATGATCTGCGCGCTGGGCGTCAGACCTTCCGAGTCCTCGTTCTCGGACGACGCGGACGACTCCGCGGGCGTCCGCGAGGCGGAGACATCGGCGGTGTCGTCAGCCGCCATGGCGGAGGCGACCAGCTCGTCCACCGAACTGGCGGACGACGCACTGGCCGCCTCGACGGACGACAGCACGAGAGCCCCGGCTACGACACCCACAACAGCGCCGGACAGGGATCTACCCACTCAATTCCCCCCAAGAGGCACAACAGTTGATCACAAACACAAGACCGTGATCGTACACGTGCCCGAACAACAAACTGGGGCCACCCTCACAAAGAGGATGACCCCAGCACGCCCAGGGGCGCGGGGAACTGCGCGATCAACCACGGACAACCCGCAGCCGACAAAGCACAGAACCCCCCGAGCTACTAGTCGCTACTAGTCGCCCTTAATCCCCATTCCCAGGCGCAGGCGTAGTCTTCTGAATCTGCATCAGGAACTCCGCGTTGGACTTCGTCTGCTTCATCTTGTCCAGCAGCAGCTCAACCGCCTGCTGCTGATCAAGCGCGTGCAGCACCCGCCGCAGCTTCCAGACGATGGCGAGCTCGTCACTGGCGAGCAGGATCTCTTCCTTACGCGTACCGGACGCGTCCACGTCCACCGCGGGGAAGATCCGCTTGTCCGCGAGCTTCCGATCGAGCTTCAGCTCGGCGTTACCCGTGCCCTTGAACTCCTCGAAGATCACCTCGTCCATGCGGGACCCGGTGTCCACCAGCGCGGTCGCGAGGATGGTCAGCGAACCGCCGTCCTCGATGTTCCGCGCCGCACCGAAGAACCGCTTCGGCGGGTACAGCGCCGTCGAGTCGACACCACCGGACAGGATGCGGCCGGAGGCGGGCGCGGCCAGGTTGTACGCACGGCCCAGACGCGTGATCGAGTCGAGCAGCACGACCACGTCGTGGCCCAGCTCCACCAGTCGCTTGGCACGCTCGATGGCCAGCTCGGCGACCGTCGTGTGGTCCTCGGCCGGGCGGTCGAAGGTCGAGGAGATGACCTCGCCCTTGACCGACCGCTGCATGTCGGTGACCTCTTCCGGACGCTCGTCGACAAGGACGACCATCAGGTGGCACTCGGGGTTGTTGTGCGTGATCGCGTTGGCGATCGCCTGCATGATCATGGTCTTACCGGTCTTCGGCGGGGCCACGATCAGACCGCGCTGGCCCTTACCGATGGGCGAGACCAGGTCGATGATGCGGGTGGTGAGCACGCCCGGGTCGGTCTCCAGACGGAGCCGGTCCTGCGGGTAGAGCGGCGTCAGCTTGTTGAACTCCGGGCGGCCGCGGCCGTGTTCGGGCGCCATGCCGTTGACGGAGTCCAGGCGGACGAGGGCGTTGAACTTCTCGCGGCGCTCGCCCTCCTTCGGCTGACGGACCGCGCCGGTGACGTGGTCGCCCTTGCGCAGGCCGTTCTTGCGGACCTGGGCGAGGGAGACGTACACGTCGTTCGGGCCGGGCAGGTAGCCGGAGGTGCGGATGAACGCGTAGTTGTCGAGGATGTCGAGGATGCCCGCGACGGGGATCAGGACATCGTCCTCGGCGAGCTGCGGCTCGGCGCCCATCTCGTCACGGCCCCGACGCCCACGACGGTCGCGGTAGCGGCCGCGACGGCCACGACGCCCACCCGCCTCATCGTCGTAGCCGTCGTCCTGCGGCCCGTTGTCCCGCTGGCGGTCCTGACGGTCCTGACGGTCCTGTCGGCCGCCCTGCTGCTGGCCCTGCTGGCCGCGGTCGCGCTGCTGCTGACCGCCGCCCTGCTGGTCGTCCTTGCCCCGGCGGCCGTCACGGTCACCGCGGTCGCGGTCCCGGCCGCGCTCACGGCGGTCACGGCGGCCCTGGCGGCCGTCGCCGTCGGCGTCCTTGGCGGTGTCGGCCTGCGGCTGCGCGGCGGCCTGGGGCTGCGTCTGGGCGGGGGTCTCCGCCTTGGGCTCGGTCTTGGCCTCGGCGGTGACCGTCTCGGGGCTGCCCGCCTCGGCGGTGGCACGGCGACGACGGCGCTCGGCGGGCGGCTCGGCGTCTCCGGCCGGCTGGCCGGGGATCTCGATCTGCTGCTGGGCCACGGCCTGCTCGGCCTTGTCGGCGGCGGGCGCCGCGGCCTTCTTCGCGGCCTTCTCGGCGGCGGGGGCGGCGTCGTCGCCCGTACGGGCCTTGGAGGTGGCGCGGCGCTTGGGCTTGGTCTCGGCGGCGGTCTCCGCCTTGGGAGCCGCAGCACCCCCCTGGGCCTGCGCCTCCTTGATGACCTCGATCAGCTGGCTCTTGCGCATCCGCGCGGTGCCCCTGATGCCGAGGCCGGATGCGACCTGCTGCAGCTCGGCCAGCACCATGCCCTCAAGGCCGGTGCCACGGCGCCGCCGGGAGCCGGCACCGCTGGCAGGCGCGGCGTCCGTGGCGGGCGCGGCAGCGGTCTCCTCGACACGTGCGCCCATCAGATCGGTGGTGTCGCTCACGAAGGGTCCTTCCCTGGAGCGGACGTCGGCCTTCTGGCTCGGCGACCGGTTGTGCTGTCCGGCTTCGGCCCTGTTCGGGTGGGCCGTGCCGGGGCGGTGGTCCGCCACAGCGGCGGAGGAAAATTTGCTGGTGATTCGGCGCTTACGGGGCCGTGGCACTCGGTGTCTGTGTCACGCGGCTCGGTCACGCCGGTTCCGGAGCCTCATCGGCAGACCGCTCAGAGCCTGCGTACGGCGTACAGCTTGACGTACGAAGCACAGTGCGGCTGGGGAGACTCCCGGAAGAATGGTTGTCCCTGACGGGGACGACAAGCACCATGCCATGGCTGGGGCAGGTGCAGACTTGAGATTAACACTACCGGAACCAACAAACATTCCCCCTCTCGAAATCCGGCAACCGTGCGCCCCCTACTCGCCGCCGCCGTGGGCGCCGGGTTCGGTGGCGCTGGTGGTGAGCGGCAGGACGCACGCCCCTCGGGCGTCGAGGTCCAGCCGGTTGGCGGCCCAGCCCTCGCCGGCGAGGTGGGCGACCTTGTCGGCGCTGGCCTCGTCGGCCAGGGCCAGGACCGTGGGTCCGGCGCCGGAGATGACCGCCGGGACGCCGTCGGCCCGCAGGCGCTCGACCAGGGCCGCGCTCTCCGGCATGGCGGGCGCCCGGTACTCCTGGTGCAGCCGGTCCTCGGTGGCGGGCAGCAGCAACTCGGGGCGCCTGGTCAGGGCTTCGACGAGCAGGGCGGCCCGGCCGGCGTTGGTGGCCGCGTCGACGTGCGGGACGGTGCGCGGGAGCAGTCCGCGCGCCGTCTGAGTGAGAACGGGCTTTCCGGGGACGAAAACCACCGGAACGATGGAATCCGCGGCATCCATCCTGATCGCCCGCGCGGAGCCGCCCTCCATCCAGGAGAGCGTGAAGCCGCCGAGGAGGCAGGCCGCGACATTGTCGGGGTGGCCCTCGATCTCGGTGGCGAGTTCGAGCAGCGCGGTGTCGTCGAGGCGGTTCTCCCCGCCTATGGTCACGGCGCGGGCGGCGACGATTCCGGCGCAGATGGCGGCAGAGGAGGAGCCGAGGCCGCGGCCGTGCGGGATGCGGTTGGCGCAGACGATCTCCAGGCCCCGGGGCTGGCCGCCCAGCAGGTCGAAGGCGGTGCGCAGGGACCGTACGAGGAGGTGCTTCTCGTCACGCGGGAGGGTTTCGCTGCCCTCGCCCGCGATGTCGATGTGCAGCCCGGAGTCGGCCACCCGGACGACGACGTCGTCGTAGAGCCCCAGCGACAGACCGAAGGCGTCGAAGCCCGGGCCGAGGTTGGCGCTGGTGGCGGGGACGCGCACCCGTACGGCGGCGGCGCGGAACGCTGGACCGGCCATCGCTCGATGACTCTCCTTGAACTGCGGGATTGACGATTGTCGAATGACATTCGATGACGTGCGGGAGAACCCTGCGGCCGTTCGGGGACGGCGCGGCGCCGCGCCCTTGCTGGGCATATGCAGCGGGCGGGTTCGGTACAGCCTATCGAAGGAAGGTTCTGTCGCGACATAGGGCGCACAGGAGGCGCACGATGCGTGTCGTAAGCCCCCTGTGCACCCCCTGTCGGGTCCTGTCAGGGTTATCCCCCGTGAAACGCCGTCTACGCGCGGCTCGCAGGCTGTTTCGAACTGTTTCCCGAGCGCCCCGGGGCTCACTCCGGGGCGCTCGGGGCAAGGACCAGGACCCTAGACGAGGCCGAGGCGCTCGGCGGCCGTGGCGGCGTCGACGGGGACGGTGACGGGCTGCGGGGCGCCCGCGACGGCCCAGTCGGGGTCCTTCAGACCGTTGCCGGTGACCGTGCAGACGATGGTCTGGCCCGGGTCGACCTTGCCGGCCTCGGCGGCCTTCAGCAGACCGGCGACGGAGGCGGCGGAGGCGGGCTCCACGAAGACACCCTCCTGAGCGGCCAACAGCCGGTAGGCGCGCAGGATCTCACGGTCCGTCACCTCGTCGATGAGACCGCCGGACTCGTCCCGCGCGGCCAGCGCGTACTGCCAGGAGGCGGGGTTGCCGATGCGGATCGCGGTGGCGATGGTCGAGGGGTCCTTGACGACCTCGCCGCGCACGATCGGCGCGGAGCCGGAGGCCTGGAAGCCCCACATGCGCGGGGTCTTGGCGGCGATGCCGTCGGCGGCGTACTCCTTGTAGCCCTTCCAGTACGCCGTGATGTTGCCCGCGTTGCCGACCGGGAGGACATGGATGTCGGGGGCGTCGCCGAGCATGTCCACGATCTCGAAGGCGGCGGTCTTCTGGCCCTCGATACGCACCGGGTTGACCGAATTGACCAGCGCCACCGGGTAGTTGTCGCTGAGTTCACGCGCGAGGGTGAGGCAGTCGTCGAAGTTGCCGTCGACCTGGAGGATCTTCGCGCCGTGCACGAGGGCCTGGCCCATCTTGCCCAGCGCGATCTTGCCCTGCGGGACGAGCACGGCGGAGACCATGCCCGCGCGGACCGCGTAGGCGGCCGCGGAGGCAGAGGTGTTGCCCGTGGAGGCACAGATGACGGCCTTCGCGCCCTCTTCCTTCGCACGGGTGATGGCCATGGTCATGCCCCGGTCCTTGAAGGACCCGGTGGGGTTGGCGCCCTCGACCTTGAGGTGGACCTCGCAGCCCGTGCGCTCGGAGAGCACCTGCGCGGGCACGAGGGGCGTACCGCCCTCGCGGAGCGTCACGACCGGCGTGGTGTCGGAGACGGGCAGCCGGTCCCGGTACTCCTCGATGATTCCGCGCCACTGGTGGGTCATTGCTGGTTACTCTCCTTCAACCCGCATGATGCTGGCGACACCCCGAACGGTGTCGAGGTTGCGCAGCGCCTCGACGGTCCCGGTGAGGGAGGCGTCGGAGGCGCGGTGGGTGACGACGACGAGAGAGGCCTCGCCATCCTTGCCCTGCTGGCGAACCGTATCGATCGACACACCGTGCTCCGCGAACACGGTCGCCACCTGGGCGAGAACTCCCGGTTTGTCCGCCACGTCGAGGCTGATGTGGTAGCGCGTGACGACATCGCCCATGGGCGAGACGGGCAGTGCCGCGTACGCGGACTCGCCGGGCCCGGTGCCTCCGTTGAGGCGGTTGCGGCACACCGCGACGAGGTCGCCGAGGACGGCGGAGGCGGTGGGGGCGCCGCCCGCGCCGGGCCCGTAGAACATCAGCTGCCCGGCGGCGTCGGACTCGACGAACACGGCGTTGTACGCGCCGCGCACCGAGGCGAGGGGGTGGGTCAGCGGAATCATCGCGGGGTGCACGCGCGCGGTGACCGATCCCCCGTCGGCCGCCCGCTCACAGATGGCGAGCAGCTTGATGGTGCAGCCCATCTCCTTGGCGGAGGCGAAGTCGGCGGCGGTGACCTCGGTCATGCCCTCGCGATAGACGTCGTCGAGGCGCACGCGCGTGTGGAAGGCGATTCCGGCGAGGATCGCGGCCTTGGCGGCGGCGTCGAAGCCCTCGACGTCGGCGGTCGGGTCGGCCTCGGCGTATCCCAGCGCGGTGGCCTCGTCGAGGGCCTCCTGATATCCGGCGCCCGTCGAGTCCATCTTGTCGAGGATGAAGTTGGTGGTCCCGTTCACGATCCCCATCACCCGGTTGATCTTGTCGCCGGCGAGGGACTCGCGCAGCGGGCGGATCAGCGGGATGGCACCGGCGACGGCGGCCTCGTAGTAGAGGTCCGCGTCGTGCTCCTCGGCGGCGGCGTGCAGGGCGGCGCCGTCCTGGGCGAGAAGGGCCTTGTTGGCGGAGACGACGGAGGCGCCGTACTCGAAGGCGGTGGTGATGAGGGTGCGGGCGGGCTCGATACCGCCGATGACCTCGACGACGACGTCGATGTCGCCGCGTTTGACGAGCGCGGTGGCGTCGGTGGTGACGAGGGACGGGTCGATGCCGTCCCGCACCTTGGAGGGCCGCCGTACGGCGACCCCCGCCAGCTCCACCGGCGCGCCGATCCTCGCTGTGAGGTCGTCGGCGTGCGTCGTCATGATGCGCGCCACCTCTGAGCCGACAACCCCACAGCCCAGCAGCGCCACCTTCAGCGGACGCGTACGCATCATCCGACCTCGTTTCCTCACATACCGAACACGGTTGGACCAGTCTCACTCACCGGACGGGACTTTCTACCCTTGGTCCGGATCGTGAGACATCTATTTCATTTTCTCAGGGCCGGAAGACGGAGATCTTTCGGCCCAGGGGTTCTTACGTCGCTGATGTGGGTCAGCCGACGTCGAGACGGAGCAGATCCTCCTCCGTCTCGCGCCGGACGATCACCCGCGCCTCACCATCATTGACGGCGACGACCGGCGGCCGCAGCGCGTGGTTGTAATTGCTCGCCATGGAACGGCAGTACGCGCCGGTGGCGGGGACGGCGATGAGGTCACCCGGTGCCAGGTCGGCGGGCAGGAACGCGTCCTTGACGACGATGTCCCCGCTCTCGCAGTGCTTGCCGACGACCCGGGCGAGCATGGGCTCGGCGTCGGAGGTGCGGGAGACGAGGGCGACGCTGTACTCGGCGTCGTAAAGGGCCGTCCGGATGTTGTCGGACATCCCTCCGTCCACGGACACATACGTCCGCAGGCCGTCCAGCGGCTTGATGGTGCCGACCTCGTAGAGCGTGAAGGCGGTGGGCCCGACGATGGCGCGGCCGGGCTCGACGGAGATACGGGGCGTCCGCAGCCGGGCGCTCTCGCACTCCCTGCTCACGATCTCGGTGAGCGCCTTGGCGATCTCGTGCGGCTCTCGGGGGTCGTCGTCGCTGGTGTACGCGATACCGAGGCCGCCGCCGAGGTCGATCTCGGGGAGTTCGACGCCGTGCTCGTCGCGGACCTCCTTCAGCAGCCCGACGACGCGGTGGGCGGCGACCTCGAAGCCGGAGGTGTCGAAGATCTGCGAGCCGATGTGGGAGTGGATGCCGATGAGCTCCAGCCCGTCGAGCTTGAGGGCCCGCCGTACGGCCTCGGCGGCCTGTCCGCCCGCCAGCGGAATCCCGAACTTCTGATCCTCGTGAGCGGTGGCGATGAACTCATGGGTGTGGGCCTCGACGCCGACGGTGACGCGGATCTGCACGCGCTGCCGCTTGCCGAGGGACTGGGCGATGTGCGCGACCCGCACGATCTCCTGGAAGGAGTCGAGGACGATCCGTCCGACGCCGGCCTCTATGGCCCGGTGGATCTCCTCCGTGGACTTGTTGTTGCCGTGGAAGGCGATGCGGTCGGCGGGCATGCCCGCGGAGAGGGCGGTGGCGAGTTCGCCGCCGGAGCAGACGTCGAGGTTGAGCCCTTCCTCATGCAGCCAGCGGACGACGGCCCGGCTGAGGAACGCCTTGCCGGCGTAGAAGACGTCGGCGTCCGGCCCGAACGCCGTACGCCAGGCGCGCGCCCGGGCGCGGAAGTCGGCCTCGTCGAGGAAGTAGGCCGGGGTGCCGTGCTGTTCGGCGAGGGTCTTGACGTCGAGGCCGCCGACGGTGACGACCCCCTCGGCGTCACGGCTGACCGTCCGCGCCCACACCTTCGGGTCGAGCGTGTTGAGGTCGGCGGGCGGGGCGGCATAGTGCCCCTCGGGCAGCACATCGGCGTGACGGGGCCCGGCGGGGTGTGCGGAACGGCTCATGACTGGTGTGGGCTCTTTCTGACTCTGGGCTCTGGGCGGTGGCCTGCCGCTTCGGCTGAGGCCGGTGGGGCTTCGATGCTCGTCGCTCGTCGGGCTGGGCTCGCTCGCTCAGAGGTGTTCGGGGGCGTCGATGCCGAGCAGGGACAGGCCGCCGGCCAGCACCGTCCCGGCGGCTTCGGCAAGCGCCAGCCGGGCGCGGTGGGCGGCCGAGGGTTTCTCGTCGCCGCGCGGCAACACCGTGGGCTGAAAGCCGAGCAGCGCGTCGGCGACGACGACCAACTGCCGGGCGAGCCGATCCGGGGCACGCAGGGTGGCCGCCCGGGCGAGGGCGTGGGGGTATTCGGTGAGGGCGGTGAGGAGGGGGGTGGTGGGGTCTGGGGGGAGGTTCGGGGTGGTGGTGTGCGGGGCGCGGGGGGCGTGCGGGGCGTCGCCGTATGGGTCGCCCGGGGTGGCGGTGAAGCCGAGGGCGGCGGCGTTGCGGGTGAGGGCGCGGGCCCGGGCGTGGGCGTAACGGACGCGGAAGAGGGGGTTGCTCACGCGCTGCACGAGGAGCTCCGCGGTGATACGGGGCCGGTCGTGGGTGGCGGTGTGCAGCAGGGCCCAGCGGAGGGCGTCCGGGCCGAGGGGGGTGGGGTCCTCGGGGGCGGGGACGGGGCGGACGTCGATCGGGGCGCCGGACCCGTCGGGCCGGGTGTGGGTGTGGGTGTGGTCGATCTCGGCGCGGGCGCCCTGGGTGGCGATGATCCGTACGAGTGCGTCGGCGACGACCTCCGCCCGGATGTCGTACGGGACGCGCAGCCGGACCACCTGCCCGGCGAGGGCGTGGCTGTGGCCGTAGGGGAGGTGACCGTCCGCGTCGGTGTCCGTGCAGGCGGCTGGCCCCTGGTCACGGTGGATTCCACGAAACCCACGGGATTCACAGAACTCATGGAACTCATGGGACTCACCGCATCCGTCGCGGGCGCCCTGGATACGGCGTACGAGGTCGGCGACGGTGGCCCGGGTGAGGTGGATGTTGAGGAAACCGGGGCCGGTGATCTCGACGGCGGCGACGCCTTCGGTGCGGCTGAGGTGGGGCCGGAGGATCTCGGCGACCTGGAGGGGGGACCGCTTGGCGGGCCGGGCGAGCTGGAGGGCGATGTTGGTGGCGTAGTCACCGCTGCCGCCGGGCCCCGGCGGGGTGACCACGGCTCGTGCGGGCACCGCCACGCTCAGTTCCCCCTGGTCGACAGCGCGACGCACCGCGTGCAGCACGGTGCGGGACAGCTCGACAGGGGTCACGGGACAAGCGTATGGGAGGAGGGGGGTGGGTATGCGAGCCGGTTTGCCCTGGGGTCCGGGATGTGGACGGGACCCTTTGGGCGGAGGTCAGTTGCCGGGGTGTCCGGCGCGCTCGGAGCCGCCGGCGGTGCCGCGCGTGGGCGCCCCCGCGCCGATCCCGCTCCCGAGCCGCGAGGCGGGGTCGGAGTCGCCCCGCTCCGCCAACTGCCGTACGAGGGCGACGAGTTCGGAGGGTTCGAAGGGTTTGGCGAGGAAGGCGTCGACGCCGACGTCGAGCCCGGCCTCGACCTCGTACTGGGTGCAGGCGCTGACGATGACGAGGGGGAGCCGGGAGGTGCGGGGGTCGGCGCGGAGGTGGGCGGCGGTACGGATACCGTCGAGCCGGGGCATCACCACATCGAGGGTGATCACATCGGGGCACACCTGATGAACGACGTCCAGACACTCGGCACCGTCGGCCGCGGTCACCACCTCGAAGCCCTCCAGTTCGAGGTTGACCCTGATCAGCTGCCGGATGACCTTGTTGTCGTCCACAACAAGCACCCGGCCGGACGCGCCTGGCACACCTTGAGAGTAGGTCGGTGACCACCGCCGCGTCCGGGTTTTCCCCTACTTCCACCCCCTACGGGCGACCTCCCCACCTCGCCCCGCCCGCACCCCGCAAAACCCGTTCATGATCTCCCCCGCAGAGCTGGTAGGGTTCTACCCGTCGCCGCCACACAAGGCACCGACAAAGCCCCCGTAGCTCAGGGGATAGAGCAACGGCCTCCGGAGCCGTGTGCGCAGGTTCGAATCCTGCCGGGGGCACTGCAGGTCAGAGGGCTAAAACGCCACCTGACCAGCGCAGATGCCAAAGCGAAGTACCCGCAGCCATATGCAGCTGAAGGCCAGCGAAAGCAGCCGTAGGACGCAGGCTGCGGGACATACGCGGGATCGGACATTGGGTTACCAAACGTCTGATCCGTTACATAGCAAGCGCCCCGAGGGTTCACCCCCGGGGCGCTTGGTGTGATCATCGTCACTCATATTCGAGCAACAGATCCTCGATTCGTTTGTTGGCCACCGCATGCCTCCCATGGAGGCACTTCGCATACCGAGCCAACAGCACCTCCACGGTGTTTCCGGCTCGCTCTGCGACCTCCGTCGGATCGACTCCGGCGTTCAGCCAGGTGGACAGCGCCGAGTGGCGCAGGTCGTACGGACGGTCCGCAAGTGGACTCGCGACGAGTTCCGGTGGCAGGCCAAGCTCTCGGGCCTCGGCCCACACGCGCGAGTAGGTCGAGGACCCGACCAGTCCGCCTCGCTCATTGAAGAAGAGTCGACCGTCATCTGCCGTGCCGAACGTGTCGATGCTGTCGCGCCAGATGGCCACGAGGGCCGGCGGCAGAGGCGTCGGACGCACCTCCTCGGGATCGCGATTCTTCAACCCGCGGTCGTCGTGGACCTCGCCCGTCTTGGTCCACTTCTTCCCTGCCGTCGGTCTGGTCCGGTGGAGGTTCGCCAGCCCCCAGCCCTCCTCGGGGAGGTGGCAGTCCTGGACCGCGACGCCGACGGTCTCCGCCGGGCGCATCCCGGCGTAGTACATGCCGGCGAACATGCCCACCAGCCGCCTGCCTCTGGCTCGGTGGTAACCGCCCACGTACGAGACAGCGCCGATCAGGTTGCCTGCCTGCTTCGGGTTCGCCACGACGCGGGGGTCAACGGCAACGATTCTTGACGGTTTCCGCATAGAAACCGAGTTGACGGGATTCTCGTCGAGCTTGCCCAGCTCCATAGCGTAGTTGAGCGCGTTGACGAGGACCTTACGCTTGCGCTTGAAGGTTTCACTCGACGCCGCTTCTCCATCGAGTTTCAACTTGATCGCTTCCAGCACTCCTCGCATAACTGCGGGACTGGCCAGATCGGCAAGCGGCGGAGAATTCCTGGCCACCCAGTCGACCACAGCTCTGACCTCTGGCGGGATTTCGCGATCTTCCGGGCCGGGAAGAACGAATGCCCAGTCCCGAAGCGCCCGCTGCATTGCTGTATCCGTCGGCCGGCCGGGCCGCTTCGGCATGAGCGCCTTTGTGACACCCGTCAGCGCCTCATTGATCTCGTCCCGATAGTTCGGCGCTGCATGCGGCCACTTCACCTTCAGATACTTCAAGGCGAAGGCGTACCAAGTGAGGGAGGGTGCCTTTTCCTCCATCGAGGGAGGGAACCCCGTCTCTGTATCGAACTGCTCCCCATTCTCCTGGGCCATGAGGAGCTGCGCGCGCAGCTTGTCGGCAAGCCCCTTAGTGCGACGCGAGCGAGATACCTCACGCCCTGCCACGACCCAGCGCACCTCATAGGTGTCCTTGCCCTGGCGCTGTTTTACCCTGACGTCCCATATCCGAACGTCGGTCGTCTTCAAGCTGCGGCTTCCTCTCTGTCATTCAGCCATTCCATAAATACGCTTCGCCAGACGCGCAACTCGCCGTTCGGAAGCTTCAGAACCGCAGGGCCCGTGCCCATCTCGCGCCACCGGTAGAAGGTTCGGCGGGATGTTCCCTTCAGCTCTGCCAGCACCTCAGGGACGGTCATCAATTCGTCACCCTTATCGCCTTTCCTCACTCAGCGTCTCCCGTGCCGAACTGCCAAAGAGCGAAGCGCCACCGCGCAACGGCCGGTAGGTCATCAAGCACGAGGAAGCATTCCGGCGGGCACGCACGGGTCCGTTTTTGGGCAGGAGGCATTGCGAAAGGGCGCATGAGGGTTCCTTACGAGTGGTGCAGAATCCAGGACAGCCTGTGGTGAGATGGCTGGCCGTTAGTACGATTGGTGCCCTTCTTGGATTTCCGGGGTCGGGTCCTGCGCGCTGAACAGGCGCTAGACGACGCCTGGGCACCAGGAAGGCGCTGTCCGCCCCAGGTCCACCGCCAAGCAGCCGGTGCGAACGACATCAATACTCCGGACGATCGCCGGTTTGGCTAACCGGCGATCGTCGGCTATGTTGCGCGCCCAGATGGGGAGGTTCACGGGCTGCTCCCAGCGGACGAAGCTCAGGAGGCCAGCCGGTACGACCGGAGACCGGGGTTTCGCCGCCAATGACGAGCACCAAGAGCCCATCGTCAGTGAGCCGGTCGAGCTTGCGAGCCAGGACGCGCTCAGAGGAGCCAACGGCTCAGGCAACCTGCCGGGTTGCAGCTCCGGGGCGCATCCCGATGTGTGCGAGGACCACTCGGTCACGGCGGTAGCCGCGCTACACCTGGTCCTCGCCGAACAGCCCTGCCACGCAGGCGCAGAGGCGCAGTGCCGTGGAGAAGGCGTCGCGATCGTGACGCCGCTGCGCGGTCCACGCGTTCAGGGCGCCGAGCGCCAATAGGGCGGGGGCAGTGAAGTGGACGGCTCGACAGGCGGGCCTCCTTGGGGCGGGCCTCGGTGGCAAGACCGAGTAGGATGCGGGTACAAACTGCGTGGCTACCACCTGCTGCGAGGCGTCCCGGATGCCGGAATTCCTACGTTGACCTGGTCTTTTTTGCGGGACGTTGTACGTTGACATGGTCCCGGGCAAGGTTCCAGTCCCTTGAGGCTCTTTCTCGTCTGCTGTGAGCGGACGAAGCAGCCACTTGGAGGCGTCCAGCGGCGGCTGTGATTGCCCATACGTCCCGGGACGACTTGCTGATCACCACTCGCCACAGTGCCGCTCGGCATAGCCTGCGGGCATGAATCTCACCGTATGGGCTCGTAGCCTGGCCGAGTCCCTCCTGGCCGAGCCCCTGCCCCGGCGCTGGGCACACTCTCAGGGCGTTGCAGCGAGAGCCGGCTCCCTGGCCGGAATTCTTGGCGGCGATGCCGATCTGCTGTGGGCGGCGGCGATGCTGCACGACATCGGCCACGCACCGAGCCTGGCCGTGACCGGGTTCCACCCGCTTGACGGGGCTCGGTACCTGCGCGATCACACGGCCGCGGACGAGAGGCTGGTGCGGTTGGTGGCCAACCACTCGTGTGCCGTACTGGAGGCAGAGGAGCGCTGATAGGGATCTTTGAACCAAATAGCCCCATCACCACTATGCGGGCAACCTCACTGACCGGGACGTCCGCCTCTGGCGCGCGGTCGCGGCCACCGTCATCGCGGCGGAGATCGCGCTGCCGCCCGCGCTGCTCATCGAGCAGACGATGCCGTACGCGGTCGTCGCCGGCATCGGCATGCACGCCGCCTTCACCTGCCTCAAGCCCCGCCAGCTCATCACCTTCTCCGGCCTCACCCTCGGCACCTACGTCGCCTTCGCCGTCTGACCGCCGTGCCCCGGTCGCGCGGCCAGCATGAGACCGGGCCGAGCAGCTGGACCTGCCGAGCACCGAGGGTCAGCCCTTCTGCGCCCAGTAGTTCTCCAGCATCTCGCCAGGCCATGCCGGCTCGTGAACCGGGCCGCGCGGCCCCATCTCAATGAAGAACGGAGACAGGTCATAAATCTTCGTACCGACCACGGCGTCTAGGTCGGTCACCCGCAGACGAAGGCCGTCGACTCCCAACAGGCGGGGGAAGGACTGCGCAAGCTGATTGGGGCGGCGATGGTTGCGGTGCGCGAAGGTGCCTGTCGCCGGCCACTGCGTGTTCCCGCGCGGGCTGCGGGCGTGGTACTCGACGTCGTTCTGGGACGCTTGGTCGAAGTGCCACACAACCACCAAATGAGAGAATTCCTCCAGACCCTGCACAGAGTCGAGTGGAAACTTATCCTCGTCGAGCTGAATTGCCGACTCGACGCCACCCCAATAGTCATCGGCGACCTGCCTGCGGCCCGCGACAACTTCCCCGATCGACTTGATCTCCAAAGTCATAGTCCGGCCTTTCGACTTGGTCTCAACAACACTTGCGATCAATCTACTTGGGCCAGATACGCCGCCGCGCGGGCATCGAGTACGCCCACCGCGGGGATGCCGCGCTTCCGGTAGGGCGACAGAAGTTGTCGTATCTCAACAACCCTCTGCCGCGCACGGCCGGAGTAGATCCCGTCCTCCATGGCGTCCAGGACGCTGGTCCATGTCGCGCAGGCTTCTTCGACGCCACCTTGTGCGATCTGCGTCGCGCCCATGTACCCGAGGGTTACCGCGTGCGTCCGTCGGAACGCAGTTCCACGCGTGCGCACGGAGCGCCGGAACTCCTTGATCGCCCGCTGGTGATCACCGAGATCCCGCAGTGTGCATGCAGTTTCGTGTGCCAACGACGCCTCGCCGAAGAAGAACGTGCGGTCCGGCTCCCTAATGCCGTCGTGGGCGTTCGACAGATCGTCCTCCGCTCGCAGCAGGGCCCGGACCGCCTCTTGGTTGTGGTCGTTGGCGGCGAGAGTCCGCGCGTGCACTACACCTAGCAGGGCGCGTTCCCGGGGCGTGGCGGCTGCGTACCGCTCACCGTGCACCGAAGCCTGCGCAATCTGAAGGGCTTCGCGCCGGAAACCTAGGTCGAGTGCCTGGTGCGCCATGGCTCGAAGTATGTGTCCGATCAGGGGTGCGTTGCCGGAGCGCGCTGCCAGCTTCACTGCGGTATTGAAGCGATGGAGGGCGATGGCATGCTCGCTGTTGTCGAAGGCCATCCAGCCTGACAGATACGCCAGTTCGGCGGAGGCCGCGAACATGGTGCGCCGGGTCTCGTCGTCAGTGAACCTGCCCCGTAGGAAGTTGCGGGCCTCATGCCGCAGGTATTCGTCGACCGCGCGCCGACCATGGCCGCCGCCGCGCCGCTGGTCCATACGTGAGAACGCCAGGGTCAGTTCTCGTACGGTCTCGACGTCTCCCAAGCCGACGCGCTTGCCTGTCGACGGCTCTTCGGCTGGTGGTCGCGACATGGCGTCCCACCACGTCTGGTCCGGCAGGATCAGGGCCGCTGCAGAGTACACTCCGCCCGCCAGCAGCCGGCGCCGGTCCGGGTCCACGCCACTCCCTATGTCGTTCAGCGTGATCAACGGATCGACGCGCCAGTCCAGCGCCCCCTGCGCTGGTGAGGTAGAAGCTGCGAGCCCGATCTCTTGTGGCGTGATCTCACGCTTCAAGCGACGGGACAGCGCCTGGCACAAGATATCGGGTGCGATTCCCGTCGGCTGAGTGCCTCCCACCCACATGCTCACGTGGGAGCGCCCGATCTTGGAGTTTTCCCGGATCGCGCCGTTCAGTGTCTCCTCGGCAACTCGGTTGTACGCCGCGGCGGCCTGGGCCCGTGACCAGCGAGCTTCCTCCAGCAGTGCGGCTAGCTTCTCGTTCCGCTCGCGTGCCATCCCCGTGCCCTCACTAGTGAACCCGATCTTTGACCACGTTGACCGACCTCCACTCGCTGGTAGCCCCAGGCCGGCCACAACTTCAACGCAACACCCCCTAGCCGCTTGCGTTCGACAGTCTCAAGGCACCAGACGCCTGACCATGAGGGCATACAGCGGGGAGTCGTCAGACGGTTTGGCCTCGTCCTGCTTCTCATAGCCCCACTTCTCGTACAGAGCCTGCACTTTGGGATGCGCGGAGTCGACGAGGAGCGTCACGAAGTCGACATCGACCGACTGAATCAGCGCGTCATGAATCCGCTCTGCGCGACCGGTACCTTGCCACTGGGGCACCACCATCAGCTCGGAAAGGGCGAAGATCCGGCCGCGCACGTCCTTGGGCCGGTCCGAGCCCTTCCACCAGCCGCCCGGTTTAAACTCCGAGCCGTACGCATACCCGACCGGGCCACCGTTCTCCCACCCCGAGACGCACAGCCAGCCCTCCCTCGCCGACCACAGGTCCACGAAGTACGAGAACCGTTCGCGGGAGTGGAACGGGTCGGGATCGTTCGCGTACACCTCGTCGTGGATGTCCAGGAGCATCGAGCGGACGTCTCGTGCGTCGGCATGGGTGTAGCACTTCAGGTCCATCGACGGGACTCCTCGATCCAGCTCACGACCTCGGGCGCTCTGGTACCCGCGGCCTCGATGATTTGCCGTGTTCTGGCGAGCGTGTTCGTCGTACGCTGCGACCCGGACGACGGCAGCAGCATCTCGTACGCCCGCCTCCCGGTCGCGCAGGCCAGCTCCAGTTCTCCCTGTCTCGCCTGAGCCAGCGACAGGTGCGCCGTGTAGAGGGCTCTGTTACGGACCATCCCATCCGGGATGGCGGCGAGGGTGCGGTGAAGGCAGAACTCAGCCCGCTCGTGCTCCCCAAGCGCCGTCCACACGTACGACGACAGGGCATCGAACTCGGCCTGACTGTAGAACGCGATCCACTCCGGCGGCTGTTCGCCCCCGGCCCTGCCGAACGCCTTCTCCGCAAAGTCCAAAGCCCGCAAGGAATCCGTGGGCTGATGCAACCTGGCCAGGGCGTTAGCGTGCCGCATGTGCCCAAGCGACGCGTACAACGGGTCGCGCCGCGCGACCGACGAGCGCTTCATCACCTCCGCGCCAGCCGCCGCCTCCGCGTGATTCTCCCGCTGGCTGGAGGTGAGCATCTGGTGATCCCACACTCGGTACATGGTCTCGCTGTCACGAGCGAGAACGGCGAGGGTGAGCGCCTTGTCGAGGTGGGCACGTGCACGCTGCGGCGCGCTCGCGTCGATGGCGGCGAAGGCCGCCGAGCACGTCACGTCGGACGCGAGCCGGTACATCTGACGGCGAATCCGGTCGGAGGCACCGCCGCCTGCAAGCGAAGACTGGACACGTGTCGCGAGTTCGACCGCCTTGTTCTCGATCTTCCGCGCACCGCCAAGCTGCGAGTCATCATGGAGTAGCTCGTTGTACTCGCCATGGAACCGGTCAGCATCGGCCTGCCCCAGCCGCGGGCGTGGTGCCGGAGTGGCAGCGGCGACGGCCGTTCCGGTCGCTGCGACAAGGAAGGTACGGCGGTGCACTGGGTCCTCCGCTTTTGATTGTCGCGCCCTGCGCGATCGGGGGGTGAATCCAAGCTCGGTGGCCGGGCGGCCCAATACCCGCTCCAGTCCGATGCGCTGTCTGTGCTGCGGCCATGAGGTCTCGCCGCGCAGGTAACGCCGGATGTCCCGGTCCGTGAGGCTGCCTTCCCTGCCCGTGAGCTGCTGAGTCTCCGCATTCACGCGACGCGCTAACTCGGCCTGGCTCATGTCGAGTTCCTCCATGGCGGCAGCAAGCTCACGATTCTCTCCCACGTCCGCAAGGTATCCGTGCGGTCAGCCGGGACGACACCCCGAAGGTAAAAATCACCGGGGCCACGACCACCGGTATCCGGCGCTTTCACCTGTCTGTACCCCCGCCGTTCGCAGTGCACTGGATCCACGCCAAGCGCACAACGTTGACGAGGCGGGGCCACACGTACCCATCCAGCGCGTGCCCACCTGCGTCGACGACCGCAGACGATCTTTGACCACCTTGACCGCCTCCGGGCCCCTGGCCCCATTCCAGCCACCGCGATTAGGCGGTTTGCTCTTGCAGGCCGGCTACTCGACGAGCGGGAGCACCCCCACAATGAACTCCTCTACTGACAGATGCACCGTCTTGAGCGCCGCGCTGCTTGGGGGCATCGACCTGCAGTCGCGCGGTGGGACCAGCCCTCGATGAGCCCGGCCACAGCCGTTGCCATGGTCGCAGCAGAACTCGCGCATCAATCCGCCCTCGGCTTCGCGGTGGCCTTCACCCCCGACAAGGCCCGGGTCGGACGCATGCGCCGGATCACCGCAGCCCACCTGCGGATGTGGAAAGTATCCGGGGCAAGCGCGGAGAACATCGTTCTCGCCGTCTCCGAGCTTGTCTCTAATGCCATCGAGCACGGGCACGGAGACATCGAGTTGACGGTCCTCTACTCCTGCGGTGAGGTACGGGTCGAAGTCACAGACGACAACCCGGCGCCGGCCAAGCTCACTTTCGCTGACGCTGAAGATGTTTCCGGTCGCGGGCTGTTCCTCGTTGCTGTCCTCGCACAGGACTGGGGCGTCAGCGACGACGGCAGGTCGACGTGGTGCGTCTTCCACGTCCCTGCGAGGAGGTCGTGATGATCGCAGTCACGCGAGAAGCAGCCGCAGAACTAAGCCAGCGATGTTCCACCGAGGTAGTGAGTCCACTACCTGTATCCCCGCCCCCTCCCGTGACTTCAGCGTCGCCTGGAGGGAGCGACAGAACGGCTCAGACGCAACGACTCACCGTTGTTCGGTCGTTCGGTCCTACTGGTTGTGCAACCAGCAAAACGTCCCAGGACGTCCCGACCGGGTCCTGCAGCGCGGTACCGGTGTCTACGCGCCCCTTGGAGTATGCCCATGTAGCACGCTGCGCCGTGCTTCACCCGGACGAACCGCCCTTGTCGGCGAGTGGCGGCTCGAAATGCCTCGGTGGCTCCTCTGCGGGAGCCGCCGAGGCAACACCGCCATCACCAACTTCAGATCTCACCAATGGAGTTCCTCCTATGCCTCGCACCGCGACCTCGTCCCCCACGGGAGGCGGCGGGCAAGTGGCCGGCGCGTCCTGGCCGGAGGGCTCACTCAGGGAACCGGGCCGTGACCTGAGGATGGTTGTATTGACCCTCGCGCCTGGGCCGTTGCCTCTCGTGGCGCAGGAGGCCCTTCATCGCGAAGTGACCAGACTGGTCTTCACTGAGACTGCCTCTGTCAGCGAAGACCCGGACGAGCGACACGTCCAACTGCTGCTCATGCGTGGCCACTTGATGCGGCTGCTCGGTGCAGTCGTTCCCGTCGACGCCAACGAGCCTCCTCTGACGGACGATCGACTGGTCGTACGCGTGCGTGCCCTCCTCAACGAGGAGATTCCCGGCGACGCCGTGCGTGCGGTGTCCCTGCATCGGCGGATGTCCGAGGTCGGGCGGGAGCTGCTAGCCGTCCTTCCTGCTATCGACGCCTCTGACGACATGGTCAACAGCTGGGGCAGGACTGTGTGCACCGGGTTCGATTCGACGCGTATCCGCGAAGCCATTCGTGCTGCGAAGTCCTGGGAGCAAGCGGGGGTGTACCCGCATCCGCACACCCTCGCGGCGGTCACACGAGCGCTCGGCGCCTACATCACGACGCTCGTCCCCTACGTCTCGATCCACTTGGAATCGCTCCCCGCCGGGAGTCGCGGGTGGTCCGCCTGCAGTGAGGCGATCGAGCGCTCGCAGGAGGCCCGCGACGTCGCTCCGGGCGATGGACTCAAGGCGGCGAGGGAGCACACATTCCGTCTCGCAGTCCACACCGAGACCCTGCTGCGCTACGCCGAACAGGACTACGAGCGGGACGGTGAGTGACATGACCAGGTCCTATCGCGAGGCCCACCCTCAGCGGATTCGCCGTCGCCCGGCCTCCCCACCGAATTCGGGCTCACCCCGGAGAGACGAACCGGCCCCAGGCCGCATTCGACGTGGCTGGCGACAGGCTCGCGCGCACGGGTGCGCCGTCCTCCTCGCTGCCGCCATCAGCCTGCCCACCGTCTGCATCCTCGCCGCACTCGACTTGCAGCTCTACGGCGGGTCGTAGCTCACGCCCCAACGAGCCGACCAGCGAAGTGGGCCAGCCCCGATATGACGGCAGCTTTGCCAGAACACCGAAGGAGTAGGACCATGCCAGCCCCGGACGAGATCGTCTCGCCGCCGCTTTCCCCTCAGGAGCGGGAGGCTCTGCTGGGCATCTCCCAGGGCAAGACGACCGCAGAGACGGCCTGCGACATGGGAGTGTCCGACAGCACGATCAAGACGTACATCCTCCGGATCGGCGGAAAGCTCGGGACGTCGGAGCGGGCGGGCATGGTGGACCTCGCCTACCACGGGCACTTGGACATCCCCGAGCCCGCAGACCACGTGGCCGAGCTGCCCGAGGAGCAGCGCACCGTTCTGGCAGGGCTCGCTGGCGGAAAGACCGTCGAGGAGATCGCGGCCGACGAGCAGCGTCCGCTGGACGACGTGCGCAAGAACGCTCGACGCCTGCTGGACGCTTCCTCGGCTGCCCACGCGGTCACGCGAGGGTGGCACTTCCGTCTCCTGGGACACGCGACCAACCATGAAAACTCCCGAGACGTCGTCGCCGTGGCGGGACAGGCATGAACGCCCGCGTCGAGGCCGGCAGCCTACGACCGGGCAGTGGCCACGTTCACCAGCACGCGGGGAACATGTTCACCTGCGATCGGCGGCAGGACTTCGTGCCCAATGTGATCCGTACGCACAGAGGTGGTCGCTGGCGCAGGGTGGACCGGAATAAGAACGCCGGCGAGTGGGCGAAGTTCGTCCATCGCTCCGAGATGCTCGTGTTCGACGTCGACGACGGTGGGGAGGGCGGCCCCGGCATCGTCACGGGAGTGATCCCGTCCAAACAAGACGCCACAGCACGCATGGCCGCGCTCGCTCCCGTCCCAGGGACGGCTATTGCCGAGATCGGCACGGACTGCGGCTGGACAGCAGCCTCTCTGGACCACCTTCTCCAGGGCGGCCAGGTGGTGACGGTCGCGGACACAGAACGTCTTGCCGAGATTGCCCGGCAGCGCCTACGCCCCTACCCGCGGGTTCGGGTGGTCAGCGGGCCCGACGCCGGGACCTTAGGGCCGGCGAGTTCGTTCCACGGGCTTCTGTCCCATCGTGCGGTACGCCGTGTGCCCTGGGAGTGGGTCACCCGGGTTCGTCCGGGTGGCCGACTGTGCCTGCCCGTCCGTACCGCTCTGGGCGGATCCAGCACTCTGCTCGTCCTGACCGTGGCGCGGGACGGGGCATCGGCCAGTGGACGTTTCCACGCCGGACCGGTTCCGCAAACCGTATGGCTTCGCGAGCATCGCCCTAGTGAGGGCGTCCCCGTCGAGTCACAGGGCAGCCCAAGGGCGTCGGAAGCCATGGACGCGAGGGGGGCGAACATAAGGCCAGCGGCCCGGTTGTTCGCCGGTCTCCTCCGCCCTGACCTTCGGATGCAGGTCGTGCGCGGCGTCGCGCAGCTCGAAGGCGACGTTGCCGACCGCCTTCGTATTCATGACCATCAGGCGTCTCGGGCAGTGGTCTTCCTCCACTCCCCCCGCATCTACGAATGGGGCCCGCGCGATCTCGGCTCCGATCTGTTCGACGTACTCGGTCAGTGGCACGCGGCACGAGAACCAGAGGTTGAGCAGCTGGGCGTCACGATCACGGAGACCGAACACATGCTGTGGCTCGGCGCACCGGACGGTCCGTCGTGGCGTCTGCCCGAACTCCGCACGATCACCGGCGAGGTGGAGCGGAATGCGACCTGACCATCCGTTGCTCCTCCGTCCTTCTAACCCACGCCGAGCACCGCACCACTTCCTCGCGATCTCCCGAAAGGAGCGTTCTGTGACCAGCGTCCTCGCCTCCGTCAGTTTGCCGCCGGGCACAACCACGATCGGCAAGACGTTCACGTTCGAAGCCGGCCATCGGCTGCCCGGACTTCCCCCCGACCACAAGTGCAACCGCCAGCACGGGCACAGCTACGAGGTAGAGGTCACCCTGAGCGCCTCCACTCTGGAAGCCCCGGGGTTCGTCACCGACTTCGGAGCCCTCGCCCCCTTCAAATTCTTCCTGGACACCGAACTCGATCACCGCAATCTGCATGAGATCTTGCCCTTCGACCCGACATCAGAGCGCTTGGCGCAGTTCTTGGCTGGCTGGTTCATTCAGAACCTTGAGCCGCACATCCCCGGGCGCCTGGTCTCGGTCATCGTCCGGGAGACCGAGCGCAGCTGGGCGAGGTTCGACGTGGAGGAGCAGTGACCACGCGGGGGCCGGTACTGGCGCAACTCGCCGAATCCCAAGCGGACTTCCGGCTGATCATTGCGGAATGCTTCGGTGTCGAGAAGCCGACTTTCCAGGGAGAGGGGCCGAGCTGTGGCCACCCTGCCCTGTTCATCCGGCTGTCCCGGTGCAACCTGACCTGCGCTCAGTGCGACACGAAGTACACCTGGGACTGGAGTCGGTTCGACCCGAGCCAGGAGTCGGAGAAGCGATCGGTGGCAGACCTGGTTGCCTGGGCCGCGTCCTCGCCCGTCGAACTGGTGGTGATCACCGGCGGTGAGCCGCTGATCCAGCAGCAGAGGGTGATCCCGCTCGTCCAACGCCTGCTCGCGGCGGGGAAGCGCATCGAGATCGAGACGAACGGCACCTTCAAGCCCGACCCAGCGCTCCTGGTCGAGGGCGTCCGCTTCAACGTCTCGCCCAAGCTCGTCAGCTTCGGGGAGGAGGAGGCAAAGAGCATCGTGCCCGACGTACTGGAGGCATTCGTCGGATCCGGACAGGCCGCCTTCAAATTCGTTGCCTCATCGGTGCGCGATCTGGACCGGATCGCCGACCTCGCCGACGCACACGCTCTCGCGCCGGTGTGGATCATGCCGGAAGGCGCCACCGTGGAGGTGATCATCGCGCGGACGCGCGACCTCGCGGACGCGGTTGCGGCCCGGCACTGGCACTTCACCACCCGTCTGCACGTACTGGCCTTCCCCGACGCGCGAGGCCGCTGAACCACTCCCACCCGCTCACTCGCAGCAGTTGCCGTCCCTGGAAGCGAGAAGACGCCCATGACGCACGTTGTCGTCAGCCCCATCACCGGCCCGGCAGACGCCGTACCGGAGCCCGCCATGCCCGTCTCGCACATCGACACCGGCCGGGTCGCCGACCTGATCGGTCAACTCCTGGTCGAACTGGGCGAGGACCCCACCCGCGAGGGCCTGATCGGAACGCCGGACCGCGTCGCCGCCTGGTGGAGCGACTTGCTGTCCTCTAATAACTCCACGACGGCGACCTGCTTCGCCGAATCGCACCTGAGCAACCAGCTGGTGGTGGTGGGCGGCATGAGCGTGTGGAGCGTATGCGAGCACCATCTGCTCCCCATGAACCTCGCTGTCACAGCCGGATACATACCAGACGGCGAGGTGGTCGGGCTATCGAAGTTCGGGCGGATCGCGCGGGCACATGCCGGACGGCTCCAGGTCCAAGAGCGCTTCACCCGGCAGATCGCCGAGGCACTCACTGGCGTGATCGGGCGCGAGGACGTCGCCGTCGCCGTCCGCGGCACCCATCTGTGCATGAGCATGCGCGGGGTACGGATGGAGGAGGCTCGGACCACCACCGTGCACGCCGGCGGGCGCTTCGGTACCGACCCGGTCCTGTCCCAGCAGTTCTTCTCCGTCGCCGCCTGGCAGTGGGGAGCACTGTGATGGCCCAGGTCATCGACTTCTCCGTCATCGCTCCGCCCGCCTATCTGGAGCAGTTTGTTGCCCAGGAGCCGGCCCGCGTCCACCACGTAGCTGCCCAGCGGGTCCTGTCCGATGCCGCCTACCGGGCCTTCTTCGCCCGCGAGGCCGAGCGCGGAGCGGAGATCATCGTCGACAACGGCGTCTTCGACCTCGGGTACGCCCTGCCCGCTGCCCAGTTGGTCGACGCCGGGCGGGCGGTCGGGGCAAAGGAAATCATCCTGCCGGACGTCATGCGCGATGGTGCGGCGACGGTGAAGGCGAGCGAGCTGGCAGCCAAGGAGATCAAGGACCTGGCCGGCGACGCCTTCCGGCTGTGTGCGGTGCTGCACGCCGCGGACGACGAGGAGTGGCTGCGCACCTATGACGCCCTCGTCTCAAGTGACTGGGCCGGGGCCATCTCTCTGCCGGCCTCGCGCCGACCCGACCCGAACAGGCAACTGTGCCGCACCCGCTGGGCGGCCACCGCCTATCTGGAAGAGCACGGCCTGGTCGAGGAGCGCCTCGTCTACCGGTTGCTTGGTCTGGGCCGCACCGGCCACCTAGAGCTCGTCGAGCAGCGCGAGCACGACTGGATCGCCTCCGTGGACGGCGCGGCCCCCGTCATCCTCGGTGCCATGGGGATCGCCCTGCTGCCCGACGGCCCCTACGAGAAGCCTTCCACCCCCCGGATCGAGCGGCTCGGCCCGATCCCCGAGGACCGCTTCGATCTGATCCGGCACAACATCGCCGTCGTCCGCGCGGCGGCCGGCAGCAGCGTCACGATCGCCCAGGAGCGCCGATGACCCTGCTTGCCGAACCGGCCCCCGGGCTGCTGCGCGCGGCCCCGATCCAGGCCGACGGCCACACCATGGGGTGGGACAGCCTGCTGCGCTACCTGACGATCAAGGTCCACCACCTTATCCAGGAGCGGGACTGGGGCAGCATCCGCGTCATCGGCGGCTACGACCGCACGGCTGTGATCTCCCGCCACGAGAAGACCGGCAAGCTGTTCAACATCGAGCGACCCACCGCCGAGGTCCACGGCAACGACCTGATCATCAAGGCGTTCCCCGGCGCCGACTACGTCCAGCACTATGCGCTGATCATCGCCACCTATCTGGCCATGACCGGCCGCCCGGCCTGCGCGGTCACCTACCAGCCGCCCGGGCAGGACGAGTGCTGCAGGGCCGTCGAAGGGCTCGACCTCGGCCTGGACGGCGACCTCGTGATCGTCGGCTGGGGCCTTCAGTACCTCGCCCCCGACGACGGCGTGTGGACTCGCGGGCCTGGCTATGCCTGGCAGCGCGCCGAGGTCGCTGGCCGTCGGGTGGTGTACCTGGGATTCCTCCACAGCATCTGGGGCGACGTCGCCGGGCAGGTCGTGGCCCGCCTGGCCGCGCTCGGCGCCCACGACGTCGTCTACGTCGGCAAGGTCGGGGCCCTCAACCCTGGCATCGAGCCGAACACGTGGCTGGCCACCGGCAACACGAGCCTCGTGGGCGGTGCGCTGGTTTCCTGGGACGACTTCTTCGGCGACTTCGCCGCCGCCCAGGCAGGTGTGCACAGCGGACTGCATGCCACCTCGCCGTCGATCCTGCTGGAAAACCGCGACTGGCTGGTCAAGCACGCCGAGTACGACTTCGTCGACCCGGAGATCGGCCCCATGGGGGCGGCTGCACGCCAGGCGGGGATCAGATTCGGCTATCTCCACGTCATCTCCAACAACCTGGCCCGGCACTACCCCGCCGACCTGTCCAATGAGCGGCACCTCGACGTCCTGCGCCGACGTGCCGTCCTGATCGACCGCATCCGCGGCATCATCACCGGCCGCCTAGCCGACCTCCCGCCCCGCACCTCAGAAGGAGTCCGATGACGACCCCAGTACCCTCTGCGGCTCGCGGCCGTGAGATCACGGTCACCGGCATCGACGGCGCGGGAAAGTCCACCCTCGCCGCCTGCCTGCACCAGGCGCTCAACGAGGCCGGTCACAAGGCGGTCCTCGTCGGCAAGCACAGCACCGACGTCCCTATGGACGCCGACCTGTCGGCGTACGTCGACCGCCTCAACGAGCTCGTCTACCGTCGTGACTCCCGCGTGGCCCAGGCGTGCGGCGACCACTACTGGCTGCTGGCCCTTGCCTCCTGGTACACGCTCCAGGACCGGCTCATCGTCCAGCCCGCGCTCGCTGCGGGCACCCACGTGATCCTCGACAACGCCCACCACAAGATCCTCGCCCGTTACGCGGTCAACCCCGACGTCTCCACCCGCCTGGCCGAGCAGGTCTTCGCTCACCTCACCGAACCCGACCTGGTGATCTTCCTGCGGATCAGCGCGGCCGAAGCCCTCGCCCGCAAGGGATCATTCAGCCCCGTGGAGACCGGCCACTCCGGCACCGCGGACGAGGACTTCATCCGATACCAGGACACCGTCCTGGCCCAGCTGCGCAACTACGAGCAGCCCGGCGGATGGTTGTCGCTGGACGTCACCGACATGGACCGCGACCACGTGTTCAAGACCGCCGCTGCCGCGCTTGCCAAGCGCCTGCACCTTCACCTCTGACCCACCGCCCACCAGCGAGGAACGCGCCATGCCCCAGGCCCTGCCCACCAGCGGAACCTACGTGTGCCACGGCGTCACCTGGGCGACGGGAGATCCACGTCTTCTGCTCGCCCCGCTGCCCGGCGGGCCACTCGTCTACGCCGAGATCATGAACCAGCACCTCGGCTACCAGGTGAGCGACACCGACCGGTGGTGCACCGGCTGGTACCGCTTCACCGACACCCACCACGTCGAAGCCGCCGCCTGCCCCGACCGGGCCCGCGCCAGACAAAGCGGCCAGTGCGTCCGCTGCGCCGGCCAGGACGACTTCCACTACGCCCACCAGTTCCACCAGGGTGGCCACGCTCCCGAAGCCCTTGTCGCCTACATGGCGCAGCCGCACTGGCTGTACCTGGCGACCTTCGCCGATGGAACGACCAAGGTTGGCACCGCCGCCGAACCACGCAAGCGCTCCCGCCTGGATGAGCAGGGCGCCCTGGTGGCCACCTTCCTCACCCAGAGCCCCGACGGACACACGGTGCGCTTCCTGGAGGACGCCCTCACCCGCCGCCTCAACCTGACCCAGACTGTCCGGGCCGCAGCCAAGCTGAACTCCCTGGCCGCCATGCGCAACCTCGTGCCAGCACAACTCGCCCACAAACGACACCTCGACGCCGCAATCGAAGCTCTGGACGCCATGAACATCCCCGCTGCCCCGGAGCCGTGGACGCCGCCCGGGGAAGGGGGTTTCCTGCGCGCCGACGCCGAGCGGGCGCTGTACCCGCACGACCTCCGCGCGGGCGAGCACGGCTTCACCCCCGTCGCCTGCATCGGCTCCCAGGTCCTGGCCACCCTCGACGGCGAGGACGAACTGCGCTACCTGCTCGACCTCGGCGCCCTCAAGGGGCGTCGCCTCGCCCTCGGGGCGTTCGCCTCCCCGTCCACCGCCGTGCAGTCCGCCCTCTTCTGACACTGCCTGACCCGCCCGGCCCGCTGCGGCCGGGCCCTGCTCCCCGGAAAGCGAGGTACCGCCACCGTGGCACCCCAGGACGCCGTGCTCGGCTGGGACGATGACACCACGGCCGAGGCGTACGCCGCCTTCACCCGCGCCTTTCCCATGTATAGCGCGACCAGCCGCGATCTCGCCCACCGGGCCGGTCTATCCGGCGCCAGCCTGGTGGTCGACCTGTGCGGCGGTGCCGGTGCAACCGCGCGCGCAATCCTCGAACGGGTCCCGCACGAGGCGAAGGTCCTCTCCCTGGACAGCGCCGCGGCGATGCAGCGCGTCGGCCGCCGCACCCTGACCGACCCCCGCCTGACGTGGATCACCGCTGCGGCGGAGACCCTGGCCGCCCACGTCCCGCCCGCCAGTGTGGACGCCGTGGTGTGCAACTCGGCGATCTGGAAAACCGACATCACCACGGTGTTCACCGCGGTCCGCCAAGCCCTGCGCCCGGGCGGCCGGTTCGTGTTCAACATCGGCGGAGGCTTCGCCGGAGTCCGCCACTCCGACGAGCTGACCGCGCGCACTGGTCCGTCGCTCAACACCCTCATCCACGAAATCGCCGAGCGCGACCACGGCTACACCCCGCCACCTGCTGTCACCAGCTCCCCCAAACTGCCACCCGAGACGGTCACCCAGCGCCTGACCGAGGTCGGCATGACCATTGTGGCCACGGACGTCACCGCCCACCGCAGCACCATGAAAGAGAAGAAGGCATGGCTGTCCATTCCCGTCTTCGGCCGCCCCGACGGCGACTTCACGCACGCCCAGCGCATGAAGATTCTGGACGCCGCGTACGCCCTGACCACCCCCGATGCGCCGACCATCACGAGCTGGCTCGTCGTGGTCGCCCAGCGGCCGGGCGGACCGCAGTGACCGCCCGGCCTGGCACTACCGGGGAAGACCACTGTGATCACACCAGCGTCGGAGTACTCATTTCCTCACCGGCGGGACTCTTGGTTTTCGAACGCGCGACACCGCCCGCCGGGATCGCCCCGGTCGCCGGACACGTCGACCAGCACGGCAGCCCCGAGGAGGCCGCGCAGGCTGAGGCCGGCGAAGAAGTCGGCCTCACCGTGACCCACCTACACCCGCTGCTGGCCACGTGGCGGCCCAACCGGTGCCGCCGCAGACCAACCGGACCGGTCGGCCATCGCTGGTGGGTTTTCGAGGCTCAAGCATCCGGTCCCCTCCGCCCCTCGCCCCGGGAGGTACGCGCCCCCCGATGGATACACCCCGACCAGCTCCAGCCCTACGCGCTGCGCACCGCCGCCTACGCGCAAGGACACCTCAGCAGGCAAGCGTTCGAGCAGGAGCCTGGCCTCACCCCGGTCTGGGTCCGCTTCCTCAACGACCTGCAACTCGTCACCCTGCCGGACGATGCCCTCGACCAGATCGACAACGTCATATGAGTGGCATCTGGCAGCAGTCAGCGAGCCCCGACCGGACGATCGTCCACCAGACGCCGCACGTGCGAAAGGATGCGGGCGCGGTCCTCCGGAAAGACGCTCTCCCACTCCTCGTCGAGCCTGAACCAAGCCGCCGGCTGGCCCTTCTCGCCGCCCAGCGGCACTTGGCGGTCGACGATCGCGGCGTACGAGAGACCGAGCGTCGGGGACCAGTCGGCCCGATAGGACCTGACCGCCACCGCCGCAGGTTCGGGCAGCAGCTGGGCCAACAGGCCGGTCTCCTCGCGCAGTTCGCGGAGCGCGGCCTCGCGCGGCGTTTCGGCCTGCTCCACCTTGCCGCCAGGCGGGACCCATCCGCGCACCCGGTGCTTGACCAGCAAGATGTGGTCGAGGTGAGGGTCGGTCACCCAGACCTCAGCTGCCATGGGCTCCATAGGCCGCTGCCGAGCCTGCTCCAGCCACACCCGGGCGTCATCGAACTCCAACGGAGCCAGACGAGCGTCCGCGGCCGCCGCTTCCACGATCATCTTCTCAAGTTCACCACGACTCACTCGGCTCACCTTATGCCGACGCCGCGCACACACCGCGAAAACAGACAACAGGACACTCGACCGTGTCCGGTGCCTGGCATGGCCCGTGCAGCGGTCGAGCAGCGGCCAACAGCTGGCGGCCGGCCTTCACACGGCTCCGGCCGAAGGAGGAATGACGGTAATGCGCAGTGATGGCTTGACGACACGCCATGCCTGGGTTGTCCTTGGCGGAATCCATCTGCTCAACCAGACCGCGCCCCGTAGGGCGAACGACCCCATCGTGCTCGTACGAGTAGCACCGCAGGAAGTCTGTGTACCGAGCACCACCGTGGTGATCCGCTGGAACGCGCTCGGCGAGTGCCCCGTTCAGTCCCTGAGCGCGGACGGCACGTGGCGCGGGGCCAGCCAGATCGAGGGGAACGCCCTGTTCTCCGAAGCCATCGCCGGAACCGCCCTGCGGGAGCTGGCTGGAGCCGACGCCGCCCCAGGGATCGTCCCGTTGTGCTACCTCGCCGAACATCCGGCCGGCGGCTACCACGCGTACGCCCAGATCCGCTTCCACCCCGAGGATGCCTGTTTCGTCCGCACCACCCGCGAGCCTGTCGGACAAGGCCCGGTCGAGTCGCTGCACTGGCTGGAGCCAGTGCTGTCGGCCCGAGCCGAGCTGAGCATGGCCCTCAACAACCACCTTCGGTATTTCCGCACCCACTTCGCAGGCACCGAGCTGGAGTACAAGTACACCCTCGACCCGGCACCGGACATCTGGGCGGCCTCCATGGAACTGCTCAAAGCGCTGCGCGCCGGCGAGCTGAGGGACTGCCGACCGGAGTACCGGGAGGAGTTCCAGATCCACCACACCGAGAACCACCTGTTCGAAGTGACCGCGCCAGGCAACGAAGTCGGCTACGCCTCCTTCATCCCCACCGTCTCCGCCGGATACGTACTCAAGCGCAAGTGGTTCACCAACGACGCCTTCGCCCGCCGCGAGAAGTTGTCGTCTGGTCTTGACGTCGCTCCTGACCGCTTCGAGGAGTACCTGTGCTCGGAACTCGGGCTTCAGGTGCGGCCCATGCCGCCCTTCGAACGTGTCCGCTACGACGTGCAGTGCGAGTCCATGCGCACCGGCCACGTTTACGGCATCTTCTTCGACCGCTGCGCCCTTCTGGCAGCGCCAAACGTGGTGCTCTCCCAGTGCGAACTGGAGTACCGCCGCTCACGCAGTGTCCTGGACGACGACAGGGACGAGGTACTGCGGGAGATGGACCACGTCAACGCATGGCTGCGGAGCTACCTTGCCGCCCACGGCTGGGCACACCAGCACACCTACTACTCGAAGCTGAGCTTCCTGCGCGATGCCGTCACCGCCAATCGGCAACTGGCCCTGCCGTGAAGCCGAAAACAGCGAGTGGAGCCAAAGCTGGGGCAGCAACTCACCGAATCCAACTTCCGCATGGCCGTCGGTGACGCCTGCAGCCAACTGGCGGCCTCCGAACAACGTTTCGCTATGGACAAGCTTTGCGGCCGACTCGCCGTAGACTAGTCCCGCAGAGTTGATCCGGTGATGCCATCACAGCTTGAAGGGAATTTCTACCTACTTTGACGACGTCACCAAACAGACAGAACGGCTGAATTAACCGTTACAGGCGCCAACTCCCGTGTGTGCCATGCATTTTTCACAGGCTTATGACCTGAGAGCGTCGATTACTTACCTGGTTTACCTGTAAAATCAACGAAGGTCGGAAACGGCCACCCGGGCGTCGCGGACATGACGCGAGACGACAAGTCTGCGCCCCCGGAGGACATCGTGCCCGCCCCGTTTTCCGCCTCAGCCGTCACGGCGGCCTATCTCGGCCACGCCCGGATCAATGCAGTGACCAGCTGCGCAGCCGTGTCATCCTTCAGACGCACAGTTGCCTCACGTCCAGTAGCTACGAAGGCCATTGCCGCCGACCGATTGGCAACACGGGGCCCCTCGGTTGCACTCGCCCAGCAAAAACCCATTTCCGTGAGCATCGCTGTCTCCCTGGTTACTGCTGGCCGCCATGGTGTGGCCGCTGATCCGCAAAGGCGGTCCCAAGGCCGGCCGCGCAACAGCGGCCGTGCTCCTCGGCTTCTATCTTTGCGACAGCTCACTCGCTCCGTCTATCAGCCGCATCGTGCAGAGCGTGATCGAGATGATCAGCGGGATCCATATAAGGACCGGCCGCCGGGACGCCCCTGTGGGCCCGGGCCGTACGCCGTCTCCCTCGTCGGTTGCGGTCTGGCGCGCGTGCCCCGGCGGCCACTCCCCCATGCCGGCCATTCCCCCATTCCTGTCAGGACCACGTTCCGCGAGGTCACCCATGTCTGATCTGCCATGCCCGCGACCAGTCGGTCACCGACGTGGCCAGCCCCGGCGTGCGCGCGGCGCTGAGCCGCTGCGCACCGAGAAGGGGCTGCGCCTGCGGTTACGGCTTCTGGTACTCGTACCCGCCCTCCTGGTCACGGCGATCTTGTGCGTGGCGGCTGCCGCCGGCAAAACGGCACTCGCCCATGTGGATGGCTGGATCATCGGAGCGGTGGTGGCAGCCGTTAGCGTGGTCGTGCTGGTCTGCGCGGACTGGCTGGCCGTTCGCACGGCGGCTGAGCTGCACCGGCAGCGCAGCGAGTACAGCGATTCCGTGCATGGCTGGCTGCGGCATTTCCAGTCCGGTGTGGAGGAAGGCCGCAGGAGCATCGGCGCCGCTGTTGAGCAGCTCAACCGGGGTGAGCTGCCTACTCCTCCCGCCTCCAGCGCGGGACAGGCGGGCTCTGGCAGCAATCCGTGGAACGAAGCTGAGGCCGCTCTTTTCCAGCTGCACGCGGAGGCATGGCGGGCGGTGGTGAACGGGCGGCAGGCGGAACTGCCACAAGCCCTCGTCTATATCGCCGGGGGCATGACCCTGCTGCTCGTACGCGCGTTGGGCATCGTGACCGAGCTGACCAATCAGGTCCAGGACCCGGATCTGCTGTATCGCGTGTACGACGTCAACAATCTACTCAAGCGCATGCGGCGGTCGGCCGGACGCCTCGCGGTTCTGGGCGGCGTGAAGGCCCGCACACTGAACCAGCCCATCGGGCTGGTCCAGCTGCTGCGTGGCGCATCCGGCGAGATCGAGAAGTACGCCCGGGTTCGCATGCATGCGTCCACCCTGGATGTGCGGATACCCGGCTTCGCCGGACCCGATCTGATTCACCTGCTGGCCGAGTTGGAGGAGAACGCCACCCTCTGCTCGCCGCCGGACAGCAAGGTCGTCGTGCGCACGTCGAGGGTCACCGCGGGTCTGGCTGTGGAGATCGAGGACCGGGGCATCGGTATGGCCCAGGGTGAACTCGACCGCTACAACCGGATGCTGGCCGATCCCCAGGACAGGGACCTGGCCGAGCAGCTGGCCCAGCGCCAGACCGGCCTGCTCGTGGTGGCCAAACTCGCCCGCCGGTACGGCATCCACGTGCAGCTGCAGCAGAATCTCATGCACGGCACGACAGCGCTGGTGGTGGTTCCGGACAAGCTCCTGCTCTGGACGGGCGAGTCGGCGCCCGCGTCCCATGCTGCGCTTGCCACGTACGTTGCCGCGGTACCGGGTGCGGGTCGTCCCGGCCCCCGGCCGCCTGGCGGGCCGAGGCCCAGCCCCCCAGCCCCGGCCCCGGCGGGGGCGGCGTCATTGCCCTACCGTGACGCGCAGCGTGCCCCGGTTCAGCAACCCGCCATTTCGGCGACGACCAGGGCAACGCCTTCCCGGGGAGCAACACCCGGCTCTCGCCCCCGCTTGCCCCAGCGAACGCCACAGGCAACGGTCCATGAGCGTGCGGACCCTGCAGTGCCTGAGACCGCTCCCGTCTCGCTGGCACCGCCGGATCCGGCCTTCGTCAGCAACTTCGCCCAGGGCGTGCATCGCGCGGAGCAAGCCGCAGCAGAGCGTGAGGCACGCCCGCCCGAGGGGAGCGCGAGCTGACCCCCCGCAGCGCGCCCCACCCATCCTTCGTGCCTGGCCTCGCGCCTGAGCACCAGTCCGTACAACGTACGGAGATACGGAGAATTGCGATGACCACCGACTCCACGGCAGCCCAGCCGGACCTGGTTGTGGACGAGCTCCTCAACGACTTGGCCAAGGTGCCCGACGTGATGGGCGTCCTCCTCGGCTCGCAGGACGGCCTGCGGCTGGCTCATGCGGGACCGGGCATGGACGGTCTGATGGCGGACCGTCTGGCTGCGGTGATCAACGGCCTGTACTCGATCGCTCATGGAGTCGACGACGGTGAGGGCCGTGTCGAGCAGGTCCTGATCAGGAAGACCAACTTCCTGCTGTTCATCATGAGCGCCGGGAGCCCGCCGGCTGCGGTGGCCCGGAACGCGGGCCGCGACCCGGACAAGGTCGAAAGCGTCCTGGGGGTGCTGACCAACACCCGGGCGGATGAGGGAACCGTCGGTTTCGCGATGGTCAATCTGATCAGGCGGATGGGCGAGCTGCTGGCCACACCAGCCCGCCTGGGCGGGGCCCCTTCCGGTGACGGCCAGTGAGATGGCGTCCGCAAGCAGCCCGGCCTGGACCGTCGAGGACACCGAGGCCCCAAGCCTCTACGTCCTGACCGGCGGCCAGACCAGGCCCACAAACGACCTGCAGATCGAGACGCTGCTGTGGGCCGAGGGAGAACCGCCCTCCGGCCAGCCGCCGGAAGCCGACCAGGCCATGGCGTTGTGCCGGGAACAGCCCCTGGCCGTCGCTGAGATCAGCGCCCTGATCGGGTTGCCCTTCCAGATCACCAGAATCCTCATGTCCCGGCTGATCGACATCGGTGCACTCAGCGCCGTGACCACCCCGCACTCCGCCGACCTTCCCGACGTCGCTCTCCTGAAGGCCCTTCGCAATGGACTCCTCAAGCTCTGACCCCGGGCCGGCGCGCCGGTTCCGCCGCGCGAAGCCCACCCCCGTCAAGATCGTCATCTCCGGCGGGTTCGGGGTCGGCAAAACCACGTTTGTGAGCGCCGCCTCCGAAATCACCCCGCTGCGCACCGAGGCCGTGATCACCAGGGTCTCCGAGGGCGTGGACGACCTCAGCCTGCTGGTCGACAAGACAGCGACCACCGTCGGCATGGACTTCGGCCGGATCACCTTCCCGCAGCTCAACGCGGTCGTGATGCTGTTCGGCACCCCGGGACAGACCCGGTTCTGGTTCATGTGGGACGAGCTCACGCGAGGAGCCCTCGCTGCGGTGGTCCTCGTCGACACCCGCCGCCTCGACGAAAGTTTTCCCGCAGTCGACTACTTCGAGCAGCTCGGTCTGCCCTTCCTGGTCGCCGTGAACGTGTTCGACGACGCCAGCCACTACGACCCCGACGAAGTCGCGTCAGCCCTGGCGCTGCCATCCACGGTTCCGGTCGTGCTGTGCGACGCCCGCCTGAGCACGGACGCGACCGGCATCCTCGCCCGTCTCATCGACCACGTGCTCACCCACTCGTATACCCCTGCCACCGTTCTCCAAGGAGCACAGCTGTGAACCCCCACGCTCCGTCCGATCTCCTGTCCACCACCAGGCACGACACCGACTGGCAGAGCCAACTGCCCGAGTTCTTCGACCCCATGGCTCCGCCCGTGGACGCGTTCGACGCCTTCGCCCGGCAGGTCGCCGACGTGCTCGGCACTCCCTACGCCATGCTCAACTGGGTCGGCGACGAACAGTATTTTCTCGGTCTCGCCAATCCCGCCGAAGGCGAACTGCCCGTGCTGGGCCGGACCCTGCCGCTGACCCACGGCTTCTGCCCGCACGTCGTCCAGCGCCGGGGCTCGCTGGTGCTGACCGACGTCCTCGATTTCGATGCCTTCGCCGGCAACCCGGTCGTCGACGAACTCGGGGTCCGCATGTACGCAGGAGCCCCCCTCATCGACAAGCGTACGAACCACGTCTGGGGCACCGTCTGCGGGATCGACACAGAGCCACGCGACCGCTCTCAAGGCCGCCCGGTGTGGACGCGCATCGACCACCTGCGCGACCTGTTCATGACCGAGCTCTACCGCCGTACCAGCCCGTAGCACTACCCGCGCGCCCAGCAGCACCGTTCGCGACCACCACCCCAAGGGAGAGACCACGATGCCCACGATGTCGTCCACGACTCCGGATCTCACGCCCGACTACGAAGCCCTGGTCCAGCACTTCGACGAGTTCGCCACCGCGGAAGTCGCCCCCCGAGTCCAGCGCATGGAGTCCTCCCCCCACGCCGTGGAACGCGATCTGGCCCTGCTCATGGCCGAGCAGGGATGGCTCGGCGCCACGATCCCCCGCCAGTACGGCGGTATGCACGTGGGGCATCTCGCCAAGACCCTCATGATCCAGAGGATGGCGCGGGCCTCGGGCGCGGCCGGCGCCATCCTGCAGGCGAGCCAGCTGCCCGTATCGATGATCATCCACTTCGGCAGCGACGAGCAGAAGGCCCTGCTGCTGCCCCAGGTCTCCTCCGGGGACACGCTGCTGTCGATCGCGGTGACCGAAGAGGAGACCGGCAGCCATGTGCTCGGCATGGAGACCACCGCCCGACGCGACGGCAGCGACTGGATCATCGACGGCAGCAAGGTCCACATCGGCAACAGCCACATCGCCCACTTCCACTGCGTCGTGGCCCGCACCGCCTCCGCCGACACGGCCGGGTCCCGCGCCCTGACCGCGTTCCTCGTCGAACACGACCGCGACGGACTGACCGTCGAACCGCATCGGCCCGCCCTCGGACTGCACGGCTTCACTTTCGGCAAGCTCACTTTCGACGGCGTACGCATACCCGAAGCCAACGTGATCGGCGAAGTAGGCGACGGCAAGGACATCGCCTACAGCAGCAGCATCCTCTACGGCCGCTCCAATCTCGCCGCGGTGTCCCTCGGCATCCACGAAGCGATCATGGAATGCGCGGCTGGCTTCCTTGAAGGCCGCCGCCGCTACAACGGCACTCTCGCCGACCTTCCCGTCCTGCGCGACCGGGTCGGCGCCATGAAGTCCCGGCTGATGGCCAGCCGCGAGATCGCCCACCACGCCGTACGCATGCTCGACTTTGGCCGCCCCTGCGACGACCTGCTCATCAACTCCAAGTACCTCAACCACAAATGGGCCGTCCAATCGGGCCAGGACGCCATGGAACTGCACGGCGCCCACGCCCTGCGCACGGACTACCCCCTCCAGCGGCTGTGGCGGGACGTCCAGCACACCTACTCGCCCGCCGGAACCGGCGAGGTACAGCGTCAGCGCCTGGCGGAAACCGAGCTCGGTTCCCCTCCCATCCAGTGGTCCGAACGGCTCGCCGCCAAGACCTCGCTCTTCCTCTCCACCAGCACAACCGCCTAACTCCCAGGCGCCGGCGCCCTCCAGCAAAAAGCCAGCTGTGGGGAACCCCCGCCAGCAATGTCTGTCTCCGGGACCTACCGTCCGTCTCCAGGTTCCACCGGCCACGTGGGGCCTGCCGACAACGCGGCTGGCCATGGAAGAGATCACGCACTGTGGCCTCCTTGTGCCACTCAACATCGACAACACTTCTTGGGAAGGTCATGACTCCGCCTCGGCGCATCAAGATCGTCAGCTGTAACTTCGAACTGAACGGAGGCGGCGACCACGCGAAGTGGCTGGCCATGCACGAGCGACTGGCCGCGCTTCGCCCGACGCTTTTATGTCGGCAGGAGAACGTCGGCCATGCCCGCACCGGTCGCGGCTCCACCCTCTTCGGCGAGTCGAAACGCATCCTGAAGCTCGCCGGCGAACTCGGCCCCGGGCTTGGCTCCACCGCGCTCTACTACGACCCCGACGCGTTCGAGCAGATCACTCTCTGGGACACCGAGTGGCCAGGCTGGCTCCTGCACCCCACCGCCATGACCCTGCGCCTACGCGGCTCCGAGGACGTCGACCTGGTGGCCGCCTGCACCCACCTGTCCTACAACTCACCGGCGCTTCGGGCAGTCCAGGCGGATGACGTAACCCGGTTCGCCGACCGTGTCGAGACGTACGCGACCAGCACCGGCACCATCAAACGGAAGCTGCCCGTCCTCGCGGTCGGCCAGGACTGCAACAGCTACGTCGACCCCGGCCGCCTCGTCCCCGGCGAAGCCCCCATCCCCGAACTGGCGGACATCAAGGACCCTCAGCACCGGGCGCACCGCAGTTACGAGATTGCCTCTGGACAGCGGGTGATGGACTCCCGTCCCAACCGGACCCTGTTGGAGGCGGAGTTGGAGGATGTCGCCCGCCACGCCGCGCTCATGCCCGGCGGCGTGGGCCTGGCGGCGGTCGCCCCGACCGTCGACGCGTCGCCGACTCACGGCCCGGCCCACCGCGTCGACCTCATCTTCACCAGTCGGATATTCCTGCCCGCTGTGGTCAGCGTCGAGGTCATCGACATGAAGGGCCTGTCCGACCACCACACAGTGCTCGCGACGTACGACCGCGACCGCCTCGTCGAGATCTACCGCCAGCACTTCCCGGCTGCCGCCTGACTCCACTCGTCCGGTCGCGGTGCCCCGCCACCGGCCGCTTCCCGATTCCCTGTCCGTACCGCCGAAAGCCAGTTGATGAAGAGCCGAGCGCCCCTGTTTCCCCCGCCATGGTGGCTGCCCAAAACCCGCACCGGAGATGGACTCCCAGGACACGCCCACCTCGGCGCCACACCAGGCGGCACCGGCGTGGTCGCACTCGCCGCCATCCCACGCGATGCGCAGCCCGGACGGGTGCCGATCACGGCCAGGGGGACAGGGGCGTGACGATCACCGACGTCGTCAATGAGACCCGGGGACACGCCGGGCTCGCCGACGAGATCGAGCAGATCCTGCGGGACACCGCGTCTTTGATCCAGGAGGCTACGGACCTGCCCTGTCCAAGCCTGGTGTTCCGGCTGCTCACGGCCCGCGCCTGGCGGGCTGAGATCCGGGCATGGGCCACGCGGTCCCTGGAGGAAGACCTTGCGCAGGCCCGCCTCACCGGGCCGGAGACCGACCAGGTCCGTGGTCGGCTCGCGGCATGGGCCGCCACCGCCCTGCGCCTGGGCTGGCCGATGACCCCTGGCCTGACGATCACCGACCACTACGGCGAACCCCGAACCCTGATCACGCCACAGGCCCTGCACCACACGGGGGTCCGCTATGACCGCACCGCGCTGATCCGCTTCGTCGTCCACGCTGGTGTCCACCACGCGCAGATCACAGCAGGCGCGCTCCTCCCACCCCCGATCCGTGCTGGTGCCCGGGTGCTCGATGACTCGGCCACGAGGGCATTGATGGAGGGGCATGCCGCCTGGGCCGAGCAGAAGGTGGCAGGCGCCTTCTTCGGATTCTGCCGTGAGCACCGGCCCCGAGAAGTGCCGCGTTCATGGCGCTACCGGCAGCACGCCCGCGTGCTCCCCCGGTTTCAACGCCCTGCGGATCTGACCTCGTTGATGTGCGCGCGAGCAGCGGATCCGACTGCGCCGACCTGCGGCAACGGCGTGAGCTTTGTCCAGGCAGCCATCGAAGTCGCTGGCAGCGTGGTCCCGTTCAACCGGATCTGGACCGACCCCTCGCTCGCCCCCACGTGCCAGGAAATCGCCAATCCCGAGGCATGGTTCAGCCGCGTCAGCATCGAAGGGCCGACGCTTCCGCAACCGCCGCCGCACGGAGGAGTCTCCGCTTCTACGCCCCTGGCTGGCACCGGTCGTCCCATGCCCGCGCCTGACGAGAGTCCGTGAGTCCGGCCCGCAGGTAAGCCGTGTCGGCCATCGCCAATCCACTTTTCGACAACGCAGCAAGGAGAACGGTGAAGTCCAAGGACAGAGGCGTAGTCCGTCTCGTGCTCATGAACTTGGAGCACGACGGCAGACCCGAGGAAAGGCTGGGCGTCCTTCCGCGCGGTGGCGCCAGGCGTACGAGGATGTTCTGGCCCCGCTGGTGCCCGACTGGCTGGGGATGACGGAACTCACCTACTCCCAGACCAGGCCCACCGCCACCGCCGCCGAGAAAGCCGCCGCCGACCGGCGGTGGCAGGCCGCCCAGGACACACTCGGCATGCGCGGCTTCCGGGCGGAGCTGGGCCAGGGCCGCAACCCCACCGGCCTGTTCGTGCGCGAGTCCGTCTTCACCATCGGCCTCCAGCACCATCACCCAAAGGTGTTCCGGACGCCGCCCGCCAACGTCGTGTTGCGGCTTCGCGAGGTGCCCGAGGTACCGATCATCACGGCGGCTTTCCACAGTTCGTACTGCAACCCGCGCGTTCGGGAAGCCGAGGGGTACGAGCTGTCGTCACTGGTAGACAAGGTCAAAGCCCACCACGTCACCCAGCCCCACCGTCCCCAGGCCGCCTGCTGGCTGTTCGGTGACTGCAACGAATCCCCGGTGCCGATCGGCGAGCTAGTGCCCGCGATCGACTGGACCTCACCTGAGATCACTGACCTGGTCCACCGCCGGCACCGCGCCATCAGGCAGCCCGACGGGACATGGAAGAGCTGCACCTTCCTGGACGAGCTGATGCTGGATCTCGGCATGCACGACCCCGCCCGGTTCGCCGCGCGTCACCTCGGCCAGCCCAGTGCACTGGCCGCGACCGCCGGGCACGCCCGCCCTGAACAGGGCCGTGAAAGCCGTATCGACCGGGGCGCCATGGACGCCTGGACGGTGCAGTCCGTGGTGAGGGTCGAGGTGCTGGACATGCAGCGCCGCAAACTCAGCGACCACAACGCCCTCGTCGTGGACTCGTCCCGACGCAGGCTCGTCGAGGCCCTGCGCCGCCGCCAGGCACCGCTGGCCGCCTGGTCGCTAGCGGCCTGACTACCTGCCGCCCAAACCGACAGCCCACAACCAGCCTGGACAAGGGTCACGGCTGCTCCCTGGGGTCGTACAGAAGGAATACCCGACGGGTGCCTATTCCACCGAAACCCCTTCAGAGCAGGAGCCGTTCACCCTGGCCTTGCGCCGCGAAGCCGCAACCATGACCCGGCGCACCCGGCATCGAGCCAACGGTCGCGCACGAGAACCCGGACACCATCCACATCACCCACGAGAACGGGTCCCTGCGGATCGAGTCACTCCACCAGCGCGGCAGCAGGCCACTGCCCAAATGCCCCGGCTGGTCGCCCTCCTGACACAGCCGGACAGCGCGCCCACATGCCCCACCCGCTGAACGAGAGCCTTCCGATTCCTCTCCGACGACACCAAGGAACTGACCGACCGTGAATCAGCCCCAGATCCCTCCACCGCTGTTTCCGCACCAGCAAGAGGCAGTGGACGTCCTGACCAAGAACCTGATCGACTCCGGCCGGGTCACCGCAGTGATGGCGTGCGGGACGGGCAAGACACGGGTGGGCGCAGAAGTCGCGGGCCAGATCGCCGAGACCGGCTCCCGGCACCGCCTGGTGGTCGTACCCACCCTGGAACTGGTCCGCCAGACGATGACGGAATGGGCACACCAGCTCGGCCGGCACCGGCTGGGCCGCATCGTCGCGGTCTGCTCGGACCGCGAAATCCTCTCCGCACAGCGCACCGGGCTACAGGACGAACTCGCCGGCACCGACGCCCGAGTCGCCAACGACGCCGCCCAGCTGGCCGACCTCGCCAAAGGCCCCGGGCCGCTCACCGTCGCCTGCACCTACGCCAGCCTCCACATCCTGGCCCAGGCCCAGGACCGCCACGCCATGGCGCCGCCGGACATCGCCGTGATCGACGAGGCCCACCGCACCGCGGGCGCCGCCACCAAAGCCTGGGCGGCCATCCACCACGACGACATCATCACGGCGCGACGCCGCCTGTATCTCACCGCCACCCCCCGGATGCTCGACGCCGAGGGCGACGACGTCATCAGCATGACGGACGAACGCCTGTACGGCCCGGTCGCCTACCGGCTGCCCTTCGCGACCGCCATCGACCTCGGCCTGCTGGCCCGCTACCGCCTCGTGGTCCCCGTCGTCACCAGCCGTGAGGCCCACCAGCTCCTCGGCCGGGACGACGCCTTTCTGCGCGTCGGCAGAACCGCCGTGGCAGCCCCTATGCTCGCCAAGCAGCTCGCGGTGCTGCGCGCCGCTCACGAGCACGGTATCCGGCGCATGATCACTTACCACGGGAGCGTCGCCGAGGCGAAATGGTTCGCCACCCTCCTACCGCACGCCTACGCCCTCCTACACCCCGACCAGCGTCCTTCCGCACTGGCGGCCGAGCACGTCCACGGCAACCAGACCGTCGCCCAGCGGCGAAAGGCGCTGGACCGGCTCGCCGGGCAGGAAGACGGCCTGGTCGTGGTCTCCAACGCCCGCGTCCTGTCGGAAGGAGTCGACGTCGCCGCCGTGGACGCGGTCTGCTTCCTCAGCCCGCGCAGCACGATCGACACCATCCAGGGCACCGGCCGGGCCATGCGGCTCAGTGACCGCAGCCAGCCCAAGACAGCGACCATCATGGTGCCGGTCTTCCTCCAAGAGGATCAGGATCCCGAAACCGCCCTGAGCTCCACCCCCTTCGGCCCTGTCTGGCAGACGGTCCGGGCCCTCGCCTCACACGACGAGACGCTGCACCGGCAACTCGAAACCGCCCGCCGTTCTCTCGCCACCCCCACCACTGCCGGAAGGATTTACCTCGGCGCCGGTACCGAGGGCGAACTGCCCGACTGGCTCTCCATCACCGGCATTCCCATCCCCCCCGACTTCGCTGACGCCATCACCGTACGGACGGTTCGCGCGGCCACTTCCGTCTGGCCCGAATACCTCCAGGCCGCCGAAATCTACCGGGCCGAGCATGGAGACCTGCTTGTCCACGAGGACTACCGCACCCCCACCAGACTGGGCCTGGGCCGCTGGATCGCGTACCTGCGCAAACTGCGCCAGCTGAACAAGCTCTCGCCTTCCCAGATCAAGGAATGGGACGCCCTCGGGATGACATGGTCAGTTCCCGATCAGAAACTCCAGAAACTGATCCACGAGCTAAGGGAATTCAAGAAGAAATACGGCCACCTTGACGTCCCGAAGACCTACACCGTCAAAAGAGGCGACCGCGAGTACACGCTCGGCAACATATGCGCCAGCCTGCGCACCTCCTACAGATACGGCCAGGTGCCGGACGCCAAAGTCGCGGCCCTCAACGCAGAGGGGTTCATCTGGGACCGGGCCAAGTACATCTGGAACCAATTCGTCTCAGACTGCCGCGAGTTCATGATCTGGAACGGCCACCTCGACATACCCCAGCAGTACATCTTGCGCGGAAGGAGAATCGGACAGCAGGTCGCCGGATTCCGTCACAACCCTGACCGCCTGACTCCCGAGCAGCGCAGAGTACTCGACCGCATGGGTTTCGTCTGGGACTCACTGCAATACCGTTGGGACCTGCACATCAAAGCCGTCACCAAGTTCAAGGCCGAGCACGGGCATCTGAACATTCCGAGCAGCTACGTCATCGAGGAACCGGTCCGCCTTCGCCCACGCGTCTGGATGAACACGTGCGTCAAGAAGTATCGGCAGGGAAAGCTCAAGCCGGAGCGGCACCAGCAACTCGTCGCCCTCGGAATGCAATTCCCCGACAAAGAATCATGAGGAGGCCGAGTCCGCTGCCATCCGGTGCCACAACCCCGGCGGCCAGGAGCACCCCCACAACAAGCGCTACGACTTCGGCACCCCGGAGGTCGCGGTGGAAGTGGTCTCGGTGGTCGACTCCGACGCCTTGCGGAACTTCTCCTCGTGGTCCAAGAAGCACCCGGGCCTGCGCACCGGGAAGCCGGCCGAGTTCGGCCTCAACCAGCCGTGGTCGATCTGCATTCCCGGCGAGATCAGCACCAGGGACCGGGACAAGGTGCTCCGGGCTGTGCGGTCGATGGAAGACTTCGGCATCACCTACACCCGCTGGCCCGGTTGCTGCGGCACACGCTGTCCGCAGGGGGCCGCGGGGAAGCTCTGTACGTTCTGCAATATCGCCCGCACTGCCCCGTTCGAGGCGAACAGGGATGACGAAGGGCTCATGGCACCCGCGGGCGAGGTGTCAATCGAAGTCGTGGGCAGCCTCGATCAGAACACCGCCGGCTTTGCAGGGAGACTCAAAGCCCTCCTCTATCCGCGCGAGGACGGCAAGCACACCGACGTGCTGGAGAAGATGGACCTGGCCGAGCAGCAAGGAAAGACGCGCCGGGTGGTGTGCTTCGTCCTCGACATGGCGTTTTCGTACCTCAGCGGCGGCGCCGTGTTCCCCGAGGCGGCCCGGGGCATCCGGCTCGACTGGGACCGGATGTACCCGGTCACCGACATCGTCATTGCCTCACTACACAAGCAGAAAGCCCTCATGTTCCGGCCCGACGTATGGCCGGGGCACACCTGGGCTGCCCGGGACGCGAGGAAGACGCCGTGCCGCCGCACGTTGGGGTGCCGCTAGTGTCCGTGGTCCTGCCCGAGCAGTTCAGCACACGGCAGGCACACACTCCTCCTCTTCCGCCGGGCCAACGCGTGGGCTGGGCTGGGCCGCGTGGAGGAGACACGCACTCAAAGCGAACGGGTCGGCCCGGATGGGCTGTTCTCGGTGGAAGGCAAGACCGTCGTGGTCACCGGGGGCGCCACGGGGATCGGACGGATGGTCGCGGGCGGCTTCGCGGCTGGCGGCGCCCGGGTGGTGCTGGTGTCGCGGCGGGTGGAGGCGTGCGAGGAGGCCGCTGCGGCGCTGCGGGCGTCGGGTAGCTGTGAGGTGGTGATCGGCGATCTGTCCACGGCGCAGGGCGTGGACGAGGTGGCCGGGCGGGTGCTGTCGGTGGCGCCGGTGGTGGATGTGCTGGTGCACAACGCGGGTGCCACCTGGGTGGGGCCGCTGGAGGACCATCCCGATGAGGTGTTCGATGCGGTCTGGGCGGTCAACGTCAAGGCAGTGTTCCGCCTGACGGTGGGGCTGCTGCCCGGACTGCGGGCAGCGGTGGCCGCTCGTCCCGGTGAACCGTCACGCGTGATCACGATCGGGTCGATCGACGGCGGACCGGTGGTCTCACCTGTGGAGAACTATGCCTACGGCGCGAGCAAGGCGGCGGTGCACCAGCTCACCCGGCACCTGGCCCGGAGGCTGGCCGGGGAGCGGGTGACGGTGAACGCGGTGGCACCGGGGCTGTTCGCCACCGCGATGACCGCCGAGCTGTTGGCCGACCCCGCCCAGCGCGAGCTGCTCGTGGCGGCGATTCCGCTGGGCCGACTCGGGCGGGCGGAGGACGTGGCGGGTGCGGCGCTTTTCCTGGCGTCCCGGGCGGGTGCGTACGTGACCGGCGTAGTGATCCCGGTCGACGGCGGCGAGTCCGGCTGCGGGTGAATGCAAGCACGCGACTCCCGCGTGACGGGAGAGCCGGGTCGCTACCCTGGAGGCGGTGGACTCGGCCTCGAAGGGGGTCTCCCTCGGAGGGGCGTTCCGGAGCCGGGTCTGACCCCGTACACGAGCGAGTGATGAGAAAGCGGACGGATGACTGGGACTGTGAACGTGGCGGATCTGCGGCTGGTCGACTGGGGCACGGCGACGGCCGAGGAGCGCCATCGGGTTCTGGCCCGGGGAAGCGATCACGACGGCGTGGACGAGGGCCTGCGGGCCTCGATCGCGACCATCGTGGAGGACGTCCGCAAGCGCGGGGACGCCGCGCTGGTCGACGCGCTCGGCCGGTTCGACAAGATGACCCTGCCAGCGGAGCGTCTGCGGGTGAGCGAGGAGGAGTTCGCGCAGGCCCGTGCCGCGGTCAGTGAGCCGCTCATTGAGGCGATCCGCACCTCGATCGCGCAGGTGCGCGCCTTCAATGAGCTGATCGTCGAGCGTGCGTCGTGGACGGCGGAGCCGCGGCCGGGGCTGCTGGTCGGCGAGCAGGCCACGGCGATTCCCTCGGTCGGGCTGTTCGTCCCCTCCGGCAAGGGCTCGTTCCCGTCGGTGCTGATCCAGATCGCCACCCCGGCCGTGGTCGCCGGGGTGGAGCGGATCGTGGTCATGGTGCCGCCGGTGCCCGGCGGCACCGGGCAGGTGGATCCGGCGACCCTGGTCGCCGCGCAGGAGCTCGGCCTGAGCGAGGTGTACCGCAGCAACGGCCCGGCCGGGATCGCCGCGCTGGCCTGCGGCACCGAGACCGTCCCCAGGGTGCGGAAGATTGTCGGCCCGGGCTCGCCCGCGGTGGCGTGCGCGCAGTTGGAGGTGCAGCGGCTGGGCTGCGTGGTGGAGGTCGGCTTCGGCCCCACCGACGCGCTGATCGTGGCCGACGACAGCGCCGACCTGCGGCTGCTGGCCGCCGACTTGATCAACGAGGCCGAGCACGGCCCGGACTCCTCCGCCGTCCTGGTCTCCACCTCCCGCCATCTGCTGGAAGGCATCCGCGCGCACGTCGCCGAGCAGCTGGCCGAGCTGCCCGAGCCGCGCCACACCTATGCGACGACGTCGATCGCGGTCAACGGCGGCCTGGTGCTCGCCGACAGCCGTGAGGAGGCGATGGAGGTCGCCAACGCCTACGCCCCGGAGCACCTGCAGCTGGCTGTCGAGGACCCGAAGGCGTGGCTGCCGCTGGCGAAGTACTCCGGCACGGTGCTGCTGGGGCAGTGGACGACGTTCGCGGCCTCCAATTTCGCCATCGGCACCCCCGCGACGCTGCCGACCACCGGGTTCGCGCAGGTCTCCAGCGGCGTGACCGCCTCGACGTACCTGGTGCGGGCCGCCATCGCGCAGCTGGACGAGACCGAGTTCCGCCGGCTGGCCCCGGTGGTGACGGAGCTGGCCGGCCACGAGGGCTTCCCGGCGCACGCCGCGACCGTGACCGTCCGCGAGAACGCGTCCGAGTAACCGGCCCTGGCCATATGCACGGCGTCCCGCCGCCCGGCCCGCCGGGGGGACGCCGGTGTTCTATGCGGTGGCGGCGAGGAAGTCGCGGACGTCGGGGATGGCGCGGTGGGCGGAGAGTTTGCCGCGCAGGGCGGTGATGGTGCTGCTGCCGCGGGCGGAGGCGGTGCCGCCCATGCGGTCCACGGCCTGGCGGGCCAGGTCCAGCGCGGCGTCGATCTCGCCCAGCGCCAGGTGGGTCTCGGCCCGGCGGGTCAGGTAGATCGCGGTCCCGCGGGGCTCCTTCTCGGTGTCGTACGGGTCGTTGGCGTCGCCGGCGGCCTGGAAGTGCTCCAGCGCCCGGCGGTGCTCGCCCAGGTCGAGGGCCGCGCTGGCCGCCACCTGGTGCAGTTCGCCTTCGGTGATCCAGTACATCGAGGGCACGTCCTGGTCGGCCGGGGTGGCGCGCGCGTAGGCGCCGAATGAGGCGTCGACGGCCTCGTGAGTGCCGTAGCGGTTGCCGGCCTTGGCGTGGGCGCGGGCGGTGCGGGCGTGCAGGAGGGCGGTCACCCGCGGGGATCCTGTGCGGCGGCCGGCAGTTGCGGTGACGGCGTCGAGTATCCCGAGGGCGCCGTGGGGGTCGTTGCGGTTGTAGCGCAGCCCGGCCCAGAATGCGAGGACGGTGGCACCGACGGCGCGGTCATCGGTGTGCCCGGCCGCCCGCAGTGAGGCGAGGTAGTGCCGTTCAGCTGCGGCGTGGTGGGAGGAGTCGTAGGCGGTCCAGCCGCAGATCCGGCTCGCCTCGGCCGCCGCAGCGTACAGGCGCCGTTCGGTGGTCTCGCTGTAGGTGGCGTCCTTCAGCGTGGAGGTGATCAGGCGGAGTTCGGCGCGGGCCGCCTGGTGGACCTCCGCCGAGCCGAGCCGGTCGTCCAGGCGCCGTAAGCCCTCCAGGCGGGCGTCGAACAGGTCGGCGGTGGAGGCGCCGATCCGTCGGCCGGCGGTGGGGGAGGCGGCGGCGAAGGGGGCGTTGCCCGCCCAGGTGGCGGCTGCCGCGGCGACGGTGCCGGACGAAGCGATCAGGAAGCTGCGGCGGTCCATGGGTCCTCCGGTGACGCTCTCCAGGGACTCCAAGGTAGCCGCCGGTGACCAGGTGACAACAGAGCGGCCGGGAAAGTCCCACATCGGCTCGTCCAGGGTGTAGGCGGGCAGCCACCATGGCCAGCCGAGCGCCGCCACTACGTCGAGCGGCACGTCCAGGACCTCGGCGAGGAGTTCCTGGGAGAAGGCGTCGGGCTCCTCCACCCGTCCGGATTCCCACTTCCAGATCCGGTTGCGGTCGGTGCCGTTGCGCAAGTCCCGCCGCTCGGCGGCATGGCGGATCAGCCGGGCGAGGTCTTCCTGGGACCAGTTGCGGATCATGCGCACGTATGCCAGGGGGTGGTGGCATAAGTCCGGCCACATGCCTCGCTCCTTTTCGGGTCGGCCGCTGGTGCGGCGGCGCGACCCCCCAGTGTGGCGGCCGTAGCCACACGGTTCCAGGGAGTTATCGACCGGGCACACGCGAGGCACACAGCCAGAAGACGGCGGGCACACGGTTATCCCCTTCAGCAGGCCCCTGGTCTGCGCGGACGCTGTCGGGCATGCCTATCTCGTCTGGTCTTCCCGGCACTGTCGCCGCGCACACCCGCACCGCCGCGGCGGTGCGTGCCGGGCACGTCCTACTCGCGTCCGCCCCCGGCGACCCGCACCCGGAGGCGGCCGGAGGGGCCCTGCTCGCCTCGTCCCCGGCGGTGGTGCTGCGCGCCGTAACCGCCGGGGACGAGGCGGCGGTGACCGCCGCGCTGGTCGGCACGGGCCGGGCCGTGTGCTGTTACCTGGACCGCATCGTGCTCACCGCGGCCACAGGCCCCGGCTGCCGGGCCCTTGTGCCGGCCTTGTACGACGTGCTCGGTGAGGCGTACGAGCTGCTGGCCGACACCGGCCGCAACGTCGCCGCCGCCGAATGGGCCCTCGCTGCCCTGGCCACGAGCGCGGGCCGCCCGCCGCGCGCGGTGCTGGACGTGGGGTGCGGCAGTGGCCTGGCCTTACGGGCCCGCAACCGGCCGTCCGAGCTGGCCGGCTGGGATCCCAGCCCGGTCATGCGCCACCTGGCCGCCGCCGCGGGCATGCCCGTCCTGGACACGCTCGCCCCCGCGCCGGACCACGTGTGGGATGCCGCCCTGGCCTGCTACGTCCTACACCTTCCCGGTGCCGCCGAGACCGTGCCGCAGGTGTTGCGGCTGCTACGGCCCGGCGCCCTGCTGGCCGGGAACGTGCACCGCAGCGCCGACCCCGGCGCGCTGCCGGCCGTGTGTGCCCGCTACGGCATCGCCCGCCAGACCGTGGACCGGCACCCGCTCCACGGCGACCTCGTCGTCCTGTCCCTCCCCTGCGATTCCGGAGATGCCTGATGCCCACCCGAACTCCCTCCCTGCCCACCGCGTATCCGACCGCCGTGCGCGTCTTTTCGACCCTGACCCCGTTCCGGGCCGAACCGCACGCCCACGACCCGCGCGACGTGGTGCGTCTGGCCCTGTCCGAAAACCCCCATGGGGCCTCCCCTCGCGCTTTGGAGGCGGCCCGCCGCGAGGTCGAGCGGGCGCACTGGTACCCGCATTCCGACGGCGAACCGCTGTGCGGTCTGCTCGCCGCCCACTACGGCCTGGATGCCGGTCAGGTGATCGTGGGCAACGGCGCGGACGAGATGCTCCTGCTCGCCGCGCTCGCCAGCTCCCCGTCGCCTGCCGTGATCACCGCCCGCACGTTCGCCGGGTATGCCGCGTCCCTGGAGGCCGCCGGACTCCCCTTCCGCGAGATCCCCCTGCTGCCCGGCGGCGGCATCGACACGGACGCGGTGTGCCGGGCGGCCGAGGGTGCCGGGTGCGTGATGGTGTGCAATCCGCACAACCCCACCGGCACCGCCCTGGACGCCGGGCAGGTGACCACACTGGTGGCGGCCGTGCGGGATGCGGGGGCGGTGCTGGTGCTGGACGAGGCGTACGCCGAGTTCGCCGACCCGGACTGCTTCGGCACCGGCCTCGCTCACCTGGACGGCGGACGGGTCGTGGTGGTGCGGACCTTCTCCAAGGCGTACGGGCTGGCCGGGCTGCGGGTCGGCTACGCCCTGGGCGATGACGAGGCGGTCGCCGCCATGACCGCCCTGCGCACCGCCCTGCCGTACAACACCAACCGGATCGCCCTGGCCGCCGCCGCGGCGGCGCTCGCGGACGAGGCCCACCTGCGGATGGTGGTGGCCGACTGCCATGCCGCCCGCCAGGCCCTGACCGGCGAACTCGCCGCCATGGGCGTGCACACGGTGCCCTCCCAGACCAACTTCGTCCTCGCCCGCTTCGGCGACCACACAGCCCAGGTCGTGGCCCGGCTGGCCGAGGACCACCGGGTGCACATCCGCCACACCGCCGGCCTCGGCTTCCCCGACTTCGCCCGCATCAGCGTCCCCGCCGCCCGCGACGTGCCCCGCCTGGCCGCCGCCCTGCGGTCCGTCCTGTCCGACCGGCAGCTTCTGGAGGCCCGCCCATGACCACCACCACAACGACCACAACGGTCCCGGGGGCCGAGGTGCTGGCCCGGCACCTGGCCGAGGCGCGGGTCGGCTGCGCCTACGGCATCCCCGGCCAGCGGATCCTGCCGCTCTTCCACGCCCTCGACGACGCCGGCATCCCGATCGTGCTGACCCGGCACGAGCAGGGCGCGGCGTTCATGGCCGACGTACACGCGCGGATCGCCGGGATGGGGGTGTGCCTGGCCACCTCCGGCCCCGGCGCGATCAACCTGCTCGGCGGGCTGGCCGCCGCCTGGATGGACAGCGTGCCGCTGCTGGCCATCACCGCCCAGGCCGAGACAAGCGAGTTCGGCCGCTACGGCACCCAGGAAGGCACCGGACTCGGGCGCACCCCCGACATCCCGGCCATGTGCCGGGCCACCGTCAAGGCATCGTGGCAGCCGACCAGCCCCCACGAGCTGGGGCCGCTGCTGGCCGAGGCGCTGGCCACCGCCCGCTCCGGGCGCCCCGGACCCGTCCACCTCGACATCCCCTCCGACCTGTTCACCGCCCCCGCCCCACCCGCCCCAACGCACACGGGGGCGGCAGTGGACGCACCGGACCTGGTCGACGGCTCGCTGCTGCAGGCCGCCGCCGACGCGCTGCGCCGGGCCGAGCGGCCACTGGTGCTGGCCGGCGGCGGGCTCGCTGACCCTGCCACCGCCCGCCTTCTGATGAAGGTCGCCGAGGCCGCCGACCTGCCGGTGGCCGGCTCCTTCGCCGCCAAACGCTATGTGGACGAGCACCACCGGCTCGCCCTCGGCCCGGTCGGTACCTACGGCCGAGCCGCCGCCAACCACGCCCTGCACCACGAGGCCGACCTGGTGCTCGCCCTCGGCGTGGCCTTCTCCTACCTGACCACCGCCGGATGGACCGCCCGCCTGCCCGCCGACCGCCTCATCCGGGTCGACATCGACCCCCGCGAACTCGGCAACACCTACCAGGGCGGCATCGCCATCCAGGCCACCACCCGCGCCTTCCTGACCGCCCTGCACCCACACGCCGACAGCATCCGCGGCGACGGCATCCGACGGGCCACCGCCCTGCGGGCCGAGCACCCCGACCCGCCCGCGACCGCGCCGACGAACGGGCTGCACCCGATCACCGTGTGCGAGGCCGTGGGACGGCACCTGGATGAGCGCACAACGGTCCTGGCGGATGTGGGGCAGAACGCCTACTGGGTGGAACGCTACTTGCGCACCCGGGGCGACAACCGGTTCCTGATCAACGCCGGGCTCGGCTCCATGGGCCACGCGGTCGCCGGCGCCGTCGGTGCCTTCAAGGCCCGCGCCACCAGCGGAGGACCCGGCGAGAAGGTGGTGGTGACCACCGGTGACGGTGGGTTCCTCATGGGCGCGCTGGAAATCTCCACCGCCGTGGCAGAGGAAGCGGCGATCACCTGGGTGGTCTTCAACAACGGCACGCTCGGCACCCAGCAGGCGTGGTTCGACCGCACCGGCCACCGGCCCGTCGCCTGCCGCCTTCCGGACACCGACCTGGTCGCCCTGGCCCGCTCGCTCGGCGCCGACGGCCGCCGCGTCCACACCGCACAGGACCTTGATGCCGCCCTCGCCTGGGCCGTGCAACGGGCTGCCCCCACCGTCCTGGACGTGCACATCGACCCGCACCCGGCCCCCGTCCCCTACACCCCCGAAACCGAACAGGAGTCGCGATGACCCGCCCTCTCCCCGGCCAGTTGCCGCCTGGCGCCGACGGCATGGTGTGGCTGACCGAGACCATGAGCATGCGCACCCTCGGCGACCTCGGCACGCTGTCCATGGACTACCTGGAAATCCACCCCGGCGCGGTGCGCACCCCCGTCGTCCACGACGGCGAGGAGATCCTCTACCTGATCGACGGCGAGCTGGAGTTCACCCTCGGCACCACCACGTTCACGCTCACCGCTGGGCAGGCGGTCGCGGTGCCGCGCGGCACACCGCACGGCAGCGTCAACCGCTCCGGCCAGCTGGTGCGGATGCTCGCCGCCAACAGCCCCGCCTTCCGCCCCGACCAGGAGCGCACCGCCGACCAGCCCGCGAAGCCTCCGCAGGGCGGGCCTGACGAGCCGGGAGGCACATGCTGATGGAGGCGTGCATCATCGCCTGCGGACGCGGCTCCCGCCTTGACCCGTTCACCCGCGACCGGCCCAAGGCACTCGTGCCGCTCGGCGAACAGACCGTGCTCGCCTGCCAGTTGAGCCTCCTGCGCCGCTGGGGCGTCGAGAAGATCACTGTCCTGCACCGTGATGACCACGACCCGGCGCTCGTCACCCGCGCCCTCACCCCCGAAGACCGGGGCACCGTGCGCATCGCCACGGCGCCGCCGCACTGGCCCGGGGTGTACGCGTGGCTGCGCGAGCAGTACACGGCCGCCCGCACCCCGGTGGTGACGCTCAACTGCGACCTCGTCCTCGATCCGGCCTGGGGCAGCATCCTGGCCGACCACACCTCCTCGGGCGCCGCGTTGACGCTCGCCGCAACCATTGGCCCCGGCCCGGAAGAGGGCCAGTACGGACGCCCCCGCCTGCTCACCCTCACCGACGCCGGCATCCTCACCGCCACCCGCTCGCCGGACAGCGGCCCGCCCGCAGGCGCCGGCGAGACGGTCCTGCACGAGATCGGAGTCAGCGTCGTCTCCCCGGCCGCGTGGCCCCATCTGGACGGCCTGCCACACCACGCGGATGATCCGTGGGCCGACGAGTTCGTCCCCGCTCTGATCCGCTCCGGCCACCCGGTACACGTGGCCGTGCGCGCCGCGCCATGGCGGGATGTCGGCACCTGGTACCGCCTCTGGCTCGCCCACCGCGGCCTCGCCCGCGCCCGTCCCGGCCAGCAGCATCTCCACCCTGGCGCGCACATCGCGGGCAGCGCCCGGATCGAGGGCTGGGCCTGGATCGGCCCCGGCGCCCGGATCAGCGATCACGCCGTCGTCAAGAACAGCGCCGTGCTCACAGGCGCCGAGCTGGCAGGCGACAGCTCGCTCATCGACGGCCTCGCGCTGCCCGGCGCTCACCTCGCGCCCGGCGCGCACCACCACGGCACCGTCCACCTGTCCGACGCTGCCCCGCACCCCATGCCGCAGGCCCCTCACACCTAAGGAGTCTTCGTGGACCACGCCGCGCTCACCACGCTTGCCCTGCTGGCCGACTCCCAGCACCTGGCCACTCTCACGGCCATCGACCCCGCCGACCTCGCCACCGGGCACCCGCTGGACTACCCCACCCACATGGCCCTGCGCGAGATCCACCAGCACCAAGGCCCCGACGCCACCGAAGACTTCCTCACCCTCCCCGACGCCCGTCCGGGCCTGCTCACTGCCGCGATCCAGCGGCTGAACACCATCGACTACCGCCCCCTGGCCGACCACGGCATCGACCCCAAGGCGGCCACCGGCGATCCGCGCACGGCGCTGGAAGCCGCCCAGACTCTGCTGCCCGACGCCGAGCAGGGCCGCCACGAAGACGGCATCGCGCTCTGGTCCAACCCGCGCAGCTTCGCCGCCCTGCGCATCACCAGCCCCACGGCCGTCCGCTACGGGCACCGCTTCCACCCCACCACCGAGATCGCCGCCTCCAACTACGGCCGCGGCTACTACGCCTTCTCCCTGCCCGGCCACGACGGCTTCCTCCTCCAACCCGCCGCCATCGCCGTCGTCGCCCGCGCGTACGCGTACCTCGCCCGCACTCCGGCCGACAGCCTGCCGCCGGGCCTCACCCCCACCCAGCGCATCGGCATCGCCCGGCTCAAGGCCCTCGACGCCTGGTACGACCGTCCCCTGGAGGACCTGGTGGGCGCCATGTTCACCGCGCACGAAGCCGGCCACACCCTCCGCGTCGACGACCAGACTCCCCTGCGCGACCTGCTCACCCGCACCGGCCACAACCCCGCCGACGCCTTCCAGCACGGCTTCCCCACCCGGCACCAGCTCAGGGCGTGGCGACGGGTTCAGGCCGGCACCGCCTCCACCGCCGACATCACCTTCGTCCTCGGCGACGCGCTCGCCAACGCCACCTCCGCACTCGCCTTGCCCCCGGCCGACCCCGTCTCCGCCGTCCGCGCCGCCTACCTCTGGCAGGTCATCAGCCCGCCCCGCACGGGCGGCGTGCCCCGCGGCATCGCCACCAGCTTGCGCGTCGACGAACGCATCGCCGTCGACGACCTCCTCGACGACCTCGCCGGCATCCTCACCGCCGCCCACGACCAGCCCGACACCGTCGCCGACCGCATCCGGGCCCTCGAACACACCAGCTGGGACCTGCTCACCGAGCACACCCCCGCGACCTGACCGCCCCTCACCCTTGGAGTCCGCCGTGACGTCCCGTCAGCCGATCAGGCACCTGTACTTCTTCGACGACCTCACCTACCACCTGCGCCGCATCAGCCGCAGCCAGCGTCTGTCCGCCACAGACACAGCAGAACTGCTGACCACGGCCGCCGACCATACCGGCCAGGCCCTCGCCGCCCTGGACCCGGCACGCCAGGACGCCGTCCTGGTCACCTGGGACCACGCCTGCACCCAGCTCGCCTGGGACCTCGCCCACCACGCCGCCGCCCACAGCGGCTTCGACCTCCTCGTCTCCCAGGGCTGCAACGGCCAATACGCCGCTGACGCCCTGCTCGCCGAGTTCACCGCCGCCTACGGCCGGCCGCTGGCCGCCGCGACGGCGAACGTCCGCTCCACCCACCTGCTCACCGACCCCGCCGACGCCTTCCACTCCGACTTCCGCATCGCCGTCAGCAGCGGCCCCTCGCTGGACAATCAGTGCCGCACCGCCGTCGCCCCAGTCCTCGTCCCGCCTCGTGACCCGGCGCAGCGGCTAAGGATCGCCGTCTTCGACGACTGCATCCAGACCGGCCAGGGCACCCAGGCCGTCACCGAACACCTCCTCAAAGCCCTACCCGCCGGAGGGAACATCGAGATCCACACCATCGGCTTCATCGCCTGCCAGGCCACCCAGCAGCGCTTCACCGAACGCGGCTGGCACCCCGCCCAAGGCGTCCTGCTGCCCGGCCAGACCTACCCCGCCAGCTGGGACACCGACATCTACTTCCTAAAAGACCTGATCCTGGGCAACGCCATCCGCTACACCGACGGCACCAGCCAGGCATACATCGACAACCCCGCCTGGATGGAAAAGATCTTCGCCCGTAATCCGGACACGGCCACCGCCGCCCTGGACGGCCTGCGCACCGCCCTCACCGACAGCGGGATCTACCAGCACCTGCTGGACCTGTAGCACCGTCGGCCCCACGCCGCCTAGGGCACGGCAGGATCGAATGCCGTCACGAACGGGGCGCATCCGGGATGCCATGGCCCCGGGCCGGGGCCGACGGGCCCGCGCACCAAACCGGCTGGCAGACTCGGGGACATGACAAGGACGACGATCGACATCGCCGGCCTTGAACGAGCCGACGTGCTGGCCACGCTGTACAACCACACGAAGCCCTTCGGAACAGCCGGGCAACTCGCGCCCTTCTCGCCGGAAACCCTCACCCCGCCGATGCCCAGGTCTTCATCAACGCCGCGCAGCAGCGCAACATCCGCGAGGCACCGACCCGGGACACCACGTACGTCGAGCTCGACGGCACACTGTCCCTCGACTACTTGTGGAGGCACTCGCTCAAGCTGGTCTTCGACGGCGACATTGTCGACGTCGCTGTCTACGACATCGGCAACGGGGCAGAGTTCGCGGGACGCGCCATCGAGCACCTGCGGGTCCGTTGAACTGTCAACACACGGGCCGCCTTACTGATCGTTTCAGAATGGGTTGCGCTGCAGGTCTTGCATTGGACAATCTTGGTCGGCAAGGCGTCCGGGTGCGTACTGATCTTGTTCCGAACGGCCGGCGGGACAGGATGGCCCCGCTGCTGCCACTCACCCTGGCATCAGGGACTCCACAAATCTCAGTACAGCTCCCCGGCATGTCGATTGGCCTAGCTGTGCAAGACCTTGGCTTGCACAGGCCGTCGCGGCCAGGGACGCTCGACGTTAGCGGGCCGGGCCCACCCTCGCTGTGGGCCCGGCTCGTGCCCTTCGGGTTCAACGCCGCCGATCGGCACTCGACGTCTTGCGGCTCCTCGCCGATGCTGTAGACGCCTTGGGCTTCACTTGCGCGGCTTTCGCTGCGGCGTCCGCCGAGAATCCCGTCTCTTCGAGGAACTTCATCGCACGGAAGATATCGTCGCAGGTCTTGAGCAACACCATGATCGACAGGTCGCTCTGGGCCTCCGGCGGAAGATTCGCCAGGGCGCACTTGTAAACACGCCGAACCGACCTGTACAAGCTGTGCAACCGCATTGTCACGTACAGCTTGTTCATGTCGACATTGTTCGTCGCCGCATAGCGGCTGTGGACCAGGACGAACCCGGTCTTCTCGTTCGCGCACTGGAAGTCTCGGATCCACGTCTTGCCCCGTTCGAACTGGGCGGGCGTGTTCTGTCCCATGGCCTCCTCCCGGGGAAGGCCGTCGTCACCGGCCTCGACCACCCGGTTCCATATGTCCTCTCCGCTGTCATGCGCCGCCTGGCGGCGCGTCGTCGTCATAGCTACTCGCCTTCTTCGTCCTCAGCGCTTGTCACGGTGTAGCGACCGTTTTGGCGGACGATCTTCTTCGTGCTCGGAGGTAGGTGGTCTCGGAGCCACGCCTTACCTCGTTCGAACTCGGCTAGCGTGAGCCGCCCTATGGCCTCCTCCCGGGGAAGGCCGCTGTCACCGGCCTTGGCCACCCGGCCAAGGATTTCCTGTCCAGCGTCGCGCGCCTCCCGGCGGCGCTGCCTGGCCACGGCTACTCACCCTCTTCGTCCTCCAACAGGCTCGCCAATGCCTTGTCCATGTCGGTACGGCCCGTCCTGACGGCGCTCTCACACCAGTCGAGGAGCATCCGCGCCTTGTGGACGTTGTCGAATACCGCAGCCTTCGTCTCCTCGTTGTAGTCCTGGGCGTGGATCTCGGGGATGATCCGCTGCATGGAGACGAAGAACGATGCGAACGCCCCGATCAGTCGCAGAATCTCCAGAGGCGCCTCCTTATAACTGACCAGCGGTTCCTCCTCCTCGACGAACTCCTCGACCTCCTCGGCGTCCTTGGCTGGCGCGAGCTCGGCTTCGGTTTCGAGCTCCTCGTCGACCTGCCGCCAGTGCTCGCGCTGAGCCTCCCGCAGTATGTTCCGCGACCGCGAGTCGGCCACCACTCGGCTGCGGACCTCGGGCCGGCTGATCATCTCCTTGACGACTTCGGCCGCGTCCTCGTCACTGTGCAGGAGCCGACGGGTCCTGGCCAGCCGTTCTTCCTTGTTGCTCGGCGTGTCGAAGTTATGGTTTGCGACCTTTTGCGCCTCGTTCTCGGTCCAGCGGTTCTCTTTCGAGATCGGGTCGTACGGGTCCTTCCGGATCAGGATGTAGCGGCTTCGGACATAGGCCAGCACCCTGTGAACGGAGTAGGAGACGTCCGCGCGGCGCTTGTCCTGGGGCCACTGCTTCGCAATCTCGTAGTGGTTTCGCAGCGTCCCCGCATTGATGCCGATCTGGTTTGCCAGTAGTTCGATGACCTCACCGACCTCGCCCCGGCGGCGAGGGTGGCCCTCAAGTGCTTCGATCACGAGATCACCCAGCGCGAACTGGATGCTGGACTTCTGTTTGACCAGCTTCCGGCCCTTGCGAACGATCGGCTCCCATTCGGCCTTCGTGTAGCCGGTGGGAAGTGTCATGGTCACCACGAGGAGCCTCCTCACTCGTGTGCTGAGCACGTGCCGTCGAGCCGGTTTCTACCTGCTCGTCTGCCGTTCGGACCACGAGAAGCCTTGGCGGCTCCGCGTGCCGTCTACCAGCCAATCTACTCCGGCAGCCATGGCCACGCCGGGGCAAGTGGTCTCGCTTCCGGCTCCCGCCCAGAAGCTGCGGGAGGGACGATGGAAGCACGAACGCGCACCCCGGCAGTATCGAGGAGGTGCCCTGATGGACGAGCACTCCTGGGCTCCCCACGCAGACCCTGGCCAGCGGGAGGAGTACGTCCGGCGAGGCCGAGCACTGGTCCGCGAGAAGCGCCGGCTGCAACTCGACCTCGGTGATCTCGTACTCCGCACCCTGGGACCGCGGTCTGAGAACGATGAGGTGCTCCAACGCCTCGCACGCGAGATAAGAGTCAGCCCGGCAGCCCTGGTCGAATGCATGCGGCTCGCGGCCACTCACGCGCCAGAGGATCGCGCGTCTGGGTCTTCTCCCACCCGCCCTGTGCCGCCGGGACAGCGCCGGCAGTCCTGGAGCCAGGGAGACGATCTCGAGCCATGACCCGCCGCAAGCTCATACCAGAGGTCTGGTACTGCAAGTACTGCTACAAGCGCCGGCCGGTCGATATTGGTCCGGACGGCAGCCTGATCATCTGCACCGTGTGCGGCTACGGACTTGCCCCACTGGAGGACGTCATGGCCGCCGGCTCCATGCGCACCTGGTACGAAGGAAGCTGCGATGCCTTCTACCGCAAACTCGAATCCGAGCCAGCACTCATCGAATGGCTCCGACGTCAACGTGAGCAAGATCCGCCTCAGCAGGGAGCAGAAGTTCGAGCTCGGCGACCTCCTCCTGGCCATGACAGAGAGAGTCCCCTCCGGTCACGGTGAGCGGCACATGATCACGGCCCTCTTCGCCGAAGAGATCGGGATACCGATCCAGCGCTTGGAGCGGTACAGACGGGTCGCCGCCGCCTGGCCGCCGGACAAGCGGCACCCCGAGGTGTCGTGGACCGTTCATGAGATCCTGGCCCCGTACCCCGATCGCTTCAAGATCCTCAAGAAGCCGCCGAAGGTACGACTTACTGATCGTTTCAGAATGAGGTTCGTAGGCGACGGAGGCATATGAGGCTGCAGGCCAGTTCGAGCAGACCCTGGTGGAGGTCGGCGCGTCGTTCGTAGCGGATGCGTAGTCGTTTGAACTGATGCAGCCAGGCGAAGGCGCGTTCGACAGGCCAGCGCACTTTGCCCAAGCCGGAGCCGTGGGCTACGCCGCGTCGGGCGATCATGGGTTTGATGCCGCGCTTCCACAGCAGGCGGCGGTACTTGTCGAAGTCGTAGCCCCGGTCGGCGTACAGACGCCGGGGTTTGCTGCGGGGGCGTCCCCGGAGTCCCCGAATCGATGGGATGGCATCCAGTAGCGGCAGGAGCTGGGTGACGTCGTGTCGGTTGCCGCCCGTGAGCGTAACGGCGAGCGGGGTTCCGTGGCGGTCGACGATCAGGTGGTGCTTGGAGCCGGGACGGGCGCGGTCAACGGGTGAGGGGCCGACAAGATCCCCCCTTTGAGGGCCCGAACGTGCGATCCGTCCACGGAACAGTCGTCCAGGTCCACCAGGCCACCACGGCGAAGCTCGGTGAGTAACGCGGCGTGCAGGCGCGGCCAAACGCCGGCCTCGGTCCAGTCCCGCAGTCGACGCCAAGCCGTCACACCGGAGCAGCCCACGGACTCCGTCGGAACGTCGCGCCAGGCGACACCGGTTCGCAGCACGTACATCACGCCAGCGAGTGCCACTCGATCGGGAACACGCAGGCGCCCGGGGTGGCGACGGCGCCGTTCGGGTGTAGGTGGCAGCAGCGGGACCACGCGCTCCCACAGATCGTCCGGAACAAGATCAGCACGCACTCGGACACGGTGCCCACCGGGACCGTCTACGGCAAGACCCGCAGCTCGACTTGGCGCCCAGAGGGTGTCTGGTCATGAGGTGGCGGGCACGAACCGGATCAGTTCAGCGACGGCGGGACCCAGGCGTGATGACGCAGGATCATACGTGTGGCGACCCGGGATGGTGTCAGTCGCATCGCCGTATTCCGCAGGATGATGGCCAGTGGGTGGGAAAGCTGGTGGCCCATTCTGCCGGCCTGCCGGGCAGCCCGAGCGACGGCCTGGCTGCGGGGCCGGCGCTCGGCGTCGTAACGCGCGAGTGCGGCCTCAACGGTGGACTCGGTGTCGAGGGCGGCGGCCAGGGTGACCGCGTCCTCCAGTGCCTGGCAGGCTCCCTGTCCGAGGTTGGGTGTCATCGCATGGGCCGCGTCGCCGAGCAGCGCGATCCGACCGACCGCGTATGAGGGGAGCGGCGTGCGCAGTTCGTTCACATCGTGATGCAGCACGGCCTCGGGCCGGGTCGCGTCGAGTAGGGCGGGGATCGGGTCGTGCCACGTGTGGAATCGTCGGAGCAGTTCGGCCAGCGGGTCGGCGAACCGCGTTCCGGCGGGGTGGCTGAGGACGGCGTGCCACTCGGCCCGCCCGTCCCGGAAGGCGATGTGCCCGAACTCCGCGCCGCGGCCCCAGGTCAGCTCGAAGTCGGCCCGCAGATGGACCGCGTGCTCGGTGATGGCGCGCAGCACCGTCGAGCCGCTGTAGACCGGGCCGGGATGGTCTGGGAAGAGACGGCTGCGGATTTTGCTGCCGATGCCGTCGGCCGCGACCACCAGATCGGCGTTCAGGACCGCGGCGTCGCAGTTGACTTGAACCGTCCCAGGGCCGGTCTGCTCGACCCCGGTCACCTCCGAGCCGATCACCAGTGATTCGGCGGGCAGGACGTCGCGGAGCAGTCGGTGCAGGGCGGAGCGGGGGATGCCCATGATCGGTGTGCCCACCGCCTTCTCCAGCGCCGAGCCGTCCATCCGGGCCAGCCAGCCGCCCTGGGGCGTCCGAGTGCCGCCGCTGTACTGGCCCTGCGATGCATCCCGAACCGCCGCGCCGACCCCGAGTTCGTCCAGTGCCCGCAGGCCGTTGGCGGCCAGTGAAATGCCTGCCCCCGCGTCCTCAAGCATGGACGTACGCTCGAGGACCGTCACGTCCCATCCGATGCGGAACAGACCGATCGCGGCGGCCAACCCGCCGATGCCCCCTCCGACAACCACTGCCGTGTTCCCCATGCCGGAGCCCCCTTCTTCTACATCTGTAGAAGCTCAGCTTATCCCGAGTCTCTACGGGTGTAGAAAGGGGTCATGGCTTCAGATCGGCGCACCCTTCTGGCAGACGCGGCTCTCGACGTGCTCGTCGACGAAGGGATACGCGGCCTGACCCATCGCGCCGTCGACCGGAAATCCGCCATGCCGCCCGGCACCACCTCGGCCTACTTCCGCACCCGTGCCGCGCTGCTGACCGGACTCGTGACCCGCCTGGTCGAACTCGACCAGGCGGAACTTCAAACGATGGCCGAAGAGCTTCCACCCCTGCGCACCGTCGAGGAGCTGGTGGACGGCATGGTGCTGCTCACTCGGCAGCGACTCACCGGCGAGGGGCGCCGCCGCTCGCTCGCCCGCCATGCCTGCGCCGTCGAGAGCGTGCGCGACTCGGAGCTGCGGGAGATCCTCGTGCCCCGCGAGAACGCCGGCCGCGAGGCCGTTCGGCTGTTCCTCACCATGCACGGCGTCACGGATGTCGAGAACCGCACTCACACTCTGTTGACCTGTATCGACGGATTGGTCTTCGACCGACTGGTGAACGGCGGCGAAGTACCGCGCGAGGCTCTCGACGGCCTGGTCGCCGCCGCGCTGCGTTAGGACCCAGGCGCCCACGGTCCTGCCGAACCGGCCGACAGCCTCAGCCCCTCCGCCGCCTGCGAACCTCATTCTGAAACGATCAGTTAGGCCGCCTCGCATCAGCATCGAACCTGACCGGCGCGCCGCTTCGGCGCTCGGCACGACTCATCCCTGATGACCGCCGAACGCTTCCTGGCCGCCGCAGGCCGCATTGACGATCGCACCGTGCTGGAGGTCCCTGCTCAGCGCATCGCGCTGAATACAACAGCAGCCGCGAGCCCTCCCAGCAGGGCGCCGGCGACTGTCTGGGCTGGAGTGTGATCGCCGAGCGCGACGCGGGACCAGCCGATCGCCGCGATTACGAGTATCAGTGGTGCCATGCCTGCGCCGTAGGCAAGGAGCAGGATCACGACCACTCCGCTGGCGACAGCGGTATGGACCGAGACCTTCCACCAGACAGTCACGATCATGGTTGTGATGAGACCCACGAGCATGGCGACGACCAGGGCGAATACCTCGCGGGGCGCCTGGAGAGCGACGAGCAGCGAGATGCCGATCAGTACCGACGCCGTCGTGGCGAGGAGAGGCACGACGCGCTGCTCGCGGACGCGTACATGCTTGTCGGTCCAGTGGCCGCGCTTCACGCCGAGCATGATGACGGCGATCGGGATACCGCCGCAGAACAGTGCGGCCAGCAGGCCCCAGCCGATCCCAGTGACGCTGCTCGTGCTGTGCCAGCCGATGATCAGCAGTATCGCGATGACGAGGTTGGCCGGCGCGAGGGTGTCCGTGATGAGGCGGGCCGTGCGGAACTCGGTCACTGTGTCGTCTCCTGCGTTCGGTCGTGGTCGAGCTTGGCGGCGAAGTTGCGGATGAGGTCAGAGTCGTATGCCCTGGCGAGTTGTTTGAGCGCATCGATCTCGCTGGGCAGATCCCGGCCGCCGCTGGCGGGCGGGAGGGGCGCGCCGGACGAGGGCTCGCTGGCCTGCCGGGCTTGTTTGGCACCGGTGATCCAGCAGGCTTCCGCCGCGATGTCCGCCTGGGCACCGATGAGGCCGGAGGCTGCGACGTGGGCGCGGGCCTCGTCGCGCAGGCTGCTGGGAGCGTGGTCGCTGAGGGCCAGGATGGCGTCTCGGACCTCGATGGTGCGGCGATACAGCCGGTCGTGAACCTCACGCAGGTGGAGAATTTCGGATGCCTTGCGCCGTGGCGGGTCGAGACGGACCTCTGGCACGGCCTCCGTGAGGCTGAGCCAGAGCGGATACAGCTGCAGCAGGTCGCGGTATTCGCGGCACCAGCGGTGCAGTCGTCCGGCGGCGGGCAGCGTGCTGCCGCTCACGATGAAGACCAACGCGCTGAGGAGCAGAAGACCGCTGATCGCCTCGCTCGTGCTGGCAGGAACTGGGCGTTGTCCCAGGAAACCCAGGATCACGGAGGCCACTCGGTGCACGGCATAGGCGATGCCGATGGTGGTGCCCATGCCCGTGAGACGCAGGCCACGGCCGAGCAGGCCGGTGCCGGGCTGCCGGCCCCAGCGCCAGCACAGCCGAGAGGCGCTGAACAGTGCCGCCGCGAGATAGCCCGTCCACACCACGGTGTAGGCGGCGATACGCCAGTCGGTGGCGTACTCGGTGAGCAGGTCCACCACTTCGTGCGGCTGAGGCGCGGCCAGGAACAGCACCGTGATGATGGCTGTCGCGGTGACGGGGACGAGGAGGTGCAGGCGGGATGACTTAAGCCCGGGCGCCGTCTCCTCGGCCATGTTGTGCACGAAGGTCAGCACCGCATGGGCGGCGACGATGGCGCCGAGGTGCTTGCCCAGAGAACTCAGGTTGTTGACCCCGAGGGCGGCATCCACGGGTACGGCGACGAAGGACAACCTGAGCGTCATGGCAACGGCGAGGGCTAGAAAGGCGGTCCACAGGAGTCGCTTACTTGAATCGCGCCATGCGGCCGGGGTACGCCACCCAGTGACCAGCCACAGCAGGACCGCAGGAAGTGTGTCGATCATTGCAGGACGTTCTTACGAGTCGCTGAGCGCGTCGCCCAGGCGCTGGAGGACGCTGCTGCGTGCGGCTTTGCCGGTACGGGAGGCGGCTGTCCTGTTGGCGATCAGCCCTGCGAATCGCTCGGCGTCGCGCTCGTCCTCGGTGCCATAGCTGGCCCGGGTGAGGAGACTGACCACGGTGGCGGGGTCGATGTCCGCGAACAAACCGCCTGCCGACTGGACACCGTCGATGATCGACGTGTGGCCCAGGAGCATGTGGCCTATCTCGTGCAGGATGATGTGGTCTTGATGCAGGGGGCTGGTCGCTGCCTCGTGGAAGACATGGTCGGCCTTCTCGGTGGCGATCCAGACACCGCACGGGGCGTCGGTGCCGGAGATACCGGGAACGCTGTGCAAGTGGAGCGCACGGCCGCGCTGCGCTGCGATCCGGTCGCAGAAGACCTGGATGTCGAACGGGTTCGGGACATCGACCGAGGCGAGCATGTCCTCGAAGTTCGGGCGGTCTTGACGTCTGCCGCCCGGCTGCTCTCTTCGACTACGCAACGACAACTCGACTCCGCAGGTGGCGCTGTACGTGACCGCGGCAGAGGCGGCACCGGAATCTTGCATTCCGGCACGGGAACGATAAAGGAAATATGCCGATGGCATGCTCAAATTCTGCTCAATAGCGCGACGATCAAGGGATACACCTGATTCGGCATCATTTGATCAAGGCTGAACAGAGCGGCAATAAACCCTGGCGCCACCATGGGTCACACACGAAACCCATAGAGTGGCGTGCGTCACGGCTTCGACCGGACAGTGACCGCACGCTTCCCGGTCATGCCCCGTTTACCGACTGGACGCCTCGTCGTCGGCGAGCCCTTCCAAGGTGCGGGCCCGCTCAATAAACCCCTGGATCGTCTCTAGGGTCTCCGTCGACAGTCCGGAGGCCCTGAGGGCGACATCGCGCACGCGGTTGTCCCGCATGGAGGCGAGCAGTGACAGCTCGGCGGCGATCCGCTCGGAGGACTCGTCGCTGAAGAAGTAGGCGGGGGCGACACCAAAGAAGCCGGCTAGGGCCTCCAGGTGTTTCATCGTCGGATTGTCCTTCTTGCCCGTCCGCAGGCTCCAGATATAGCTCGCCGAGATAGTGGGCCCCCCCGCCCGCTCGATGCCCGACGCCACCTCTTCATAGCTGTACGGCCCGCGGCCCCTCGGATGGATCGTCACGAAGAGGTGATCGAGCTTCTGCGCGAGGGTGCGCCGCTCCGTGGGCACTCCTTCGCTCATGCGGGCCCATCCTTCACTGGCTCAAGGGGACTACTGCTTCGACCGACGTGAACGATACACCGTCAGGTGCAGCCAGCTCCATTCTTCCCAGTTGACGCGATCCATCTTCCCTGGTCTATTGTCATCGCATCGGCATCGACTGACACGAACGCGCAGATAGCGCTTTCTAAGGCTCAGATGGACGGGGAGGGGGCGCGCTGTGCGGACACCGTCGAAGAACTCGCACCGTCTCCTGCGAGCAGCGATCCGACCGGCTTCGCGCCCGGCCGCGCGACTTCTACAGAGTTTAAGAACCAAGTCTGGATCTTGACGCAGGGTCGTGCGTATGTTCGTCGTCCCCCGGGCAGCCCGTCCGGCACGACGAACGCGAGGAGCAGCGGCATGCACGCACTACGGGCCTCGTAGGCCCGCATACAGCGACGGCGCCCGGGAGAGGCAACTCCCAGACGCCGGACGCTTCACGGCACACACCGCCCCGGCAAGGGCGGAGATCGCCACCATCACCACGCTGATCCCTTCCACGGGGCGTCTCAGCGTGGCAACACCAAAGGAGATTGTTGCATGCGCTCTGCCCTGCGCAAAAGGCCCGACAGCCGGGCCTGCGCGGCAGCCGCCCCCGTTCCCGCCTCCCCCCGCGTCGCGCCTGAGCACGCACAGGCCACCGTACCGACCCGTGCCTCCCACCTGCCGTTCAAGAGCGGCCGATGAGTAGCGAGGCCCGCGAGTGGGTGTGGGAGCACAGCACGAGCCGGGGAACTGCTCGCCTGGTCCTGCTGTCGATCGCCGACCGGGTGCCCGACGAGCAGTGCACCGCCTGGGCCTCCCTCTCCAGCCTGATCGAGCGCACGAACGCGAGCCGGACCGCTGTACGCGACGCCCTCGACAAGCTCATCGCCAGCGGCGAGCTGGAGCAGCGCGAGGACCTCCAGGGCCCGCAGCGGGCCACGGTCTACCGCCTGCCCCTCGCCGCAGCGTTCCTGGCCAAGGTGAAAGCCGCCGGAGAGGAGGGCTCGGACGCGGACGTCGCGCCGGCGACGGAAGCGGATCCCGTACCCGGGCTGAAAATCGAGGATCTCCGGCAGTACGGAATCTGGTCCAAGGGCGGTACGGATTCCGACCCCTCCCGCCGGATTCCGACCGGGTCGGGTTCCGGCCCCTCGCGTCGGATTCCGACCGGGTCGGGTTCCGGCCCCTCGCGTCGGATTCCGCCCCCCCGACGGTACAGATTCCGGCCCTTGGGGGGTGCGGATTCCGACCCCCAGAACCGTAGTGAACCGAAGGTGAACCGTAAGGACAGCAGTAGTGCTGCCGTCGTCCCGGCCAGCCAGTGGCAGGTCGACCCAGCCACCCACGCCTGGGCCCGCCAGCAAGGTCACCTCGCCCGCCTCGGCGAGGACGGCCTGCGCTCGGCAGACGCGAAGTGGCGCGCCTACCGCGCTGACTGCAAGCCCCGCTCGGCGGGAGCCTGGGCTGCCGACTGGCGTGCCTGGGTCGCCCGGGAGCGCACCCCGGCCCCGGGGCGCCCGCGTCTCTACGCCCTGCCCGGCAGCGGCCCCGCGCCCGACGGCGGCATGACCCGCGCCGAGGCCCACACCGCCGCCCTGCTTGCCGCCCTCGACGAGCCGACCGGAACGGAGTAGCACCCTCATGGACCGACGCGAAGTCGCCGCCCTGCTGGCCTACATCGGCCGACTCGACCCCCGCACCATCCGCACCGACACCGGCGAGGCCCGCGACCAGCTCGCCCAGTGGCACGAGCTGCTCGGCGACGTGCCCCTGGCCACACCGCACGGCTGGGACGCCCGCATCGCGGCCCGCCAGCACATCCGCATCTCGCCGTACCAGATCCTGCCCGCGGACATCGCCCGCCCGTGGGAGAGCTACCGGCGCGACCGCCTCCAGCGTCACACCGATCCCACCCCCACCGCCGACCCGGACGACCAGGCTGCCTGGACTGCCGAGCTGGTCCGCACACGGCACGCCGTCGCCTCCGGCACCACTCAGCCCGCGACGTACCGGCAGATCACCAGCGGTCAGATCGACCCGAGCCTCGAAGGGCATCTCAAGGAGATCGGCCGGTACATACCGGATCACGTCCGCGCCGAACTCGCCCCCTACCGGCCAGCCAGCGCTGCCCGCGAGGCTGCCGTCGCCCAAGGCCAGCCGGACTTCCTCAGCGTCCGCTGCGAGTGGTGTCACGCAGCAGTCGGCGAGCCGTGCCGCCGTCGGCGGATCAGCCCCGACGGCTACGCACACGGGACCGCGCCCCGCGCCACGCCGCACCCCGGCCGCGTCGACCTCGCCGCAGCACAGCACGCCCAGCAGCCCGCGATGGCCTGACCGGACAAGGCGTGCACCCCGCCCGGTAGGTACACCGCCCCACACACCACCGCCCCCTCCCTGCAGCGCCCGCCCTGCGCCGCAGCCGACGCCTGACGCAGCGCCCGCCCGCCACCGACCCCGAGCGGCCGACGCGGCAGCACATCGGAGACAACATTGCGCACCAACACCACCCACAACACGCCGCTCAGCGGCCTGCGTGGCATCGGCGACACCAGCTGGCACCCACACGGGGTGTGCCACGGCATGGACCCCGAGGACGCCGACGCCACCTTCTTCCCGCTACCCCGGGACCACGAAGCCATCGCCGACGCCAAGGAACTGTGCGCCGCATGCCCGGTCAAGAGGGAGTGCCTCAACTTCGCCCTCGAAAACGTCCAGAAGGAAGGCATCTGGGGCGGGCTCACCGAAGCCGAACGCCGTCCCTGGCACGACGGACTGCCCCAGCGCCTCGACTACAGCCGGGTGATCGCGTTCTTCAACAACCGTGACGTGCACCTCACCGCCAAGGAGCAGAAGGTCGTCGTCGACCACGCCTACGCCCGGAGCTGGCGTGCCGACCGTCTCGCCGTCGCCCTGCAGATCAGCCACAACCACGCCCGCGACCTGCTCACCCAGGCCGCCCACAAAGTCTTCCACCGAGACCTCACCCTGGGCGTCCCCCCGATGAAGAAGAAGCGGAAGCAGACGAAGCCGTCCACGAGCAAGCCCCCGACCGGCCAGCCCGCCACGGAGCAGCCGGTGTCCCGCCCGGTGAAGTCGACCTCCGCGCACGCCGCTCTCGGAAAGGCAGCATGACCCACCCCTCCCTGTCCTTCGGAGCCGCCCCGGACCTGTCCGTCCTCCTCGCGGTCGGCATCCCCGTCGCCGCCCTGGCCCTGGTGCTGACCGGCTCGGCGATCCTGCGCCGGGGAGCCAGCCTGCAGAAGAAACGTTCCGGTAGCGCCGCAGTCGCGGTCGCCGCCCTCGCCGCACTGGCATGCACCATCTACAGCGCGGACACGAGCTGGCGGTTCGCCGCCGACTACCTCGACATGGCCGGCACCGCCGAGCGGGCCGGCATGTTCGCCGCCGCCGAACTGGCGCTGTTCGCGACCGCACTCATGGCGCGGCAGAACCTGGCCACCCAGGGGGCACCGGGCGTGCCCGGAACCCTGGTGTGGGTCATCACCGGCGTGCAGGTGATCCCGGCCTACGCCGAGAGCGGCCCCATCGGCGGCACCGTCCGGGCATTCGTCGGCCCGATCCTGGCAGCCGTGCTGTGGCACCTGGCCATGGGCATCGAACTGCGCCAGCGCACCCCAGGCGCCGCCTCCCGCGGACTGATCGCCACCCTCGGGCGGGAAGCACGCGAACGGCTGCTCTCCCGCCTCGGCATCGCCGCACGCGACCGCGACGCCGCACAAATCACCCGCGACCGCGCCACCGCCCGCGCCGTCACCCTCGCCGCCCGCCTGGCCGACCGCACCCCCAAGCAGCAACAACGCCGACGCGGTCGACGACTCACGCGGCGGCTGTCCAAGGCGATCGGCCGGGCCTCGGTCGGGACGGACCCTGCCCAGCGCGCCCAGCTACTAGGCCAGCTCGCGGCCCGCCGCCACGCACTCGCCCTCGCCACCATGCCCCTGCCCTCTCCCTGGTCCCCTCACCCCGACCGCGCGGGTCTGGTCCCCGAACCGATCGGGGGGACCTCCGCGCTCCTAGCCGCGGGCCCCAGCGACGGTCCCCGCCCGCACGCCGACCCGGCCGGGGACCGGACCTCGCAGGAGTGGGGGGCGGTCCCCGGGACCGCCACGGCACCCGGCAGCAGTACGGCCCCCACATCCGGGGACCGTGAGGCGGGGACCACGAGCACGCAGGATGGGACCGCAGCGTCTGGGCCGGGGACCAACAGGTCCCTCGACAGCAACGAGGGGACCGGCCAACCGTTGCACGAAGTGCCTGCTCAAAACGCCGGGGACCGGGGACCGAGCGGCAGTGAGTCGGGGACCGACCCCACCAGGGACCGGGGACCAACCGACACCGACACGGGGACCGACCCCACCAGGGACCGGGGACCAACCGACACCGACACGGGGACCGACCCCACCAGGGACCGGGGACACACGGTCCCGCTGCGGCGGAAGCCGAGCGGCAAGGCAAAGGGCAAGCGGGGCGGCCGGTCCCACAGTCAGAAGGCGCAGCGCCCATCGCGGGAACTGCAAGCGTCCGTGGACCAGCTCGTGCGGCAGGTCCTGCCACACGTCCCCGCTCTGCTGGAGCGGGATGGCAACGAGACCGTCACCCGAGTCCAGCTCCGGGAGATCATCCGGCGTGAGGGGTTGACGGGTGGCCGTAACGACCGACTCAGCCTCGTCCTCCAGCAATTGCGGAGTGAGGCGACCACCACGACCACAAGGAGCATCACCCGATGAGGACCTGCCACCGCTTCGCCCAGATCCGCCAGGAGTTCGAGCAGGAGATCGGCTTCCTGGGCAACCACGCCGAGCTTCATGCCGGCAGGCCAGCAGCAAAGATCAGCGCGAAGCACGCGTTGTCGGCGAAGCAGCAGATGGCCACGGCCCTCAGCCGACACATCGTGCGCTGCCCCGAGTGTGGCTGACGCTCGTACAGCCGCAGCTCGCGGCCCCGTAACGCGACCGGCGGCTCGGCCCAGTGCCGGGCCACCGGTCAATTTCCAGGAGGCACCACCATCGACTCCCAGATCATGCGTTCGTCCGCGCCCACCACCTCTGAGGCCGCCGCCTGGGCGGACGTACTGGTCCGCCGCCGACTCCTACACGCGGCGATCCTCGCCCCGACCGGCCAGTGGCTCGTCCAGCACGAGCCGGATCGTCCCGTTCGCGTGCTCGCGGGACCGGCCGACGTCGTCGAGCTGGCCGCCACCATCCAACACCGCATCCGCACCACGAGGCCGCGTAACCGATGACGAACCCGAACGACACCGACAACACCCCGGACCGCGACTCGAAGCTCAACTCGGTGTCGAGGCCAGCAAGTTGGGGCGGAAGCGTAGCTTCCGCCAACCCCGCCCCCAAGGGGGCGGGAAAGGACCTGCACCGGGGGGCGCAGGTCCAGGAGGCTTCGACCGAGGGCGGATCGAAGCCGGGGCAGGAGGGGAAGCAGAGCGAGCCGCGCGTACGCCGACAGCGTGCTCCTCGCGCCCGCCAGCGTCCGCGCCAGTCGCCCGAGAATAAGCGCCTGCACCAGCCAAACACACGTTTCAACGACGAAGAGTTCGCCCTGATCAAGTCCGCCGCCGCCCGGTGCAATCTGTCCGTCGCCGGGTTCCTCGCACGTTCCGCGCTCGCCGCCGCCCGCGACCTCGACCGCACCAGCGCCGAGATCGCCGACGAACGCGAAGTGATCACAGCCCTGTTCGACAGCCGACGTCGGCTCGGCTGGGCCGGCAGCAACCTCAACCAGGCGGTCAAGGCACTCAACTCGGGTGCAGACGCTCCCCAGCTCGAAGCGGCTATCGCCGCTGTACGGCGTGCCGCCGACACTGCGCACGAAGCCGCCACGCGGTTGATCGAGCGGCGCGGCTCATGATCCCCAGCGTCAACGAGTCGGGATCGCGGACCATCGGTCTCCTCAAATACCTCTACGAAACCGGCAAGTACGAGGATCACACCGACCCGCACCTCGTGGCCTCCTTCGACGGCATGTCCCCCGACCCCGGCCGCGACCCGAACGCCACCCTCAAGGACCTCCAGCAGCTCCTGGACCAGCCCGTGATGGCCCTTGCCGAGCACGCCCGTCCGGCGAAGCACGTGTGGCACACCTCCGTCCGCGCCGACCCCGGCGACCGGGTCCTGTCCGACGAGGAGTGGGCCGAGATCGCCCGCCGGATCGTCGCCGCCACCGGCATCGACCCCGGCGGCGGACAGCCCGGCTGCCGCTGGGCCGCCGTACGGCACGCGGACGACCACATCCACATCGTCGCCACCCTCGTGACCGAGGACGGCCACCGCCCCGACGACTACCGCTCCGGCGCCCGCGCCCAGGCCGAAGCCCGGCTCATCGAGAAGGAATTCGGCCTCCGCCAGGTCGCGCCCGGCGACGGCACAGCCGCTCAGCGGCCCACCAGCGCCGAACGCCACAAGGCCGAACGCCAGGGCCGCGAGCGCACCGCCCGCGAAGAACTGCGCGAAACGGTACGGCGCGCGGTGGCCGGCGCGACCAGCGAAGAGGAGTTCTTTGACCGGCTCGCCGCCGCCGGCCTGCTGATCCGTAAGCGCGCCGCGCCCTCCGGAGACCTTCTCGGATACAAGGTCGCCCTCCCCGACGACCTCAACAAGGACGGCGAGCCGGTGTTCTACCCCGGCGCGCGCCTCGCCCCCGACCTCTCACTGCCCCGCATCCGGGAGCGCTGGTCCGGCGACGCCCCAAACGATCCGACTCCCCGGCAGGACGATGCCGTGCGTACGGGGCCGGGCGCTGCAGCCGGTGCCCGCCGGAAGACGGCATCGGCAGCCTGGCAGGCCATGCTGTTTGTCCAGCAGGGCGACGACGCGGTCGCCGCCGCCCACATCGCCGCAGCCGGCGAGGTCCTGGACGCACTCGCGAAGACCTCTGCCGCCCACACCCGCCGCGAACTACGGGATGCGGCCACGGCCTTCGAGCGGGCCTCGCGCTCCCACGTCCGCGCCGCACGCGGGCACGACCGAGCCCTGCGGCAGGCCGCCCGCGAACTCGTCCACGGCGGCCCCGCCCTCGGCCGGGGCGAAGATGGCGCCACCACCGCGATGGCGATCGACATGCTGTTCTTCCTCATCACCGCCGCCGCGCACTGGCACGCGAAGAAGGGCCACGCCCAGCAGGCCCAGGCCGCCGCGCGGGCCGCCGAGCACCTGCGCACCGCCTACCAGGCCGCCGCCGCCCAGCCCCTCAGCGTGCTTTACCAGCAAGGCCGGCGTCTGAGCCGGCCGATGCTCCAGCGGCAAACCGTAATGCTGCGCGTGGCGCTGCCGGGGCTGGCCAAGCAGATCCTCGCCGAGCCCGGCTGGTACGCCCTGGCCGCGACCATCGCGGAAGCCGAAGCCGCCGGCCACGATCCTGCCGCTCTCCTGTCCGACGCGGTAGAACGTCGTGAACTCGACACCGCAGACTCAATCAGCGATGTCCTGGTGTGGCGACTACGGCGGACGGCCGACCTGCCCGCCGACGCCTCGCCCCTGTCCGAGAACGGCACCACAGGGCACAAGTCCTCTACTAGCAGAACGACGACCCGCCCCAACGCACCCGGCAGGAGCCGCAGCAGAGACGAGACATCGGGCAAGACCCGGTGAGCCCTGCCGAGTGCCGGGGTCCAGCCTCAGCACACCACGGAGAGCAGGCATATCGCCACCGCCGCGCTCGCGGCCACAGCAGGCCGTACGCCACAGCAGACCCCGGCGACGTTCAGGCCCGCGTTGTGGGGCGCGGGCGCTGGTGCCCACGCAGGAGGGTGGCAGTGGCGCAGGTGCGGCGACTCGAGCCAGTAGGCGTCGCGAAGTTGGGCGATAAGAGAGGACGAGGTGTGTTCGGGCACACCAAGGGGACATCACTCATCCGCTCGGAGACACGCGCCGTGGCCAACTCGTCATCCGCGACCCCAGGAGGCAGAAAACGCCTGATGACCTGCCCGAAGGGGACTGTGGACTTTGTGAATTGAAACCGCCAGGGGCGTAGGGCACGATCATGAAGCGAGCAGGACGAGGCAAAGGAGGACGCCAGGATGTTTCACCGAATACGCCGCCGGGCCAAGGAGCCCAGCGAGGAGCAGCGCCGATTCTTCGAGCTGTCGGCACGGCTGCAAAATCAGGTCCCGCCCGGGATCGGGGTGCCACCGGTCGAGCCGGAACACATCGAGCCGAGCGCGGTGGTGGACGACTTCCTTCCGCCGGAGCTGCGGGTGCCCAGCCGCGACCAGGTCGAGGGCACGATGATGCCGTGGAAGCAGCCGCTCGTCCTCGACGGTGAGATGGTCGCCTGCTCCAAGTGCGGCGCGTACCGGGACTGGCTCATCCTCTCCACCCGCGGCCAGATCTGGCTGCGTTGCCGGGCCGGCCACCAGCAGCAGGAGACCCGCCTCGACACCGCCTGGTTCAACCGGAACTCCGGGCCGACGGACGCGACGCACGCCACGTTCGAGGACTGCCTGCGCTACCTCGGGCACTGACCCCCACTCCTACGACCCCACCGGGCCCGCGGGCCCGCACTGACCACCCGTCGCCTAGCACCAAGGGGTCAGTTCCGTCATGCGCGCTCGCGTCGCCACCACAGTCCTCGGCATCACCGCCGCCCTCCTCGCCGTGCCCGCCTGCACCACCAGCACCAAGCCCGACACCGCCGCCTCCGCCCGTACCGGGAAGCCAGCCGACGCAGCCCAGCAGGCTGCTCCGCTCACGTCGGCCGCGCTGGAGACGCGGCTGCTCGACCAGAACGACCTCGGCAGCGGCTACCTGCGCAGGCCGGAGCGCCCCACCCAGCATGACGACGTCACCGTCATCGGGTGCCCTGCTCTGAGCGAGCTAGGCGGCGACGCGGCGACCGGCGGCACGCTCACCTTCCCGCACAAGGCGAAGGCCAGCTTCACCTACGGCGGCAGCTCCTCAGAGCTCTCGGAGGAGTTGTACAGCGACAGCGCGGATAAGCTGTCCGACGGCATCGGCCGGATCTTCGACGCCATGACCGACTGCCCGACCTATCAGGTCGTCGCCGACGGCACCCCGATCGACATGGCCTCGCAGAAGCTGCCGACACCCCACGGCCTCGGCGACGAGCATTGGAGCCAGCTCCTGACGTTCTCCGCCGGAGGACGGAGCACCGTGGTCAAGCAGACCGCGATCCGCGACGGCAGCCTGCTGCTCGTCCTCTCCGGCTCGCCTACTCTCGTCGACCGCCACATCGACAAGGCACTCGCCAAGGCGACAGCAGCCCGCTGACGCTCCCCCTCCAGCGCCATGGCGCCCCCAGCCACGCGGACGGCCGGGGCGCCATGGCGGATCCAGTCCTCCGGGGACAGCTCGGAGGAGGCGTAGGAGCAGGCCGGTACAGACAGGCCCGGCCTCCCGAAAGAATCGGGAGGCCGGGCTTTCGTGTGCGAACGGTGCGCCGGTAGTCAGCTGGCCGGGGCGCGCAGAAGTCGGTCCCGCGTGCTCTCGGGCAGGACCCGGCGCAGGACCGGCGCGGTGGAGCTGAGGGAGGCGGCGAAGGCCACGACGAGGTCGTGCGGCACGCTGGCGCTGAAGGACACGGCCCACAAACAGCGCGCGCCCAGCACCGGCGCTGCCCATGCCTGCCATCCGGCAGGTCCCGGCTCGTCCTCATCGAGGATCAGGACGCGGGGATCGGCGTCCTGGATGAGGGGCGGTACCTCGCCAAGGCACAGGTGGGAAGTGAACGTCGGGTCCGTCGCACCCACATCGGGCTGGTCGACGTCGCGGAGCCAGCCGTGCGCGGTGACAGCGTCGAGGACCAGCTCGGGTCCGGTGAACGCGGCGGTGGGCTCGTCACGGGCGTCGAGAGCAAGGAGGAAGTCGACGAGGACCTCGCCCGGAACGTCGGGAGTGAAGGAGGCGGACCACTGCGCGAGCGGCGCGGTCGCGTCCTCGCGGGCGCAGACCTGCCAGGCGATCGGCAGCCCGCCAAGGCGGAACGGCTCGTCCGGCAGCACCCATTGGGCCCACCGGAGGGCGTCGGGGCTGATGTGGATGACGGTGCTGCGCAACACCTGCCGGTCCTCCGGGGCCTCGTCCGGCTCCTGGCGTCCGCGGACGATCGTCAGGCTTGTCCAGCCGAGGCCAGCGAGCGTGTCGGCGACGGCATCGTAAAGACGTCCGTCGTCACCGGCCAGGTGCCGGGGACCAACCCAGTACACGGGCTGGGCGCGGTTCGGGGCGGACGGGTCGAGCGGGGGGTTGGGGTTCAGGAGCGCCTCCAGGGGCTGGGTGCGGGTCTAGTGTCCGCCAGCGGTACGGCGGGGGCGGCGCGGTGGCGCCTGGACGGGGGCCTGCCAGGTCAGGGCGACGGCTACCTCGGGCGGCAGATGTCCGAGCTGGCTGTTCCCGTCCCCTGCCTCGGCCAGGTAGACGACGGGCCGTCCGGCTTCATCGCGGGCTTCGATGACCTGTTCTGGGCAGTGGGCCATGGGGAAGAACGGGTTCATCGCCAGCCGCAAGGGCGCGGTCCGGTCGCAGGAGGACAAGCGGTCGATGAGATCACCGACGGTCATCTCCGAGGTCTCCACGAGAAGTCTCCTTGCATACAGGAAGCGGGTTTACCGGGCGGCGGTGCGGCGCGCCGTCCGATGGATCGTCGAGAGATTGAGCGCCGGGTCTCCCGGAGCCGAAGGACATGCTGTACCCGCGAACCTTCGCGGCACCGGTGACGGCGATCTTCCATCCTTCGCCGTCGGTCCCGAGGCGGCCGAGCGGGAACCATCCCAGGTAGAAACGGCGCCGTCCCTCGAATTGACGTGTGCGTCGGCGCGGTCGTCCATAACCATGTGGAAGTCATCGGCGGAGAATTGATCGATGACGAGCGTGAGTTGGCCTGGGCCGAGCTGCCATTGACGCAGCTTCAGGGCTTGGACGGCGGAGGAGAATCCGGGGCTCACGGGAGCCACGGGTCACGTGCGATCACCTCTCCGACCTGGGGCTTACGGGAAGGTCGTCTAGGTTGACATGGGTCTGATCCTGTTGACCAGCCCTTCTTGGTTCTTTCCTGTCTGCCCCCGGCGAACTACCGTCCTGAAGTTAGTCCTGTGTAGCCCACTGGTCTGTCCCGACTGGGTTCGCGCGGGCGGTCTGCGGACAGTTCCTATCCCGTCGGCCGACGTGCCATTCGGCCCGTGCCGGGGTGCGCGGGACCGCCTTGGGGAAGGCACGCCGGTATGACCGCCGTCGTCGTATCAGTCGTGGGCATGCTGGGCACCCTCATGGGGGCCGCCCTCACCGCCTTCATCACAGCCCGAGCGGAACAGCGCAGAGAAGAAACACAAAGCCGGGTGCAATTAAATGAATTGCGGGTTGAGCATATGCGCTGGCGCCGTGAACGCCGACAATCTGCCTACCTCTCATTCCTCGAAGCTCTAACGGCCGCTGACCGAGACAACCAAGCCTTCTTCCGCGAACTGCGGGCCGGACGATCGCCGGTACCGCTCGATGAAGCCCGGATCGCCGCGATCAGGATGAAGTTCAAGGACTCCGAGAGTGCAGGACTCGTTGTGGTGCTGGAAGGTCCCGCGACCGTCGCGGAGGCAGCACAGAACCTCGTCGACCAGATGTCTTCTCTGGTCCAAGACGTTCGGGAGTACGCAGAAGCAGCCGCGACGAACGGCCTTGCCGACCGCGGCGACACCGTGCACGAGGCCGGCATGAAATTCCTATCGGCGCGCAAGGCGTTTCTGGGCATGACCAGAGAAGCGCTTGACGAGGCAGCCAAGCACGGCCAAAGCCTCCCCGATACCCGCTGAACACATCCCAGGAGCCTGCCGAACAGTTCGATGGCAGACGGCGGTTCAGTCAGCGGTTCGCTGATACTCCCCCACCAGCGGAGATCAGGACAGGTCGACACGCCACACGCGGGCTGGTACGTCTGCCTCACGGTCACCGGCCGCAGGATAACATCGGACAAATGGTGAAAAATTAGACGATGAACCCAGGCGTGGGGGCAACGCTCACATCGTTCCCTAGGTGCCCAGCTCCTTCACAATGGCCTCGATGATGGAGTCCGATCCCTCGATCGCCACTGGCGTGACGACCCCGACCGCGGTGCGCCGCGCGGTGCCCCCGGATAGCAGCGCCGGGACGGGTTCCTCATGCACGATCCGTAGCACACTACGACCGGGAGCCCCCTCGATCCGGTAGCCGTCCGGAAGACGCGACAGCCACGCATCGTCGACTGTCACGGCCGTGCCGTTCACCGCACCGACCCGCAGGCCCCGCGTCACCCAGACTGACCAGGCGACCGCGTTCCAGTCGGCGCCGTCTGCGGTGGGGATGGCGTCCGAAAGGTCCGGATGTCCTTCGGCTACCCATCGTGACGGCTGCGCCTTGCGGAGCACCCATTGCCCATCCCGGGCTACCTCCTGGGGGTCCAGGCCAGGGATGGCGCCCATGTCGAGAGCGACGTGACCATCGGTGATCCAGTCACCGTGCACCCAAACCTGATTCTTGTTGACGACCCAATCGCAGAGCCGTGCCATTGCCGCCGTCACTCGTCGCACTCCCCAGCCGATATCGATCGACTCCACGGTAGAACAGCTCAGCCCACGCGTGCAGCACCAGACCGGACGCAGGCTGATGAGGCGGAACCGAAACGTACCTCCGCCGGCCGCCCTCTTCACAGGCAGAGGTGGTCCCGCGCCGCGACGGCGAAATCGAGCCCCGCCGGGAGCTGACCAAGTCGGGTTCCTCAGGTGAGTGGGTGCGGCTCCGGGAATCCGCCCGGCCTTCCTGGAGCCTCACGCCAGCATGCCGTGGAACGACGTTGGAAAGCAGTCCAGGGCACTCAGTTCCGAGGAGCGCTGTCGATTACCTGACCCGCCGCCTTGGCGATCATGTCGTCAGGCCGTGATCCACATGGCCGACTGCACCATGATCGAGAGCACGCCGCATCGGATCAGGGCCGACGAGGCACGGACCGCGATCACCGACCCGATACCGAGCCGTGCCAGTTCTGCCGGCCGGGCACCGAGCTGGGCATCGACGTTGCGTGAGCGACGCGACCGCTCTCGACCTGCCCGGAAGTAGCGCCGGACGTACATTCGGACGCATGGATGAGATGCCGCAGCGCATCGACCCCTCGATGGACCGGGCAGCCGCCGCGCTCCTGCTCGGCTGCCTGCCTGCAGAGGTCGGCTTCTGCCCGCGCTGCCAGGGGCTCACCCGCCGCTACGGCCCCAAGGCCCAGGTTGTGTGCCCGGCCTGTCGGGCGGCCGATGCCGCGAGCACCGAGGGCTCGTCCGGCTGATCGGCAGCGCTCACCCGGAGGCCGGCACCGCGCCCTGGCCGAAGGCCGCTACATCGCCGGGCGCCATGTCCTCCCGGAGACGGACAAGCCGCACCGGATGCCGCCAGGCTCCGCGGTCCTGTGCAGTGTCCACATCGATCTCGGCAACCATGTCCGGCTCGACGAGGACGACGTCGAGCGGGGTGTGCGATGCCCACGACGTCGTGAAACGCACGCTCGCCCAGGGGTGTCCCGGCCCCGCCACGGTGAGCTGGTCAGCGAGGCGCCGGGCCGCCTCGGGGTGCAGTTGGGTGCTGCGGGCCACGAGCCGCAGCACCCGGTCCTGGTCGTAGCGGCCAAGTAGGACGGTCTGGGGTCGGTGCAGAGTGCCGGTGATGGCGCCGACGATGCCCTCGGTGGTGTCCCGACGGCGGATCTTGTACCAGCCGCGAACCCCTGGCAGGTATCTTTGCTCCCGACCCTTGATCACGAGACCTTCCACGCCGGGCGCCTCGGTCCATGCGGTCAGCCACTCCTGTGCTGTGCGTACATCGCTGGTCTCTGGGCAGAGGGTCCACGGCGCGGCCAGCCCGATGGAGGTGAACAGTTCCTCCAACACCGCGCGCCGGTGGGCATACGGTTCGCGTACCAGCTCCCGGCCGTTAACCTGCAGCACATCGAAGGCGATGAAGTGCGCGGGCAGTTCCTCGGCCAGCCGGGCAGCTGCGCGCCCGCTGGATGCAGCCCGTCGTTGCAGCGCCTCGAACGACAGTTGCTCATCGGCCCATACGACCAGCTCGCCATCGAGGACCAGGCCGTCGGGCAGACGCTCGGCCGCACGGACGAGGTCAGGGAATCGCTCCTGGACCAGACGCCCTCGGCGGGACTGCACGAGCACGGCACCGGGCGCGGGACACGCCGTGAAGAGCAGGGCGCGATAGCCGTCAAACTTCAGCTGGAAGATCAGGCCGCCGGGCAGGGCTCCGGGTGCGGGCAGCCGGTCTCGGGCCTGCGCCAGCATCGGTTCCACTGGCGGTCGCAGCACCATACGTCCGGTCTATGACCCGGTCGCTGAACCCGCGACTTGAACTGTGGGGTCCCAAATCGAAATCATCGCCTCGCCGCCGGAGGGCGCACCGCCGTAGGGCCAGACTGTCTGCGGCGCGGGGCCCGGCGGGGACCGTCTGCGCCCTGGCCCTCGCCGCCGCGCTGACCGGCTGCGGCTCCGACTCGGGCGGCGACGCGGGGGCGCCCGCGTCAGCCGCACCCTGGCGTTCGACCGAACCGTCGCCCGCCTCGCCCACACCCACGAAGCCCTCCTCGTCGCCGCCGCCGACCGCGGTGAAGCCGATGAAGCCGTCACCGGCCGAGCTGCGGGCCTGTGCGGACGGAAGCTGCACGGTCGTCGTGACGAAGGACACCGAGATCCCGCGCCTCGACGGCCTTCGGGCGGGACCGTTCACGGTGAACGCTATCGGTGCCGAGGGCGTGGACCTGAGCTCGGTCGACGCGAGCGGATTCACCTCCAACCTGCTCGGACAGCGCCCCGCCCAGGGCGGGCCGTCCACCGGCAACGAACTGTCGATCGCTTATTCGTCACCGTGAGGCGCATCTGTTGTGCGGTGGGATGGGCCTGACACTGACGAAGGTGATGGCGCAAGGGCGCAAGCGGGGGCAGGCTTGGAAGGAGACACCCGGCGAGAAGGGCGGAGCATGTCCGTGGGGATCACAACGTTCGGTCCGGCAACGCAGCTGTCGGTACGGCCCTACCGGGCTGACGACGTGGCTGCGGTTCTCGATCTGGTGGCCGCTGACCCGTTGCCCGGCCAGCCATTGATCACGTCGGCGATGCTCGCCGAGGCGCTGGCTGGCCGTTCGCCGGTGGACGGCGGCTGGTGGGCCGAACTCGACCCGCCTGTCACGGACGTGGTGCACGACGGCACGGGCCAGGTGCTGGGCATCGTTTCCTACGCCACCCGCCCCAGCGACGGGGCTGGGTTCCTCCTGTGGCTGCACTGCCGCGAGGATGCCGCCGTTGCCAACGCGCTGATCGTCCACGCGCTCGACCGGTTCGGCCCGCGCACCGTGCACGCCTTCGAGTTCGCCTCCGCCCTCACCCTCGGCCTGGAAGGTCTGCCAGCACGCCACCGCCCGGTTACCCGCCGGGCACTTGAAGAAGCTGGGTTCACCGGCCGCGACCTGTGGCGCTACATGCGTGTCTCCCTGCCCGTCGCAGGGCTGCCGCACGCCGCTCACGTCACTGTCAACGAGTGCGAGGATCCGCCGGGTAAGCGCCTGGAGGTTCGCGCCGACGGGGAACTGGCCGCTGAGGCCACCATCGGCCGCCCCGTCGCCGGGATCGGCGTGCTGTGGTGGATCAGCGTGGTCCCCGCCGCCCGCAGGCGGGGCCTCGGCCTGGCGCTGCTTGGCACGGCTCTGGACATGCTCACCGGGCTCGGCGCCTGCGAGGCGATCCTCTACGTCGACGACGACGCCCCGCCTGGCAACCTGGAGCGCGACCGCACCGCTGCCAATGGCATGTACGACCGGGCCGGCTTCACCGAGGTCGATCGCTTGCACTCTTTCACCCGCCGCCCGTAGATGCATCGGGTGTCCGGGCGTCCAGCAGACGCGATGATCCTGGCCTGGGCCGATCAGTCGGCTGCGACAGCTGCGGCCTTGTTCTCGGCCCCGGCCAGCCACCGCTCCAGCGCCGCGACGACCAGCAGCACGGCCGGGTCGGTCTCGGCCGCCAGTGTGTCGCCGTCGAGCAGTCCCGCCTCCACGCACCGCGGCGCTTGGCACGCGGATGCGGATGCGTTGGCGAGCGCTGCCTTGAAGTACTGCTTGCGCCGCGGCAGCACCGGCAGCGCGTGGGCGGGCAGCAGCCGCACTACCTGGGCCTTGCACCGCAGGTAGCCGGACGGCAGGCCGGGGTGGTAGCGGTCACCCAGCGGCAGCGCGAGCGCGGCGGCGAGAAACGTCTTGTGCAGGAACGGCGAAGCCTCCGGAACAACTCCGGCCGGAGGGATTGCCTCGCGGGGGAACGCCGCATCTTGTGCGTCGGCCTCGGCCCACGACCGCCCGGCCCCCGCATGCGCGGCGATCTGGGCATCCACCCACTGCCTCGCCCATGTGGTCGCCGCCGACCGGTACGGCTCGGCGAGTACTGCGGGGGCGACCGGATCACACCAGGCGGGCCAGTTCGCCGCCCAATACGCCCGCGCCCGTATCCTGCGCGGCAGCAGCCGGGCCGCCGCTGCGGCCATCTCACCGGGCAGACCGGGGCCGGAGGCGGCGACGTCGGTCGCATACCGGGCAGCAGCCCGCACTCCGCGGCGGGCGGCCACCGCCGCGGTCGCAAAACGCGGGACGCCCAGCAACTCGTCCGCGCCGTCACCGGACAGCAGCACCTGAACGCCGAGTTCCGCGGCCCGGTCGGCGGCAGCGGCGTTCACCTCGGGGAGCGCGTCCAGCCGCGGCCCTGCGGGCGACCAGACCGGCTCGGCACGGTCCCGGGCCGGATCCAGCACGACCAGCTCGGCGGGCAGCGCCAGAGCGGCCAGCAGTCGCCGGACCACGTCAGCGGCACTGCCGCCGGCGTCGTCCGTCAGGTCGGTGGTGAAGGCGATCACCCGCCGCCCCTGGGCAGCCCGCAGCGCGTGGACCAGGACGGCCAGGGAGTCCAAACCACCGGAGACCAGCACACCGGTCACCTCGGCGTCCGCGGTCACCGTTTCCACCGCCTGGGAGAACGCGCGGGGCAGCGAGCCAGGAACCGCCGGCGGGATCTCGCCCGGGACGCGCTCGACGCCTTTCCACGGCGAGCGGGGCACGAATTCCCCCAGCAGCGCGGGTGGCGCCAGCAGCAGCGCGAGAGCTTCCAGGTCGATAACGGGAGCGGGTCCGGCCAGTGCCAGCGGATCCGCTGACCTCCGGCCGGCCCCGTCCTCGAACAGCGGGAGCAAGCTCACCGGCGCCGCAGGGCAAGCACGCCCCGGGCCAGGTCCTTTACGAAGGCGACGGTACCGCGCTGCGGCTCGCCGCCCACGACACCCTTGCTGCCCTTGCCGTGCTGCCCATCCCCGGGCGTGGACTTCGTCGACACGAACACCCTCCCCTTCTCAGCGTCACCAATCGATCCCTCAGTGTGACCAAGTGTTCGAACACTGTCCAGGCGATTTCCGGCGCTGACCATGGCTCGAAGTCGCAATCATCCGTATCCCAGCCGACCACCACGTCATCGTCTCCACCCCGCTTCCAGCATGTCGGGCTCCACGAGCGCCAGGGGGCGTCCCTGACCCATACCGCAGCGACTGGTCGAGGCCCCGTCGTGTGTGATCCCCGGTCGTACGGCCTATGGGCCTACGCGAGTCTGGAGGGGCTCCGCACGGAGTGTCCGACGCGTCCAGCCAAGCTGGTCACTCGGGGCGGCCCTGCTGGTCCGGTGGCGGAACAGGCAGCGGCCAGTACTCCGTGTCTCGCTTGCCCTCCAGCACGGCGAGCAGGACGTCCTCAGACAACTGCAGGGCCGGCGCGCAGCGCAGGAGCTGGGAGGGGGTCACGGGAGCACCGTCGAGCCAGGCGGTGACCAGAAGTTCGGGAAGAATGGCTTCCTCGGCGAGCTGGGCGCCGCTCATGCCAAGGTCGCGGAGGCGGTGGCGCAGCAGGCCGGCTGTGGTGAGGTCCCGTGCGAGTTCGCGCAGGCGAGCAGGCAGCACGTCATAGAGCTGGGGATCCAGGGGCGAAGTGGGCTGGCCGCCTCGAAGGAAGTCCATGGCGGTGTGCCCGTAGTTGGCCAGAATGTACTTGGCGCAGTCCTCCAGGAGGGCGACGGCCCACTCGCGTGCCTCGCGGTCCGTGCGGTCGGCGCTCAGGCGCCAGGTGCGGGTGTATCCCTGAAGGCAGAAGTCGGGGTCGACGAGCAGCAGGCCGGTCTTGACGGCCATGGCGCGGGGGTTGAGCGGCCAGATATCGAAGGGCACCACGGTGTCGGTGTCGAAGAGCTGGGTGAGCAGACGGTCCAGGCTTGCGGCCATTGCGATGGCGCAGGGCTCGTCGAAGAAGCGGCGCTGGGCCAGGCCGGTGAAGTGTTCGAATTCGTCGCGGAGCCCGTCGGGCAGCACGATGACCGTGTCCGCCTCGGCGGCCGGGATGGGCGCTTCGGCCAGGGCTGGGGTGCTGGCGAAGAAGGTGTCGGGGTCCGCGTCGGCGAGGCGCGCGCGGTCCTGGTCTGTCAGGGGGCGAGGGGAGCGAGCGCGGATGTTGCCGAAGGGCGCGAACCAGGCGCGGGGGCGCAGGTCTCCCGTGCCGGCTTGTTGGCTTACCGGGTGGTCGGGGTCGGCGGCGATGCCGGCGAGGTTCTGGTCGTAGTGGAGCAGGACGTCTTCGTCCTGCAGGAAGGCTTCCCGCCAGTGATCGAAAGTGCGGTGGCGGACCGTGAACCGGTCGCCAGCCGGCAGGCCCACCTCCTGGGCGTACTCGTCGTCCTCGTCGAGGTAGTCCAGGACCGTTTCGGCCTCGGCGAGGATCAGGTGGAACGCGAGTTCCTCGGCGGTGCAGCTGGGCAGTGGGGCGCGTCCGGAGCGGAGGTCGTCGGCCAGGTTCTCCACGGCGCGCACCATGGCCATGCGCCAGGCGGCGGACTGGCCGTCGCACAGCGGCGGCAGTTGCCGGAGGAAGGAGTCCTCCAGCTCCCAGGCGTCCTCCTCTTCGTCGTCGGGGCGTGCGAAGACTCGGTCGCCGTGGGCGAGCAGGTCGTGCCAGCCCCGCTCGGCCACCATCCCGGCGGCCACCGTCAGCAGTCGCGCAGCCAGGGGGGTCAGGGTGTCCGCCATCGTCCGCAGCCGGGGGCGCAGCGCATCGCTCTGTGCCGCCTGCCATGGGTCGAAGTCCTCGCCCAGGCCCAGCAGGTGCGCTGCCCGCTCGGTGCTAGGCAGCCCCGAGGGTGCAGGGCTCTGTTCGGGGGTGTCGGCCCAGCGCGGGTGGCCTCGCTCGGCGTCGCGGCGGCGGGTGATGCCGTAAGGGGAGAACCAGTAGGCGGGGGCGTCCCAGCCGCCTTCGGCCTCCGGGACCTCGTCGGCCTCCTCGGTGTCGTCCGCTGTCTCCTCGGCGGGGGAAGGTGCTTGGGCCTCGGGAATGGTGTACTTGGCGTCCTCGATGACGAACGCCCAGGCTTCCTCTTCGAAGTATGGTGCCCGGTAGGAGGATTCGTCCGTGTCCGAGGGGATGGGCACGCCGAGCGCGGTCAGTTCCTCGTCGTCGGCGGCGCACATGCGGGGTGCTGCGTCCAGCATGACCGTGAGGGCCCAGGTCTCGGCCTGGCAGCGTGGGAGCGGGGCGCGCCCGGCCGTGAGGTCGTCGGCCAGGTCCCAGAAGGCGCGCGCCACGTCCCGGCGGAAGGTGCGGCCCTGGCCGTCGCACGTCTCGGGCAGCAGGCTCAGTACCGTCGCGGGGGCGTCTTTCTCGCCTTGGTCGAACGGGCGGTCTGCGTAGTGGGCGGCATCGCGGTAGGCGCGGACGGCCAGCATGCGGCCGGCCGCCATCAGCAGTCCGGCTTCGAACGGCCGCAGGTATTCGTCGAGCTCGCCGTGGGGCAGTTCGCCGAAGGACTCCGCCTCTTCGGTGTAAGCGCCGAAGGGGCCGTCTTGCATGGTGGCCATCTGTCGTCCGTCCCGCCATCCGCCCTGAGGTAGTACGGACAGTTTCGCAGCACAAAAGCATGGGCCGCGCCGGTACGGCGGGAGTCCACCCGTACGGGACCGGAGGCGGGCACTTCATCGGATATGGCCACCAACTCTGAGGCTTCAGGCGTTCCCGTCGAACGCAAGCGGCGTTTCGAAGGAACACGCTGCACCAACTCTGAGCTGGGCATACCCACTTCCCATCAAGCCTCAGGCAGGCGTGAAGACGATGGTGCAAGAGCACGGATACGCACCAGGCCCCCGGGACTCGGTCCCAGGGGCCTGGTAGGGGAGAAGGCCGGTCAGTTCGTGTCGGCGTCCTCGTCCTGCTCTGGCTCGGAGCCCGTACGGCGGCGCACGGCGATGACCACGCCGATGCCGCCGGCGAGCAGGAGTCCGGCACCGCCGGTGATCCACGGGGTGGCGTCGGCACCGGTGTGGGCGAGGGAGCCGACCGGAGTCTTCCGTGACGCGGAGTCCGACTCGTCTGCGGACGCGGCAATCATGGAATTGGTGTCTGGTGTGCCGGTGGCCTGCGGAATGGACGTTGACCCGCCAGAAGTGCTCTCGGTCGGACTGTCCGCAGGCGTGGACGGGGTAGGGGTCGGCTTGTCCGTCGGCTTATTGGTGGGCTTGGGCGTGGTGGCGGTCCTGGTGTTGGTGACGGTCACCGTGACCGGGGCGCCGGGTCCGGCGGTGAAGGTCTTCGTCGGCTTTGAAATGCCGTATCCCGCAGGGGCCTTGATCTGCTTGACCCAGAACTCGGCCTTGCGGCTGGACACCGGCAATTCGCCGGCCGCCGTGCCCTTGGGACCGGTGGTGAGGGTCAGCAGGGTCTTGTCACCTGACCCGATGTTCACGGTGGCGCCCGGCAGCAGCTTGCCCGTTGTGCTGTCCTTGGCCTTCAGGAGGACCTGGGCGGGCTTGAACGGGTCGACGATGCTCAGGCGGGCGGTGGCGCCGGGGGCGACGATGACATCCTGATCGGCAACGGTGTCGTGGAGAGGGCTGCCGGAGGCGGTTTCCTTCAGCCGGTAGACGCCGGGGGCAAGATCGGTGAAGGTCAGCTTCCCCTGAGTGTCGGTCTCCCCGCGTCCGGCCTCCCGACCGGTGACGTCGAGCAGGAGGAACGAGGCGCCCTGGACAACGTCCCCGGCCGGGTCCTCCTTGGTGATGGTGACGCTGCCCGTGTCGGACTCGGAGGTCTCGAAGGGAGCAGTCGAGGTGGAAGGCGTTGGCTCGGCCCCCTGGGCGGTCGCTGCTTGTGCCCAAGTGAGTGTGCCGGTCACCGCGGTGGCGACGGCAGCTGATCGGACGGCGCCGCGGACGATACGAGCGTGCACGAGAAACGGGGCTCCTTGGTCGGTATACAGAGGTGGTCAGCGGGTTCGGCTGGGAGCATGGCGAGAGCGGCTCCCACCACGGACGGCCGACGGGGGCAGGACCTTGCCCGCGGTACGTCCCGCAGCGCGGGTCGGCGTGGGCGTCTTCCAGGCGCCGGGGAACCAGACGGCGACGTACTGCTCGATGGCGCTGCGTAGTCCGCCTGTGTGGGCATGTTCCCAGGGCACCCAGTCGGGACGGTCACGGAACTCCTGGAACGTGCCGTATCCCGAGTGCGAAGGGCCGCGGCTCTGGGATGCGTCGCGGTGGTCGAAGGTTTTGTGGTCCTCGAACCGCAGGACCGCGGCGTCGAGTTCGCCTCTGTCCTGGTGGATGGTGGCCAGGCGCAGGCCGTTGTACTCGTCTGCGCGGATGGTCCGGGCGAAGTCGATCCGCAGCCTCAGCGGGCCACCGGGAACGGGGGTCGCGTAGTAGGTGCTGCCGACAACGCCTGCCTCGGTGAACGGGAGGTTCAGGTGCTCCATGAAGAACTCGCGGGCGTACAACGCCAAACGGATGCCTCCGGTCGAACGGTGAGGTGGCAGGTGGTCAACGGCCGGGGCCGAGCAGAGCGGGCCGACTGGTGGTGCTCCAGCGCGGGACGCTGGAAGCAGGAAGGGCGACCGGGCGGCGGGCGGCGGCGCGCTGGACGTCGAGCGGTGTGGGGGCCGACGGCCGGGGCGGGATGACCGGAGTGAGCTGGGCCATGCCCTTGACGTAGCTGTACGTTTCCTCCCGCCAGCGGGGCAGCGGCGCGGAATCGGACACGCATTCGGTGACGGCCTTGATCAGGGCCACGGGGGTGTCGGTGCTTGCGGTGGCGTACCAGGCAGGGCGGTCGATGGACGTGCCGGCCCACAGCTGCCAGCGGGCATCGCGAGTGGTCAGCTCGGCTTCCGGGTCGAGGCGGCCGGTGGTGAACTCCAGCCCCGCGTAGCCGTCGGCCGACTGGATTGCGAAGACGCCCCACCGTGGTTGGTCGATCAGCCAGCCGCGGTTGATGAGCGGTATGACGGCGAGGAACGGGTCGCGGTCCGCGCTGCCCAGCTTCGGCGTCGCGAGGTAGGCGTTGGGGCCCTGTTCGTACGCTTCGGCGAGCGCGGTGGTGAACGCGGTGACGAACTCGGTCGGGCAAGAGTTGTTGAAACAGACGCCCCAGGCCGGCGGGCCGAAGGGATCCGTGTAGGCGTTGATGCGCCACAGGCCGTCGTCCTCGCCTTCGGGCAGGTAGCCGAGGCGGACCTTGCGGTCGGGTGCGTGAACGTAGGCGTTGCCGAGGTCGTCGTGCTCCAGTTCCCAGCCAAGGTCACGGAGCGGCGCGAGGCCGGGGTCGCCGACCACGGTGGCGGCGGCGAGGTAGCGCGGGGAGACGTAGACGTCCCCGTCGATGGTGGAAAGGTCGTCGTGGGGTGGCACGCAGGTCCTGAGAGGTAGGCGTTGGGGAATGGGTCAGCCGGTGTGGGGCAGCAGTGCTGCTTCCAGGGCTGTGGGCTGGCCGGTGTAGTGCAGCGTGCGCAGTCCGAGGCGGGCGGCGGCGCGGCAGTTGTCCGCCCGGTCATCGACGAACAGCACGCGCTGCGAGTCTGCGGCGTCGGTGGCGTCCAGGGCCTGCTGGTAGGCGGCAGGGTCCGGTTTGCACACCTGAAGCCGGGCGGAGTACAGGGCCCGGGTCATCAGTCGGCGGCACCAGTCGTGGGTGTCGAGGACATCGCTGAGCGGGTGCGGGGCGTTGGACAGCAGCACCATCGGCAGCCCGAGTTGGTGGGTGCGCCGTAGGACGGAGACGACGCGGTGGTCCACCGTGGTCCACATGGCGGTGTCGGCGGCGCGCAGTTCGCGCAGCATGCGCGGGCCGGGGTGGTAGCCCAGTACGCGGGCCCAGTACGCCAGGTCGCTGAGCTGGCCGGCGTCGTACGCCTCGCGGGCGTTCCAGAAGGAGTTCTGGAACGAGGTGATGTCGTCGGGCCGGTTGGCGAGGTCGGCGAGGTGACGCCACTGGTCGGCGTCGGGCTGTAGGCCGATGACGCCGTTGTAGTCGAGGATCACAGCGTCGAGGGCGGGGTTCGCGGTGGTGAGGGTCAAGGGGTGGGTTTCTCCAGGGCTCGGTGGGCCAGGGCTGCGACGGCGGCTGCGAGGAGGGTGGGCAGCAGCAGTGCGGTGGACAGGGTGGTGACGGTGGCAAGGGCGCCGATGAGGGCGGGTCCGGCGAGAAGGCCGAGGTAGCCGGTGACGGCGACGGTGGCCACGGCTCGTGGGCCGCCGGCTCCGGCAGCCGTGATCAGGCAGGGAACGGTGATGGATAGGCCGAGCCCGAACAGGGCCCAGCCGGCCAAGGCCAGCGGGGTGCTGGAGGTGACGGCGCCGGTGGCAAGCCCGGCCGTGGCAAGGAGTGCGCCGGTCCGTACGACAGCGGGGGCTCCGAAGGTTGCGGTGAGCCGGTCTCCGGTGAGTCGTCCGGTGGCCATGGCCGCGCTGTAGAGGGCGAACGCGGCTGCGCTCACGGCCGTAGAGGCATCCAGGCTGTGCAGGTGAATGGCGGCCCAGTCGGCTGCCGCTCCCTCCCCCAGCAGGCACGACGCGGCCAGCGCGCCCAGCAGCCACAGCTTCCCGCAGGAGAGTGCCGACCGCGCCTCGCTCTGCCCAGGGCCGGCGGGTGCGGCTGCCTGATCCGCACCAGTCAGGGAGCGGGTTGCGGGGGCGGCGGCGAGCGCGACGCCGGTGAGCATCAGGCCGGTGGCGAGGAAGAGGGTGCCGTGCGCGGCGCGGGCGGTGACGACGGCCAGGGCGGCTCCCGTGAGGGCGCCGATGGAGTAGGCAGCGTGGAGGGAGGACATGATGGGTCTGCCAGCGGCGTTCTGGCAGCGCACCGCCGCGGAGTTGACGGCCACGTCCAGCACACCGTGCGCGATACCGAACGCAAGGGCGGCGGTGAGCAGGGATGGCATGCTGTCGCACTGGCCTAGGAGGACGAGGCATACGGCAAGGCCCACGGCGCCCGACGTGAGCAGGGTAGGAAGGCGCGCTGGCTGGGCGAGACGGCCTCCGGCCTGCAGTCCTGCGACCATGCCGAGCGCGGCGGCCAGCAGCACCAGCGCCAGGTGTGCGGTGCTCAGGTGGGCGGCCTGCTGAACGGCCGGCATCCTGGCGCCCCAGATGGCCATCACCACGCCGAGGCCGAAGAAGTAGCCGGTCAGCAGGCCACGGCTGCGGCGGACCGCGATGGGTGCCGTCTTCATGCGAGCAGATCCGCCCCCGTGCCCTGGCCGGCCTGGTGGGGCGCCACGTCAAAGGTGAGGGCGCGCAGCGCCTCCTGGCCGCGGTGCCGGGCGTCTTCGGCGCAGGCGCCTGTGGTGATCAGGAAGCCGATCCGGGCGGAGAACATGTCTCCCTCGGGCGGCCGCAGCAGCCGGTCGCCGACGCTGTGCTGGAAGGAGATCTGCTCCAGCCACGGCGGCCGGGGACCGTTGAAGCGGAGGGCTGTGAGGGTGCCGGAGGTCTCGGGGTAGATCAGGTGGATCGCGGCGGCCGAGCTCCGGGTGGGGGTGAGGTCGGGGGTGCGGTCGCAGGCGATGTCGGCCGCCGCACGGGGCAGGTCAATGCCGGTGGCGAGGCGCACCAGGTATCCGATCATGTCCCCGGCTATGCGACCGTTGACCTCGATGAGCCGGGGCCGGCCGTGCACCAGGCGCATTTCGACGTGGCTGACGCCGTCGGAGATGCCGAGCGCGCCGATCGCGGCCCGCGCCGCCGGGGCGACCACGTCGATCAGCGGGTCGGACGCGTCGACCGAGTGGGAGAGTTCTTCGAAGAACGGGGGTGCGCTGATGGTCTTGCGGGTGACCGCGACCACGGTGGTCTCGCCCCGGTAGGTGACGCATTCGACCGAGACCTCGGGTCCGTCGAGGTACTCCTCGACCAGCACGCTCGTGCTCTCCGTCCCCAGCCCGGCGGCCCGGGCGGCGAAGTCGTAGGCGGCGGCGACCTGTTCGGGGCCGTCAACACGGATCACGCCCATGCTCGCCGCGTGCGCGGCGGGCTTCAGAACAACCGGGTAGCCGATCCGCTCTGCCGCGGCCTCCGCCTCCTGGCGGGTGCGCACGCTCACCGATGCTGTGGAGGGGACACCGTGGCGGGCGAACAGGCTCCTCGTGGTGGCCTTGTTGCGGCATGCCTGCATCACCTCGGGCACCGTGGTGGGCAGGCCGAGCTGGCGTGCGAGGCGGGCGACCGGGACGAGGTACCACTCGGTCCAGGTGAACACACCGGCCAGGTCGTAGCGGTCGGCCAGGGCCCGGCCGGCGGCGGACAGCGCCGCCTGGTCGGTGGGGTCGGGCACGACCACGCAGTCCCGGATGAACGGCACTTCCCACGAGGGTTCATCGCTGGTGATCAGGACGACGTCGTAGGCGGCGGCCACGGGCTCAAGGCAGTAGCGGCGATACGCCTCGGCTTCCATGTCGGCAGCGGCCACGACCAGGACGACAGGAGAACCCGGGGAATTGTCGGGCGCGGAAATTGGGTGGTTCATCGTGCGGCTCCGTCATCGGCTAGCGATGATTTGAGGGCGAGGCGGTCAATGGTCAGCTGGTGATACTCGGGATTCAGGTCGATGCCGACGTACCGTCGGCCAAGCTGCCGGGCCGCCAGTCCGGTGGTTCCTGCACCGCTGAACGGGTCGAGCACAGTTCCGTTTGGCTTGCAACCGGCGGTGATACAGCGCAGTGGAAGGTCGACCGGGAAGACTGCGAAGTGAGCTTTGGGGTAAGGCTTGGTGGCGATCGACCAGACGTCACCCGGGTTCTTCCCCTTCTCGCCGGAGGGGCGAGACTTCACATTCAGGGTCTGGCCAGGGGCCTTGTAGCCACTTCGCGTGGTGTATGAGCGGAGCGTGCTGGGTGCGTGCGGTTGACGAATGGCGTCAAGGTCGAACCAGTAACGCGGTTGCTTGACGAAGAGGAAAAGGTACTCATGGCGCGTGGAAAGCCGGTCAGTCACCGACTCGGGCATCGCGTTGGATTTCGACCAAATGATCGCGTTACGGAGGATCCAGCCATCGTCTTGCAGTGCGAATGCCACCCGCCACGGAATGCCAAATAGATTCTTCGGAGGTACGGTGCGCGGTCCGGGGCGGCCTTCTGCGTCAAAGGTGCGGCCCTTACCCTGGCCGTGGCCGTGTTGGCCTGCCAAGCTGCGTGGGGAGGCGTAACTGTCACCAAGGTTGAGCCAAAACGTCCCGTCGTCCGTCAGGACTCGACGTGCCTCTGCGAAAACTTGACGCAGGCTTTCCGCATAGGCGACAGGGGTGCGCTCCAGACCGTACTGGCCAGGCATGCCGTAGTCACGAAGGCCGTAGTACGGCGGTGAGGTGACGATGCAGTCGACGGACCGGTCCGGCATCTCGCGGAGGGCATCGAGGGCATCGCCCAAAAGGAGTGTGACCGTGTCGTCCTGATAGAAGGAGGTCATGTCGCCGCCCCGCGACGACCGTGGCGCTTGGGGGTATTCCGCATGATCTGATAGCGCGGTTTACCAGTACGGTCGGACAAGAAGGCTCCTCGGAGGATCTGGTGGCGGATGGGGTGTGCTGGCCGTTGGTCACGCGCTGCGCCGCCGGCGGACCTCGATGGCGCAGGCCCACTCCGGGTGCGCGGCGAGCAACCGCCGCGCGTAGAGCGCGGTGTAGTTGTTGTTGAGGCCCTTCACACCGTGGGGATGGCGCCAGCGCAGCGCCTCGAACAGCGCCTTCATGCCGACCCGCGTCGCGCCGGTCGCGAGACGCTGGACGACAAGCTGCTCCAGAGCCCGGTACACCCAGGGGTGGCCGGCATCGAAGGCGTGGAACTGCTGGGTGATCGACGGCCGAACACCCTGGTGCGTGAGATCGAGGCCGGGCAGTCCGGTCTGCGTGATGGTGGACATGAGCGGCGAAGGCTCCTTTCGTACCGGGAGGGTCAGGCCGGCGATGTGGGCAGAGCGGGGAGGGTGCGAAGGCGGGCGAAGGCGACCGCGAAGCCGAGGGCCTGGCCGGCGGCGGCGACGGTGATGGCGTGCCCGAGCTGGGCGGGTGGCACGGCCGCGACGAGCAGACCGGCGGCGGGGAAGGGCAGCAGGAGCAGCAGGACCGTCACGGCGAGGGTGCTGGCGAACACCTCGGGCGGGATCAGGCGGCAGCGCAGGGTACGAAAGACGACCGTGAGGCTCCCCTCACCGGCCATCACGACGGCAATCAGCACCACATAGCCGCGGTAGGTGTCGGCCTGGGCGACGGCGAACGTCGCTGCGGCTGCGACCGTGGCGGCCACGGCGCCGACCGGCCACAGGCCCCAGCGGTCGATCGCGCGGCGGGATGCGGTGATGGCGAGCAGGGAGGCGACGGCTGCGGCGGACCAGATGACTCCGGCATCCGCGCTGGAGTGGTCCAGTTCGGTGACGATGACGACCGGGACGGCGGCCTGCAGGAGTGCCATGGCTCCGTTGGAGACGACCAGGCCGCCCACCAGCCATGCGAGGGCCGGCAGTGAACGCAGCGTTGCCCATCCCGCTCGCAGCCCCCGCTTCGCGGAGGCCACGCCGAGCGGAGCAGCGGTGCGTACGCGGGGGCCGAGGGCGGCTGCGAGGAGGGACAGGCTCGCGAGCGTGCCGAGCATGGCGGCCGGTCCGCCGTGCTGCAGCAACAGGCCGGAGATTGCAGGCCCGGCCAGCGTGGCGGTCTGGTCGATCCCCAGCAGCACGGACTGCACCCGGTGCGCCCTGTCGCCGGCCTTCCGGCTGGCCTGACTGCCAGCGGTTTCAGCCGCTACGAAACTGAACTCGGTGAGTACGCCGGTCGAGGCGGCGAGCAGCATCACTGTGACCGTCGCAGCCAGCGTTCGGGCGTCAAGGACGGCGAGAACGACGGCGGCGGCGAGCACGGCCACGGCCCGCGCGAGGCAGGCGGCACGGAAGACGCGGGCCGTGCCGTAGCGGTCGACGAGGGTGCCGGCCACGGTGAACGCCCCGATCCTCGGAAGCCACTCCAGCGCGAAAGCCAGCCCGGTCAGGGCCGCGGATCCGGTGGTGGCCAGGACGAGCAGGGGTATGCCGTAGGTGGTCATCGCGAACGCGGCGGCATCCGCCCCGCGCGGCAGATAGATCCTGCGCCTAAGGCCGGCGGTGGAACGCTCCCCGGCGTCCGGCGTCATGCGGCGACGCCGTGGTCGCCGCGCATCTGCTGGGTTTGGTGCGTGTAGACCCATTCGGCCAGCAGCCGGTGGATACGGCCGAGTTCGGCGTCGGCCTCACCCTCCCTGGGGCGAGGATCCGCGGACGCCTCGCTCAGCAGGGCGTAGGTGTGGCGGATCCGTCCGGCGAAGTCGCAGACCGGTGCCGGGTAGTTGTGGCGTCGGGCCCAGCGGGCGGTCGCGTCGTAGAGGTCGGCGAGGGCCCCTCCGGCTGGGGTGAGCCCAAGACCCGGATGCGAACGGTCGAGGAGGCCGAGCGCGTCCGCCTGCTCGGTTGCCCGCCGGATCTGGTCCCTGGTGAGGTCCGTGAGGGTGCATGCCAGCGTGCGGGGCGGGATGGCCCCGTGGTCGTCGATCTCGCTGATCAGGCGAATCAGGCCGGGCGAGGACAGCGCCGTGCACGCGGCCCGGAACTGCTGGGGAGAGAGGGCGGGCATCATCGGCGAACCCCTCCGGCCAGCGGGGCGGGTATCGGGCGGGCCGCAGGTGTGTGGGAGAACAAGTCGCTGTTCTGCCAGGCCGGGCGATGGGCGGGCTGGGTCTGCACAGCGGGTGCCGGTCGGGCGGATGGGACCGGAATCCGGGGCTGATAGCTGACCCACGCGCTAGCATCTGTCGCGGTGTTGGGCGCCGGTCGGCCCCAGAGCGGGTGCCTTGGCGCATGCTCGACCGGTCGTCCGGCGGCCCACATGGACAGCGCGCCGAAGACGTGACCGAGTCCGGCGCCGCCCGGTGAGAGGCGGTAGGGCTGGCTCTTGCCCGCGGTCATCACCAGGCCGTCGTCGATGAGCTGGCGCAGCGGCGGGTAGATGCTGGTCCAGTAGCCGTCGGGGATGACGAGGCGGGCCAGGGCCCGGGCGCTCGCCTCCTGGCGCGCCTTGAGTACCCACAGGATCGCCGGGGCTTGTCGGCGGGCGAGGAGGGTGAGGCTGTCCTCGATCTGCTCGATCGCGGACAACGGCTGCTCCGGCTGTTCCAGATGCTCCTCGGCCCAGGCGGCGATCGCCGCCAGCGCCGGCAGGAGCTGTCGGCCGCGCTGGGTGAGGCTGTAGGTGACGTGGTGGGCGGAGTGCTCGGTGCGCTCGGCCAGGCCGGCGTCGCACAGCGAGCGGATCTTGGGGTGAAGCTGACCGCTGTGGAGGTAGGGCAGTCTGGTCGCGATCTGTGTGTAGCGCTGCGGCGGCTCGTTCAGGGCCAGCAGGATCCGCACGTTCCAGCGCGGGGTGATCATGTGGAGGGCTTCGGTGACCCGGGCGATGTCGGCATCGGCGGCGGGTGGCAGACCGGTGGTGGCCAAAGGGGGGAACTCCTGGGTGCGGACGGGCAGGGGCCCAATCGGGTCAGCGGCTCGGGACGGCGCGGGCTGCCGGTACGGGCGGAGCAGGAACGGCGGCAGGCGGTTCCGGAGTGTCAGTGCGGCCGAGGCTCTGCAGGACCGCTTGAGTAGTGGCGGCCTGGGTGTCGCGGACGGCCACGGCTTCGGCGAGACGGCGGGCGCAGTCGAGGATGTGCGACACCTCGAAGGTGCCGATCTGCCGTTCGGGGTGGACGAGTTGCTCAAGCCGCTCGCGGTGGACGGTGATGCTCCGCTCGGCGAAGTCGAGCGTGTGGTGGCCGCCAAGGAGGGCGGCGAGCATGCCGGGCGGCTGTTCCTGGGCGTGGGCTTCGAGGTCGCTCAGCGAAGCGCCGTACAACTCCTCGATCCGTGCGGCGATCTGGACGGACGTGAGGTGGGGCAAGCGGCGGGGCTTTCACGGTCGGCGCTCCCCGGCCGCCCCAGCACGCTGGGGTGCCGGGGCGGCGCTGGCAGGGGGCAGGGTGGTGGTGATCGTCTGCTGGGGCATGCGGACCGGGCGGGTCCGCCGGCCGGGCGGCGACATGGTGCGCAGCAGGTCGACGAGGGCCGTGCGGTAGCCGTCGCGGGCGCTGAGCGCCGCCTCCAGCCACTGCGCGTCCATCCGCAACTGGTCCGCGGACAGCTCGTCCAGGTCACGCTCGGGGGTCATCGCTTCGTGCACGCGTTCGCAAATCCGGGTGACCTGTTCCTCGGCCAAGGCCAGGAACGAGCGCATTTCAAGCGCCCGGGTCAGCGCGGTGGAGGCGTCCGGACCGGCGGCCGTCTCGTACAGCTCGGCGATGGGGGCGCCGAAGACCACCCGGAACCGGCCGTCCAGGGTGCAGGGCTTGTCGCTGACGCTCACCGCAGGACTCCTCTACCGGTTGCCTGCGCCGTCATCGGCCGGGCAACCGGCGTGCTGGTGGGCACGGCCGGGTCTCGGCGGATCCTGCGGCCCAGGCGTTCGGCGGCTAGGTCCTTCTTCCCGGGAGCGTGGGGGTCGAGGAGCCACCGCACGACCAAGGCCCGCCCGTCACGGGCGGTCACGGCCGCATTGACGCGGTGAGCGAGGTCCATCGTCGGGCCGTCGAGCTCACTGGGCGGGGTCTCCAGAACTGCGAGAAGGTCGTCCTCGGCACGCCTGAGCACCGCCTGGGACTCGGTGAGGAGCCCGTGCCACTTGACGATGTCGGTGGCTTCGGGGTTCGCGTCCGGCGCCGCAGCCACTGCGGCGGCCAGTTCGTCCATGCTCATCTCGAAGCGGCGCTCGATCTGTTCCGTGAGCACGCTCACGACATCCTCAATGCCATCGGACATTGGGGAACTCCTTTCCAGGGCATGGGAATTGCTGGTATGCCGGCGGAGGAGAGCAGCAAGAGAGGACGGCTATTCGGATGGAGGGCATGCGGAAGTAACCTCCGTACAGGGAATGGGCATTCTGAGGTAGTGCCGGACTGGGCTTTCGCTCCGCTGGCGGTTTAAGAGTCCATGGATTCGCCGGTTTGGCTAACCGGCGATCGTCGGCTATGTTTCGCCCCCACTCAGCGGATTTGAGGGTCAGCGGTTTCGGCCGGGCGGGCGCTGCGCAGGGGGTGCCGGCGCCGCACCCAAGGGCCCGGTGGAGCGGGCCGTGAGCCGGATGGGTGGCAATGGCGCGGTCTCTCCGCCCAGGCGGTTGCCGCACCACTGGAGGGCTTCGGCGACGGTGGCGAAGCCGCCCTCGCGCAGGGTGTGGGTCCCCGCGTCGGTGTCCGCTTCCTCGTGCAGCACACGGAACGGCGCGGAACTGCGCTCATCGAGGGCGCGAAGGACCACGACGGTGGTCACGTCGTCGTCGGGGTCGTCCCGGGTGTAGCTGTGCAGGAGAGCGAAGTGATCCCCGTCGCCCATGAGCCGCTGTTCCAGCGCGCGGGTCGTCTCATCCGCAGGCGCGGTTCCCATGCCGGGCATGAGGCCGATGGCATCTGGGAGGCAGCCCCGGTGAATGAGCCAGGACTGCGCCATCGCGGGCAGGGGCAGTTGCGCGTGCTCGAAGCGGAAGGTTCGTCGCTCCGTCTCCCGCTGCAGGTGCAGGGCGACGATCTGCGGTTCACCGGGGATGCCCCAGGTGACGGCGCCGTTGTGCAGGACGTAGTAGCTCTGCGACCCGTCGGGGGTGTGGTGCTCGGCGAGTGCGGTGAGCATGTCCTGATCGATCTCGATCGCGTGCCAGAACGCCTCCTCGGTCCGCTCGTCGGCGGCCTCGAAGCCGTCCAGCAGAAAGTCCAGTTCGGGCGGGGGCATAGGCTCTTTCGATAGGTGAGTGGGGGTCAGCGGCGGCGCCCGGAGGAGGTCGGCCAGGCCCCGGGCCGGGCACTGGCCGGGGCGGCCGTCGGGGTCGGGCGGGGGCTGTCGGCCAGTGCAGCGCGGGCGGCGTCGGTCAAGGCGACCGGCTGCCCGGCGTGGACCGGATGGCTGGTGTCACGGGAGACCAGCCCGGCCGCTTCGAGCCGCTGCAGGTGGGTGTACGGGATCCGGGTGCCGGAGGCGGTGACCACGGACATCCGGCCGGACAGGAGATGCTCATGCAGCTTGGCGCCCCCGGCGATGGCCAGCAGCGCCGCCCGGTCGGCTACCGGAAGCGGTTCGCGACCATCCGGCTCAGTGGTGCGTGCGGCGGTCTCGATCGGCTCCAGGGCGGCGATCACGCGGGCCGCAGCAGCGTCGCGTTCACCAGCGGCCTCCTCCATCTGATGCACTGTGCGGCCGATCCGAGCGAGCAGGGCGGAGTCGACGGGGAACTCGCCGTTGGTGAGCCGGTTCAGGAGTTGTCGGTGGAAGGTCACGCTGGTCTCGGCCTTGGCCAGCTCGCGGTGCCGGTCGGCCAGGCGTGCGTGCGGCTCGTCGAGGACGCCTCGGTCGCGATAGGCCCACAGGGTGTCTATGTCGCGGCCGGTCGCGGCCTCAACGCGGCGGTCGAGTGCGGAGATGGCGCGCCGGGCTGTTCCCGGCGCGGGATCAGGGGGCATAGGCGGGTGTTCCTGGTGTCAGCGGGCGCGGTGCGGGGAGGAGGCGCGGGCCGGGTGGGGCAGGCCGGGCATCGCGGAGGGCAGCGGTCCCGGCTTCGGCACGGGCCCGCGAGCGGTGAGCTGCGGGGAGCGGGAGCGGGCGGCGTGGGTGCGGGCGCTCAGGGGCCTGCGGGCCATGCCCAGGCGTTGCCCGACGGTGTCGTAGACGTCGTTGCCCGCCCGTGGCCGGACGGCCACGACGTGGATGTCGTTGCGGTGCACGGACGTGGGCGGTGCGGGGCGCACGGCGTAGACGACCCGCCACTCCTTACGGGAATCCACGAACAGCTTGCGGTAGCCCTCCAGGTCACCGGTCAGTTTGATCCCGAACCGCTCGGCGTTCACCACGTCCTGCAGGTACGCGAGCGTCAGGTCGCGGATGTCGCCGGGGGCCTGGAGAAGGTCGGTCAGGGCCCGGGGATCGAAGCTGAGGCCGAAAGCCGGCTGCCCCGCGCTCATGACGTCGACTCGTCCGTCTCACCGAAGCCGGGTGTCCCCGTCTCGGCCGTGTCCGTCTTCTCCGTGCGGGCCGAGGGCGGCGGGCCGGGCAGGACCCGATGTGCGGGCCGCTCCGGAGAGGTCATGCACGCCGACAGCGGACCACCGGGCGCCCGGACCGCCGCGATGGCTTGGGTGAGGAAGTCCCGGTGCCATACGAACAGCCCGGTCAGGCCGGCTTCAGGGTCCTTGTGCTGCTGGTAGGCGAGCCAGAGCGCGTGGAGCCAGGCCACGACGTCGTCGTGCTCCTGCCACTGCAGGCACCAGGGCGCCGCCGTCGTGACCTCGGCCCCGTACACCGGCATCAGGAAGTCGTCGACCCAGTCGCTCAGGGCGTCCAGTTCGTCCTCGTACTCCTCGCCCTCCAGCTCCGCAATCGGACGCGGCTCGGGCGAAACGGACGGAACGGGTCCACCGAACACCGGCATGCCGAACGCGGCGAACGGTGACGGACCTGGAATCGGCCCGGTGGCGAGGTGGTCGAGCTGCTGGGCCTGCTGGGCGGACTGCTCCATCAGCTTCCGGACCCTTGCCTCGATTCCTTCGAGGTGGGAATCCGGAATCCTTATCGGCTCCAACTCCCCATCACCGTGGGGTTCTACGGATTCAGGCATGAAAAAGACGGGCCTCCTTGAAGCCGGGGAAGAAATGGGGAGGGGCGACCGACGTTGTGATGGCCGCCTGGGAGCACCCCCAGCGACCGGCCGCTGGAAGGGCCCCAACAGCAGTCCAGGGGAACGGCCTTGATGACTCAGGCGGTCCTACGTTGTGGGTGGGTTGGACGGGCCGTCGTAAGGTCCGGAGATCCAGAGACGCCGGGTATGGCTTTCAGGCGGTTGCACACGATGGTTCATCTGACCTGGCCGCCCGGCGTCTCACGACGACTCGGCCGCTGATTAGGAGCTGCGGGCCCCCTGGGGTGCATCGCTGAGTAGGACCGCGCTGGCGAGGTCGTCCGGACGAACATCGCAGGTCGAACGACCGGAGGAACAGGTGGCCCGGATCTGGGCGGGGACGGACATCGGCAAGACGCACCATCACACCGTGGTGCTCGACGCCGAGGGCAAGCGGCTGTTGTCCTGACGAGTGCTGAACGATGAGCCGGAGTTGATGGCCCTGCTCGCCGACGTGCTGGCGATCGATGAGGACGTGGTGTGGGCGGTCGACGTCGCTGACGGCATGGCCGCTCTGTGGATCAACATCCTGCTCAATCACGGTCAGCAGCTCGTCTACATACCCGGCCTCGCGGTCAACCGCGCGTCGGCCGGCTACCGGGGCACCGGGAAGACGGACGCCAAGGACGCCACCGTCATCGCCGACCAGGCACGAATGCGCCGGGACCTGACCGCGCTGGGGCCGGACGACGAGCACGCCATCGAACTGCGCGTGCTCACCGGCCGCCGGGCCGACATCAACGCCGACCGCACTCGCAGGATCAACCGCCTGCGCGGCCAGCTGACCAGCATCTTCCCCGCCCTGGAACGGGTACTCGATCTGGGCAACGTGGGACCGCTGGTCTTGCTGACCGGCTTTCAGACCCCTGTCGCTCTGCGGCGCACCGGCCGCAAGCGGCTGGAGACCTGGCTGAGGAACCGCAAGGTCCGCGGACCCGAAGCCCTTGCCGAGGCCGCCCTCGAAGCGGCCGACCGACAGCACACCGCTCTGCCAGGAGAGAAGATCACCGCGCAGGTGATCCACACCCTGGCGAAGGAGGTGATGGGCCTCAACGAGCAGCTCGCCGAGATCGACAAGCTCATTGCGGCCCGGTTTCGCGAACACGACCTCGCCGAAGTGATCGAGAGCATGCCCGGCATCGGCCCGCTGATGGGTGCCGAGTTCCTCGCCGCCACCGCCGGCGACATGAACCGATATGGCTCTGTGGACCGACTCGCCAGCCTCTCCGGTGTCGCCCCGGTACCCAGGGACTCGGGCAGCGTCAGCGGCAACCTGCACCGCCCCCGCCGCTATCACCGCGGCCTCCAGCGTGTCTTCTACACCTCCGCGCTGATCAGCATCCGCAACTGCCATGCGTCCCGCCGCTTCTACGAACGCAAGCGCGCCGAAGGCAAGCGACACGTCCAGGCGGTCCTCGCCCTGGCCCGTCGACGAGTGAACGTGCTGTGGGCTCTGATCCGTGACGGACGGTGCTACCAAAGCGAACTCCCAGTCACAACGGCGGCTTGACAACATCATTAGGAGGTCAGGACGACGTCATCCTGGGTGAGGGTCTGACGGACAGTCTCCGTGAGCCGGTCATTCGCGATGGAGGCGTAGTGCTTGGTCTTCTCCACGCCGATGAAGTCGCGGCCTTCCAGCAGCGCGGCGACGCCCGTGGAACCGGAGCCGGCACAGAAGTCGAGCACGGTACCGCCCGGCGGGGAGATCTTGACCAGCTCGCGCATCACCTCGACGGGCTTCTGCGTGATGTGCTGGCGCTTGGCGCCCGAGGGCTGTGAGGCGCTGTAGAGGCCCGGCAGATAGACGGCGTTACGGGAGGCGTCGATCGGCCCGTTGGACGCCCAGACGATGAACTCGCAGTTCTGTGTGAACCGGCCCTTCTGGGGCCTGGCCTGCGGCTTGTGCCAGGCCAGCACCCCGCGCCACAGCCAGCCGGCCGCCTGGATCGCGTCCGTGGTGATGGGCAGCTGGCGCCAGTCGGTGAACAGCAGCGCCGTCCCGCCGGTCTTCGTCAGCCGCTGGGCCTCGGTCATGATCTGCGTGAGCCAGAAGCCGTAGGAGCGCTGGTCCATGTTCTCGCCGGTGAAGTCGGCCAGGCCGTGACCGGCGTCGGCGGAGGTGTACTTCTGCTTCGCGCTGCGGGAGGTGCGCTCCTTCGCGGTCCGGCCGCCGGAGTTGTACGGCGGGTCGGTGATGACCGAGTCGACGCAGTCATCCGGCAGGGTGGCGAGAACGCTCAGCGCGTCGCCCTGGTGCAGGGAAAAAGGCAAAGAGGTACCCCGATTCGGGTGGGAGAGTGCGGGAGAACCCCCGTCGCACAAGCGGAACCCCGCGGGCAGGAATCGGGCATGCAGAAGCCCAAGGCCGCAGACCAGGGAAAGGCGAGGGGAGTCCAAAAACTGTAGGTGCATAACGCCGGTCGACCAAAAAGCGGGCCGCGAGGGGTCGGAATCCGACCCCTCGCGCCAACTTTTTGGTCGACCGGCGATCCGGGCCTACAGTTTTTGAACCGCCCGGCGCACACCGCCGCTGGCTCATTCCTCTCCACGCCTCGCGGAGGTCCCCCCTGCCCCGGCATACCTAGCTCACGGCCCGGCCCATCCGGCGAGCGGCAACTCGCCTATACCGGACCGCCCTCATCGCCCACCACTGGCCGCCGCGTCCCCTTCCACCACGCTCCCCGCGTTGCGCGGCACGCCGGACACCGCTCCATCGAAGGACACGTCCATGACGCCTCGTTACCCGCCCCCGTCCGAAAGCCCCGACGCGCGAGGGGGCCGCACCGGTTGAAGGCGCTCGCCGCCGGCATCGGCGTCGTCTTCCTCTCCCCGTTTCTCCTCGGCGGCGCGGCCATGATGATGGTCTCCTCCAGCGAAGCCGCCCAGACCAACAGCGCGTTCCAGTGCCTGCCCGACATGGACACCGACGCCGTCACCGATCAGGTCACCAAGATCCTCGACGGTGCCTCCGGCAAGGATGTCCACGTCGAGGGCCTCACCCTGCCTGACGAGCAGATCCCCAACGCCCAGACCATTGTCGCCACCGGCATCGGCCTCGGCATACCCGAGAAGGGCCAGATCATCGCGCTCGCCACAGCCATGCAGGAATCCCGGCTGCGCAACCTGACGTACGGGGATCGCGACAGCCTGGGCTTGTTCCAGCAGCGGCCGTCGCAGGGCTGGGGCACGGCAGAGCAGATCCGCGACCCCGTTTACGCGAGCGAGCGTTTCTACAAGGCGCTGCTTGAGGTGAGGGGCTGGCAGCAGATGACCGTCACACAGGCGGCCCAGGCCGTGCAGAAGTCCGGTTACCCGGACGCGTACGCGCAGTGGGAGCCGCTCGCCACGACGCTGCAGAAGGCCATCGCCGTAACCTTCCCCACCGCCGACAAGGACGACACCAGTAAGGACACCGAGGCCACGCCTTCCGCGTCCGGCTGCGGCACGACGGATGACGGTTCGTCCTTCGGGCCGATCCCCGAAGGCGCCGTGCCCGAAGGCTACGAGATTCCCAAGGGGACCGACCCGCGGGCCCGGAAGGCGATCGTCTGGGCGATGCAGCAGCTCGGCACGATGTACCAGTGGGGCGGTTCCTGCACCAACCCGCATGGTGAAGACCCCATGGGCCGCTGCGACTGCAGCTCGCTGATGCAGCAGGCGTACGCGCACGCCGGTATCACCCTCACCCGCACGACCTACACCCAGGTCAATGAGGGCAAGGCAGTCTCAACGAAGGCCCTGAAGCCCGGTGACCTGATCTTCAGCCGCGGCACGGCCACCCGTCCCGAGCACGTCGGCATGTATCTCGGCGAGGGCCTCGTCATTGAGGCCCCGCGCACGTCCAAGCCCGTCCGGATCACCGCGATCAAGGACTGGACCGTCCTGGCGGTGCGCCGCGTCCTGTGACGCCGGCCCCTCCCGCGCCTCGCCCTCACCCCCTTATTTCTCGTTCTTCCCGTCTGCCGGGCCCCCTTTGGGCCTGCGCATGCAAGGAGCCCCGCCATCCTCATGACTTCCCTCGCCGACCGCTTCATCGAGCTCGCCTACGACCCGGGCATCTCCCCCAAGGGGGGCGGCCTGCCGGGCCTGTCCGTGCTGAAGAACGTCGTCAACAGCATCAACCTCTTCGGCATCGTGGCTGTCGTCGGCGCATTCGCCGTCTCCCTCGGCGTCTGGGCATGGGGCCACCACACCGGTGGCCACCAGGCCGAGGCGAACGGGAAGAAGGGAGCGGTCGTCGCGGCCGGCGCCGCGCTCGGCCTCGGCGCCGCCAACGGCATCGTCGCGTTCTTCTCCGCCCTCGGCTCCCAGGTCAACTGATGCGGAAACCATCCATCTCCCTGTCGCGTTACGGCGTCGGCTGGTCGGCCAACCGTCGCATCACTCTGATCGCGCTCGCTCTGGCCTGCCTGCTCGCCGCCGCCGCCGCCGGGGCAACCGCCTACCTCTCCGGCCGTGGCGAACAGCACCGCTCATCGTCCAGCCCTGCTGCACCCTCGTCACCCACTCCGGAGCCCCCGGGCAGCACGTCACATCCGGCAGCCGGTACGGGGTCGGTGCCCCGGCCGCCGCAGGTCTCGGATCCGCTCGCGTTCGCCAAGGCTGCCGCCGCGATGCTCTGGTCCTACGACACCCGCGACACCAGCCACTCCCAGCAGTTCGCCGGCATAGAGGCGTGGATGACGAAGGAGAGCCAGTACAGCGACTGGGCCTCGGTCTCCGCGCAGATGCCCACCCCGGCGCTGTGGGCGCAGATGGCCGATCAGCAGCAGCGCGCCACCGCCACCATCGCCGAAGGGCATTACCCGGCCGCGTTCAAACAGGCCCTTGCCGATGATCCGTCGGCGATCACCGAGGCGTACATCTACGCCGTGACCGTCACCGGCAAGCAGACGATTCGCTGGGCCAAGGGCGGCCAGGGGGCGGAAGACCGCTCCATCACCCTCGCCGTGCAGTGCCGGCCCTCGGCCGACTGCTTGCTCGTCGCTATCGCCTCGCGCGTCGCGCCCTGACCGAAAGGAGAGTCCCTCATGGGGTTTTGCGACCTCCCCCTCGCGGACACGGTCTGCGCGGTCGGCGAAGCCGTGGATTTCGCCTCCGACCCCGGCAAGGCGATCGGCGACTGGATGGCCAAGAGTGCCGGCGAACTCGCCGCCACCTCGGCCGACCTCGCCGCCAAAGCGGTCGACACCACCACCCGCGTCGACCTCAACGCCGCCTGGTTCCGCGACAACTACGAGACGATCCTCCCCATCGGACTGATCGTCCTCGTGGCCACGTTCTGTGCCCAGCTCGTGCGCGCCGCGATCCGCCGCGACGGCCAAGCCCTCACCCAGGCGTTCACCGGCACCGCGTCCGGCGTGATCTTCGCCTTCGCCGCCGTCGCCCTGACGACCGTCGCGATCGAAGTGGTCGACGCCTTGTCCGCCGGCCTGTTCAAAGCCGCGAACCTGGACATCGCCTCCGCGGTCCGCCGCATCATCAAGGTCGCCGCGCTCCCGGGCCTGTCGGCGATGGGCTGGCTCGTCGCCGTCTTCGCCGCCCTCGGAGCCGCACTCGGTGCCGTCCTGTACTGGTGCGTGATGATGGTGCGCAAGGTGGGCATCCTGGTGATGGTCACCCTGGCGGTCTTCGCCGGGGCCGGCGGCGGCTGGGACGCCGCACGCCGCTGGCGCAAGGGCTGGATCGAAGCCACCGCCACCCTCGTCGTCTCGAAACTGTTGATGACGATCATCTTCGTCCTCGGAATCGCCGCGATGGGCAAGACCGAATCGAAGGACGGCCTGGCCGCGCTCGCCGACGTCCTCGCCGGCATCGTCATCATGATCCTCGTGTTGCTCTGCCCGTACGCGACCTTCAAGTTCGTCCACTGGGCAGCCGAAGGATCCGACTCAGAGTCCCTGCACCGCGCCGGCGGCGCCGGTGCCCAGCTGGCGAAACAGCACGCCGAGCAAGCCGGGAAGAAGGCAGCCGCGATGGCCGCCACCGCCGCGACCGGCGGCGCCGCAGCAGGCGCCGGTGCGGCCCCGCAGGGCCCAGACGCCCTTGCGGAAGGCGGCTTCCCCGGCGACATCGCTTCCAGCCCGAGCGGTGGTGACGCAGGCCAGGAGGGTTCTCAGAGCAGCGGGACCGGTGCCCCGCCGGGCGGCGACGTCAAGTCCGTTCTGGAGAAGGCCGTACAGCCCCCGCCGACCAGTGTCTCCGACGACACCAGCGGTCAGGTGGGCGGCAGCCCGGCAGCAGGCGGCTCCTCGGCCGGTCCGTCCGGCGGATGGCAGTCCGCGCCGCCGACCACGACCCCGCCGCCACAAGGCACACCGCCGTCCTCCGGCTCACCAACCGCCGGGACCAGCAGCACGGCATCCGCTCCGCCGTCGCCGACCGGCCTCTGACCATCTGCCCCACCCCTCGGGGCGGGAGGTGCCCCTCGCCTCCCGCCCCCGGGGACCCGCCCGCGCCTCCTGGACCAGCCCCCCTTTGTCTGATCTTTCCGTCGCGCCGGTCACGGTGAAGTTCCCGCACCGGTCCCGCCGCGGCATCCTCCTCGGCCTGTCCCTTCCCCAACTCCTCCTGGTCAGCAGCGCCTTGGCGCTGGGGCTGATCACCGTGGTGTCGACCGGGCTCCTCGGCGCCCTCGCGCTGACCCCCGTGTGGGCCGCAGTCGCCACGCTGGTCGCGATCCGCCGCCACGGCCGCTCGCTGATCGACTGGGCGCCGATCGTCCTGCGCTACACCCTGCGCCGCCGCAGAGGCCAGACGCTGTGGCTCGCCCGGCCCGTCTCCCGCCCCCGCCAGGACGGCATCCTGCACCTGCCCGGCACCGCCGCCTCACTACGCGTGGTCACCCCCGGCGACTCCGCCAACGGCGCCGCCGCCGTGCACGACCCGCACCACCAGACCCTGACCGCCGTCGCCCGCGTCTCCTCCCGCGCCTTCGCCCTGCTCGATGCCACCACCCAGAACCACAACGTCAACGGCTGGGGCCGAGCCCTCGCGGGCATCGCCCGGACCGGGCACGTCGCCTGCGTGCAGGTCCTGGAACGCACCGTGCCCGACTCCGGCGACACCCTCGCCCGCCACTGGACCCAGCAAGGACGCCCCGAAACCCCGGTCGCAGGCCAGGTCTACTCCGAGCTGGTCGCCTCCGCCGGCCCTGCCGCCGCCCCCCACGAGGCGTACCTGGCGATCTCTCTGGACCTCAAGGCCGCAAAGCGCCTCATCAGCCAGGCTGGCGGCGGGCTGCCCGGAGCGTTCACGGTCATGGAGCAGACCACCTCGGCCATCGCGCAGGCCGCCCGCAGCGCCGGACTGATGGTCACCGGCTGGCTGACGGCCCGCGAGATCGCCGCCGTCATCCGCACCTCCTACGACCCCAAGGCCCTCTCCGGCCTGCAGCAATGGTCCACATCCGGCCGCGCCGAGGCCGACCCGGCCGCCGCCGGCCCTGTCGTCCAGGTCGAGGAGTACGACCGCCTCGCCACCGACACCGCCCGGCACGCCACCTACTGGGTCGAGAACTGGCCCCGCACCGAAACCCACGCCGGGTTCCTGCACGGGCTGATGTTCACCGCCGGCGTCCGGCGCACCCTCTCCCTTGTATACGTGCCTCAGCAGCTGGAGTCCGCGCTGCGCGATGTCCAGCGCAAGAAGGCCGCGATCATCGCCGATGCCAACGAGAGAGCCCGCCGCGGACAGGTCGACTCCGAGGCCGACTCCGTCGAGTACGCCGACGTCAAACAGCGTGAACGCCAGCTGATCGCCGGACACGCCGACGTCGCCCTGACCGGCCTGCTCACCGTTTCCGCCGAGACCGACGCTCTCCTGGACGCGGCCTGCGCGCAGATCGAGACCGCGGCCGTCACCGCCCAAGTCGACCTGCGCCGCCTGAACTTCCAGCAGCCGGACGCCTTCACCCTCGGCGCACTGCCCCTGGCCCGCACCGCTCTCTGACCCTTCACCCCACCGCTGCACCGTCTCAAGCGCCTCTGCTCGATGCGGTCCGTGACCCGCTCGCACTCCTGCTGGCCAGGCCCCCGGCGGAGCGAGCGCTGTACCACGCGGCACTCCACGGGCCTCCTGCCCCGCCGCCGTGAGCATCACGCGCGGCCCGCTGACGCCAGCCGACACCTTCCGTCCGTGCAGCCCCTGCCATCCGGCAGGAAGGACCCCTGTCTTTGACCTCTACTTCCCCCGCCAACGAGGCGCACCCCTACCTTCGCGCCGCGTCCGCCGGACTGCGCCACCACCACCGCGCACTCGCCCGAACCGGCCCCGCTCCTGTGGCAGATCGCGTCCACCTCGATCTGATCCACGCCCACCTCGCCGCGCTGCTTCAACTGCTCAACCAGCTCGCCGAGACAACCCGCCCACCCCATCCGGCAGCAGGACGACACCTCGCCACCGCCCACCTGCGGCTGTGGCAGGCCACCGCCGCGGCCCACAACGCCTTCCACCTCCTGCCACCCGCGCACGAGGAGTACCCGGAAACGGGGTGCCACCCCGAGCGGCTGCCGGAAGGACCACCGGTGCTGACCATCTGCCAGCGCCACCTCGCCGCCGGACACACCCTCCGCCGCACCACCACCCCCACCGACCTCAGCACCCCGCTGCACGGCCACACCACGACCTACAGCCAGTAACCACCCCGAGAAAGGCCACTGCATGCGCACGCTGAAGCGCTCCATCTCCACCGCGGTCATCATCGCTGCGCTCACCGGCACCGCCGCCCTCGCGACCGCAGGCCCGGCCGCCGCCACCGACTACAGGTGCACCACCAGCACCAAGTCGATCGACGACCCCTCCTACTCGGGCCCGTGGGCCGACAACTGGGACGTCACCGTCCGCTTGTGCGCGAAGCGCTCCGGCTCCACCGTCTACACGTACGCCAAGATCAGCTGGGACGGGCCGGTGTACGCCTATGCCGATGACAGCACCATCTTCGACGGCGCGTACTTCACGCTCCAGGTCAAGAAGTCGCAGGCGGGCACCGACCCGGTGAAGAAGTCGAAGCGGTACTACGGCATCGAGTCCCGGCTGGAGAACAGCGGCTCCGACGCGAACTACAACAACAGCTACACCACGCCCGTCCTCAGCCACACGATCGGCTCCAGCCGCGCACTGGCCGACGGCGAACTGCACCTGGACTGGAACAACGACGGCAGGGGCCACTGGAAGCACCAGTTCACCGCCTCACCGACGGTCTGATCCTCTCTCGCACCGTGATCTCCGCCGTCTGAAAGCCGCCCTGTCATGACCCTCCGGCCCGCGCGCCGCGCCCATCGCGCCAGCGCCAGCCCGCTGTTCACCCCGCACGGCACCGACCGCGCCAGCCGCAAGGCCGCCCGCCGGCAGGCCGCCGAAGCCGTAGCCAAGGCCCGCGCCGAAACCACCGCCCTGCCAGCCGGGACCACCGGTGGCGAGCAGGAGATGCCGCGGCCCACCTATCCACCTGCGGGACGCCCCGGCCCTGCCTCGGCGCGCGGGAACAAGCTCAAGCTGGCCGCCCACCGTATGACCACGGCCACCGCCTCCGGCGCGTACCCCTTCCTCGCCGAGGGCGGGCTCGGTGCCGAGGGCATCTACATCGGCCGCGACGTCCATGCCGAGGCGAGCTTCACCTTCGATCCGTTCGTGCTGTACGGCAGGGTCGAGGGCTTCACCAACCCCAACGTGCTGCTCGCGGGGGTCATCGGTCAGGGCAAGTCCGCCCTGGCCAAGAGCTTCGCCCTGCGCTCGATCGCCTTCGGATACCGCGTGTACGTCCCGTGCGATCCCAAGGGCGAGTGGACGCCGGTTGCCGCCGCGCTCGGCGGCACCTCCATCGCCCTCGGCCCCGGCCTGCCGGGCAAGCTGAACCCGCTGGACGCAGCCCCCCGCCCCAACAGCGTCACGGAAGCCGACTGGGCCGGGGAGATCCGCAAGCGCCGTCTGCTGCTGCTCGGCTCCCTGGCCCGCACGGTCCTGGGACGCGACCTGATGCCGATGGAGCACACCGCCCTCGACGTCGCGCTGGACGCCGTCGTCACCCGGGCCGCCATTGGCGGGCGTACCCCGCTGCTCGGCGACATCGCCGCCACCCTCAACAACCCCGACCAGCTCGACACGGCCGGCGGCGTGATGTCCGGCCGCCTGGGCGAGGCCGCCCGCGACCTCGCCCACGCCATGCGCCGCCTCGTGCACGGCGACCTGGCCGGCATGTTCGACGCTCCCTCCACCGTCGCCTTCGACCCCAACGCGCCGATGCTCACCATCGACCTGTCCCACCTGGGCGGCTCCGGCGACGACACCGCACTCGTCCTCGCCATGACCTGCGCGTCCGCCTGGATGGAGTCCGCGCTCTCCGACCCCCACGGCGGCCGACGCTGGATCGTCTACGACGAAGCCTGGCGCCTGATGCGCCACCCCGGCCTCCTCCAGCGCATGCAGTCCCAGTGGAAGCTCTCGCGGGGTCTGGGCATCGCCAACCTCATGGTCATCCACCGACTGTCCGACCTACTCACCGCCGGAGACGTCGGCTCCCAAGGACGGGCCCTTGCCGAAGGTCTCCTCGCCGACTGCTCCACCCGCATCATCTACCGACAGGAGACCGACCAACTCCACGCCGCGACAGCACTGTTGGGCCTGACCTCGGTGGAGACCGACGCGATCTCCCACCTCAACCGGGGCCGAGGCTTGTGGAAAGTGGCCGGCCGCAGCTTCATCGTGCAGCACCTCCTGCACCCCCACGAACGGGCACTCTTCGATACCGACGCCCGCATGCACTGAAAACATGACATTTTCCGCAAATTAGCCGATCCCGACCGGCTCGGGGATACACGCAGGACAGGAATGTACGACACCTCCACCTACCCCCATGACATCCGCAGAACCAACCCCGACTACCTCCGGGCAGCGGCGCGGAGCCTCAAAAGGGTCGCGGACCAACTCCCCCAGTCCGTCACCGCAGGACAGGGCGAGGCCATCAGCAACGCGATCGATGCGGCCCTCACCCATATCACCTGGGAATTGAACTGCGTCGCCGATGACCTGGTCACCAGTTTCAACGGCAAGGGCAGCGACCGCGACCTGCACGCGACAGCCATTCGCCAGTGCGCAGCGCCCCTGGGACTCGCCCACCATTACCTGGCCAAGGCCATGGACCACATCAGCTCCCACCACCAGTTCTTTGCGGCCCCCACGGATGCGCAGGTCGACGCCCCGAAAGAACTGCTCCTGTTCTTGCAGCAGGACATCGATCACGCTCGCGCCGCGATCTACGCCACCGCAAACCAGTTCAAGATCAACGCTTCGCTGCTAGGCAGCCGCCCCATCACGAGCACGCCCACGCCGAACTGACGGCAATACGGACAAAAGCAAGAGGCTCATGAATTCCGATGCCCAGCGCCAACTGATACCTCGCGACGCCACCCTCCATCTGATCGGGGCACTGGACGGCATGAAAGCCGAATTCCTCGACGCCTTCGAGCAGTGGCAGTTGCTGGACGAGACCGGTCATGTGCCAGCCACACCGTCCTGCGCCGATCTGCTCCAGCATGCCGCCGACGCGCAGGACCTCTCCCGCAACGTCGTCCGTATGACTGCCGAATTCGCCCGGACCGCCCACAGCACCAACCGCGCCGGCAGCGCCGTACTCGCCCACCTCGCGACGGCGGCCACCACGTCGAGCCACGCAGCCCCGTACTTCGCCGAGGCAGCGCAGACCGCTCTTTCCCTGTCCCGGTCCTCCAGCCCGACCGACCGGTACTACCGGGGAAACCGCATGGTCATCGACCACGCCACGGCTCGCGCCTATATGCGGCGCACGTCGGAATCGCTCGGCGACGCGGTCCAGGAACTCAACGACCACCTCGACTTCCACCGCTTCTTCCGCGCGCCTTCCCTTCGGGAGAGCCCTGCGCCCCCGCCGGGAAGGCCGAGCGCACGCCACCGGTAGCCCGCGCCAAACCATCGACGCCGGCATCACCCTCCCAAGGAGTCCCCTGAACCGCCCCACTCACTTCAGCGACGCCGACTGGGCCGAGTACCAGCAGTGCCAGGCCGACCACGACGACCTCATGGCCCAGGTCGCCGAACGCGAAGCCCAGATGGAACACGGCCTGATCAACGCCTACGACGAGTACGAATTCGACGTCACCCCTCTTGCGGAGCCACAACCAAGCCCCACTCGCCGGACCCCGCCGCTGCGCCACACACCCCCGCGCGGGAGAAGCCGTGCCCGCTGAGGACAACAACCCCCTAACCACCCCCCACGGCGACGCCCGCCACACATCCCTCGACGCCCCTGTGCTCGCGCCGCTCCCCGACCACCACAACGTGGACACCGCCTGGTGGCAGGAGCTGTGGCGCCGCCACGCCCACATCACCACGCCCCTGCGGCAGCGCGGGCTGGCATGCGACATCGAGTTCGGCCTCAGCACGTACCTGGTGCACGTATCACTCCCTGACGACAGCTACCTGATCGTTTCTCCGCCTCAGGAGCCACCGTCCAGCCGTCCGCCGGGAGACCCGGAGGGGTGGACCGTTACCCGCCAACACCGCGACGACCACGAGCTGTACGAGCTGATCTACGACTCGATCCCCTCGGCCGACCCCGGTGCCCCCACGCGGCCCGAAGCCCGCCACGGCGGCAGCGCCTCGCACCTGATCGAGGCCATTGACCAGCGGCTCGCCCAACTCGGCCTGCTCCACGTTCCCCTCGCGTCTACCGGAAGCCCGTTCATGCCCACAGCCTCGCAGCCTCACGCACCAGAGCCCCTGGACTTCTTCGACGTCGTCCAGGACGGCACGCTGCACTTCACCCTGCGCGCCCGGGATCTCGATGACGCCCACGCGCGGGTCGCCGCCCTCGAATCCGCCGAGGCGACTGCCGAAGTCGCCCTGGGCGACGGCATCCGTTTGACCCACATCACGTACGGCACGGTGCACGACTCCGGCATCACCGCGAGCGGGAACGCAGCGACTCAGACAGCGGGGCCGTCCGCCGGCCCTGTCACCAGCAGGGAGTGCACCACCACGTACGTCTACGGCGACGCGCTCCTCGCGCTCACCGACTGGCTCAACGCAACCGAGTCGCCTGCGGACGCCGCCGCCCTGCTGCACCAGGTCCTGGACCCCACCAGCGGCCTGCTGGAGCGGCTCGGCGAGTTCTTCGAAGCAGCCGGGGAAAAAGCCAAGCAAACCGAGCAGGACGACGGATTCGACCTCCACTACGACCTTGAGGACGCCGCAGCCGCCCTGCGCAGTCTCGGTGAGGACCTGCACACCGCTGTCGACCGCATGCGTGCCCTGGCCCCCGCGCGCCACAGCACCAGCGCTGCTCTCCCTCCGAGCCAAAGCCCCAGGCTCCCGGCGGCAAAGCCCCCCAGGCCGGGTCGCACCCGGTGAACGAGGCGCCCCCGATGATCACTGTGCGCGCCCTCATCTGTCCCAAAGACCTGGAACGTGCCGCCGCCGTTACGGGGCGGTGAGGTCCACGAGCCGCACGCCCGACTTCATGGCCTCCCGTATAGCCGGGGCCCGGTTGACGGCCCGCGCCGCAGGGGAGGTGCACGCTGCGCTACCTCGGCACTCCCTCGGGGCCTGAGATACGGGCCGCGATGAGCGCCGGACGCCTCGGCTGCATGACCACCCCGGCGCAAGGCAGCCGCATCCCCGACGGCGCGCTGTATGCCTGTGACAACTCCAAGTTCGGCAGCGACGGCAAGGGCCGCTACTGGCCCGGCGCCGAGGCGTGGTTCGTCTGGCTGGAGCGGACGGTCGAGCGGTACGGGCCGGACCGCTGTCTGTGGGCGCTCGCCCCGGACCAGCCGTTCGACGCCGCCGGCACCCTCACCGAGTCCCTGCCGTGGCTGGCCCGCATCCGCGATCTGGGCATCCCCGCGGCGTACGCGGCGCAGGACGGCTGCGATGCCCCCGGGCTGCTGCCCTGGGACGACTTCGACGTCCTGTTCCTGGCCGGATCGACCCAGTGGAAACTCGGCCCCGTCGCCGAACAGCTGGCCCGCGAGGCGAAGGCCCGCGGCAAAGGCGTGCACATGGGCCGCGTCAACTCCCGGATCAGGCTGGGGATAGCCGAGTGGTTCGGCTGCGACAGCGCCGACGGCACCTACCTCGCGTTCGGGCCCGACAAGAACCTGCCCAAACTCCTCAACTGGCTCGACGAACTCGACGGCCATCCCTCCCTCATCGGCGGCACCCAACCCTTCGCCGCCCCCGACGCTCCGTCGACGGCTCCGCCCCCGCGAGCAGACCTCCGACGACGTGTACGACCAGGTCACATGGCTGCCATGAGATCGAAGAAACACCCGCCCACGGCGACAAGCGATGTAGCCCCCGCCCTCCCGACACCACGAGGTCCCCGTGCCAGAACCCGCTGAACAGCCGACGCCGCACCGGTCGCAGCAGCACCTCGAACTGCGCAGTGCCTCCCAGCCCCTCGAACTGCTCGACCACACCGGCCACGTCCCGGACGATGGCGGGTCACCGGCCGGAGCTTCATCGTCCGACATCAGCTCCACTCGCACGAGCCTGGCGTTGTTCGACACTGACGGACCTGCAGACAAGCCCATGCCCGCCATTAGCCTCGGCGATCACGACCAGATCGGTGTCATCGCCCTCACCAGCAACGACGCCCCCGCAGCAGCCCACACCCTCCTTACCGACCACGGCTTCTGGCGCCCACGAGGCGTCTTCGGCTCCATCCTGATCCACGACAGGTACGACCACGACGTTCCGGCCCGGCTCACACGGTTCCTCGCCGATGCCGACCGGCAAGGCATCGGCGTGGAATACCACCTGCCCCGCATCTTCGCGGACGCTGGTTCTCCCGCTGCGGGCAAGCGCGTCGGGGAACTGTGGCGCGACAACCAGCAACGGGAGTACCGGCGTTCACAGCGTGAGGCCGTCCGCATCGCCACCTCCGGCAGCGATCTGGAGTCCCTCGCCCATGGCCTGTGTCACCGGCTGCCCGGCGAATGGGTTTCCTACATCACCGACTTCGCCGATCCGGACAGCCAGCTCGACTTCTTCGACGACCTGTGGGACAACGCGTCTTTGGCCAGTGCCTGGATGCAATTCCGCGTTTCCCGCGCCGCGATTCTCACCGGCCCCAGCCGCCTTGAGCTCGTCGTGATCGACCGCCCGCTGCACCGCGGGCAGGTCCTCGTCGGCGCGCTATCCCTGCACGGCATCACCCACGACTACTTCGGCGACGACAACGCCCCGCACGCGATCGCAGTCCCCGCCGAGGCCGTCCGCGCCGCGCACACGATCTCCCGGCGGCTCCTGCCCCGCTACCACCAGGCTGCCCGACGCCTCAGGAACTCATGACCGCATCCCGAACCCACCTGTCCGCCTTCGCCGCCGCGCTCGCCGAACGCCTGCCCGGCACCTGGCGCAGCGAAGACCAGACGTATCCCAGCTTCGAGGACCAACAGCCAGCCGCCGACCGGCTCTGGGACTGCGGCCCCGCCCGCTCGGCGCTGCTGGACTACGACCTCGAACACAGTGCGGTACTGAACGGCCCCGACAACACGCAGCTCTCCGTCACCGCCCGGCCACACAACCCGCATCAGTTCCTGGTGGCGGCGCTGAAGCCGCAGGGCGTCAAGCGGCACAACTTCAGCGTGGTGGCCGACCCGATGGGCATCAGCATCCCCGACAATCCGGTCCGCGCCGCCTCCGCCATCGCACGCCGGCTGCTGCCGCGCTATCTCCACGCCCTCGATGCCGTACGCCGCGACGCCCGTGCCCGGCCGGAGCCTCCGCACCGCACCGCCGCGCCGGAGGTCGCCCAGAGCGTCACGCTGGTCTGGTATCCCGACGGCGTGGTGGGCGCACCGTACGACTCGGTGCCCAAGGAAGCCCGCATGGTGCTGTTCACCTGCCACTTCTCCTACAGCATGGACCAGTACGCGTTCGTGCTGCCCGCCTCCTACACCGACGTCCGGCGGGCCCTGCTGATCCAGACCGCAGTGCGGCTGCTCACCGCCCAGGGCATCGGCGTCAACTTCCGCCACGCCACACCGAAGGTCCCCTCACCGCCGACCCTCTCGCTCACGATCGGGCCCGGCGGACTGCCGGCACCCGCGAAGCCGCCGCCCTCAGCGCGACGGTAGGCCCCTCCATTCCCGCATCCCGGAGTTGTCGCTGTCCGATCCTGACCAGCGGATGCTGCTGCACCACGTGGCCGACCGGCTCAACACCGTGGCCGACCACCTCCCGCTCCCCGACCAGATCCAACCGGACCCGGCCCTGAGCGAGATCCTGGACGACGAAGTCCGCCACCTGGCCAGCCTGCTGACCTACCTCGTCGGCGAGACCGCCTTCCGCCACCGGGCCGCCGCCCGCTACCCCACCCGCGTCACGGCCACTCACCGCCGCACCACGCTCGCGCTCGCCCGAGCGGCCGAGCCCACCAGTGCCGCGCTCGGCGCCCTCGGCGCCGTCGTCCACCACCTCGGCCTCCACGCCGACCTCACCCACCAAGCGCCTGGTCCCGCCCCCACCCGGGCGATCGCCTCCGCGCACCAAGATCTCGTGGACCGGCTCGGTGAGAGCCGCACCTGCCTCGCCCGCGCCGCGAAGCAACTGCGTGCCGCCGCCGATACACGGGCGACACCGGCCGTGACCACACCATCCCCGCCGACGGCATCCACCACCGCATCCCGTACCCGCTAACCCGCTATTTCCCGGAGCCGTCCTGCGGATCATGACGGCCGAGAAGTACGTCACGGCACGCGCACGCCTGCGCCAGACCGCCGCCGTCCTGCGCGCGGCCTCCACCCCGGCACCGTCTGGGCCGTCCACACCGCGCACGACCGGCCCACGGACCCAGCCAGCTGCCGCCGCCCAGCCACGGCAGCCGAACCGCCACTCAACGACACCAGCAGACCCCGGGATGCCCCCGGACCCTCTTGCCGAGATCCGGCTCGCCTACAGCCGCGCCGCCGCCCTGGCCGCCATCGCCCACGGCGAGCAGTACCAGTGGGCCGACACCGCCTTGGACCAGGCCGGACTCACCAAGCGGGACGGCGGAAGCGACAGCATGCCCGGCCCCGACGTTCGCCCAGCCCTCCCCCGGCGGACCCGCCCCCTTGAGACCAGCCCGGCGTACCACGGCCCATCCGCCGTCCCCTCTCCGCTGACCAGTAGAAAGAAGGCATCCTTCTCTGTCCGACCACTTCCGCTTCCGTGCCCATCCCGAACACGGTTTCGTCGCCACCGCCGCACCGAGCTTCACCCCTCACCTGGCCGAGTGGTTCCTCGTCCGCGAGCAGTTCGAGCCCGTCCCTTTTTCGCCGGGCCTGTACCGGCTCACCGAGCCGGAACGCGATGGGCTGCGCCGTACCCGCCAAGCCGTCCACGACCTGCGCAGCCTCGGCTACAGCGTGCAGGCCGACATTCGCCTCGACCCGTCCCTCTCCGCCGGCCCACCACGCCCGGTCCGGAAGAACGGGCTCCAGGAGCGCCGCAGCCGTCTCGCCCAAGCCGCAGCCGGCCGAACGACGCAGCGCGCCACACCGCCCACCACTTCCCCGCCCTCGGCCCGGCCGATCCCGCCGAAGCCCACCTACGCACCGACCGTCCACCTGACGGCCTCGGGCAGTGGACGGTCCCGATGACGCCTGCGAGCAATCCGACCCCGGACGGCTCCGTCCCGGTGACACCGGAACTCGCGGACGGTGCACGCAACTTCCGGCTGCGGATGGCGGTCATCGACCGCGAGAGCGAGGTCGCGCTCGACATGGCATGCGACCGCTACGGTCGCATCGTCCACGCAGGCGCCGCGGCAGCCGCACGAGCCCACCGCAACAGGGCGGCGGTGGAGGCGTACACCACACACCTCGCCCCGCACACCGACACTCTGCTCGACGCCGCCCGCCGTGCGCTCGACGCGCTGCCACCTGCCCGGCACCTGTCCGGGTGGCGGGCCGTGCTGGATGGCCTGGCCGCCTGCGCCGCCGAGATCCGCCGGGCCCTCGACCGGCCGGCCGCCCCCGGCTCCCGGGCCGAACGCGCTCAGCACTCGGCCCTGTGGCCGCACCTCGCCGCCTGGGCGGATCACAGCTTCATCGCCAGCGACCTCGCCGACCAGAACAAGCACCACCACCACAAGGCCCCGCTGACCGACGAAGAACAGCGGATGTGGACCGAGATGGCCCAGGCCGCGCAGAGGCGAGGCGAGTTGGAACTGACCGAGTCGTGGTACGCCGCCGACGGGCAGCCGATCACCCTCGCCCACCTCATCGAGAACGATGACTCGACGCTGGTCGCGCTGCGAGGAGACCCGGACGCACCGGGCTGGCAGGTGATCGGGCACTACGCCCACGAATACGAAGCAGGGAAGGTACTGCCTGCCCCGGTCCCTCCCGGTGTGCTGCGCGCGGACGTCTCCCGGTTCAACCGCCCAGTGCCGGTCCCGGAGGTGTCGCTGCAGGAACTCATCCGCGACGTCGTCGAAGGCCAGACCGCAGCAGACGCCTCCGAAGCTCTCCTCGGCGCCGTCCAGCGCGGCTACACCCCGGGCCCGATGGTCCGCCTCCAGGAACTCCTGGAAACAAGCAGCCAGTTCGCCAGCGCGCTGGAGACCGTGCAGGGCCGCCAGATCGCCGCCCGCCTCTCGGCGCTGGGCCGGCAGATCGAGTTCCTCACCCGCGAAGTCGAGGAGGCGGCCGAGGACCTCGGCGCGACCGTCGCCGTCCTGCCGCCGCACCGCACCCCCGTGCCGCGCGTCCGCCCGCGTCCGGCCGTGGACACCGCACCACCCACGCCGCCGCCCCGCGCCATCACGCCCGCCCGCCACCGCTAAGCACCGTTGTCCCTGACCGCATCCCCGGCCCCGGCCCCGCGCATCTCCTACGGCGCGGTGCTGGGCAGCCCGTACGTCGCCCGCCTCCTCTGCGGCACCCTCACCGGCCGGCTTCCCAACGGCATGGCGCCCGTCGCCATCCTTCTGTTGGCCACCACGAGCGGCAGCAGCATCGCCTTCGGCGGGCTGCTCAGCGCCCTGTACGGGCTGTCCTCCGCGCTGTCCCAGCCGGTCAAGGGACGCCTCATGGACCGCCACGGCCAGAGCGCGGTGCATCTTCCGGCAGCCCTGCTCAACTCGGCCCTCCTGGTGGCTCTGCCCCTGGCCGGACCGTATGGCGGACCGGGCCTCGCCACGGCCATCGTCGTCGTCGGCGGCCTGACCACGCCTCCCCTGGAGGCCGGACTCCGGACGCTGTGGCCGAGCGTGCTGCCAGACCCCCGGCTGCGGCACGCCGCGCTCGCGCTCGACACCGGCACGCAGGGCCTGCTGTACATCGTCGGCCCCCTGCTCTCCGCGGCGCTCGCCTCCGCGTACAACCCCGCCGTCGCGCTCGCCGTCACCGCAGCCCTCGGCCTGGCCGGCACCGCCGCTGTCGCCCTCGCTCCGCCGTCGCGACGCTGGCGACCCGAACCGTTCGTGGGGCAGGACGCGGCCCCGGCTCGGCAGTTGGCCACCCCTGCCGCGTTGCTGCTGTTCGTTTCCCTCACCGGCATCGGGTTCGCGATCGGAGCCATGAACGTGTGGTCCATCTCCATGGCCGAGCACCACCACCAGGACATGCTCTCGGGCATCATCCCCGCCGCGTTCTCCACCGGCGCCTTCCTCGGCGGCCTCATCTACGGAATCCGCACCTGGACCGGCACCACTACCAGGCGACTGATCATCGCCACAGCCGCGTTCCTGGCCGGGTGGCTCCCGCTCCTTGCCCTTCCGGCCCCGTATGCGGCCACGGCCGCGGTCACCGTGCCCGGTGCGTTCCTGACCATCGTGGTCGCCTGCGCCTACGTCACCACCGACGCCCTCACCCCCGCAGGCCGCACCAGCGAGGCGTACGCGTGGCTGATCCTCGCGATCGGCGCCGGGCAGTCCGCCGGCACCGCCCTCGCCGGACGCCTCGCCGAGCAGCCTCTCGCCAGCGCTGCGCTCCCCGCCGCCGGCGCGGCCTTCGCTCTCACCGTCCTTCTCGCCGCTCGCCGACGTCTCGGCCCCACCGGACACATGCAGTGCGGCCGGCACCGCCGCCCGCTCCGAGGCCGGCACAAGACGCCCTGATCCGGGCGCAACACCCCCACTTTCCAACCCTTTTGAGGAGATCCATTTATGGCCGTTGTTGGTACACCCGGCTATCAGAACGTGCGGAAAGGCGAGTCAGGTAGCTGCGGGGCGGTGAGGGCCCGCCCTGGAGCATGTCGGCAGTCATTGCCCATCGTTCGTGGTCCAGCCACGCACCGCTGATGTGCTGGAAGCTCCGGGCCCGCCTCGCCTTCGCCCACCACCCCACCGCCTTCCCGCCACCACCGATAGGAGTCCCGCCTTGCCCGAAGCACCAGCAGAGCCGTTCATGACGATCCGGCACACCATCACCGGCGAGATCACCACCACCGGCTACAACGCCGCCGCCCGGCGGATCCTGCTCCAGGCCGGCTTCGAAGAGACGCCAGGCTGCGCCTGCCGAGCGACGGAACCCGGTACGGAGCGGACGCACGGGCCTGCTCGGCAGCCGGCGAGCTGCTCGTCGCCGGCCATCCCGTGCACCTGGACCGAGCCCTCGGTCGGCCGGTGAGCGCCGACGGTACGCCCCGGCCTGCCCGGTCGCCGATGTCGGCACAGTCCGTGATCCGCTCCGAGAGCGGCCAGCCTCTCCAAGGCATCGCCAACCCCGCCCGCACCCGCATCTGTTGAAGGGGCCTCGTTTTGACCACACCCGGACCGCCTACCAGTCCAGCGCGCACCAAGGGCGGCGAACTACGGGCCAAGGTGGCCCGACTGCTGGCCGACCGGCCGGCGGACACGCTCACCATCGGGGACATGGCCCGGCAGCTGGGCCACTCCCACGGCGCCGTCCGCAACGCCGCCCTCACCCTGGTGCGACGCGGCGAGGCCGACCAAGGCGGAAGTGGACAACCGGAGTTCCGCGCGAACGCGAAAACCGCCGCAGCCGCGCAGACCGCTGTGATCAGCCCACCGGGCACCCACCCTCCCCGCGCCCAGCCGGCCACCGCCCGCACGACCACTCCCGCAGCAGCCCCGCCCAGGCAGACCGGCCCGATCCGCCGCGCGGGGGGCCAGCTATACCACCCCCGGGAGCTGGCCGATCTGCCCGACGTCGAGGCGTTGAATCGCTTGCGCGACGCCGACGTGCCGGTGCTGCTCTACGGCCCTCCGGGCACCGGCAAGACGAGTCTGGTCGAGGCGGCGTTCCCGGACCTGCTCACCGTCGCCGGTGACGGCGACACCACGGTCGGCGACTTGATCGGCGAGTACACGCAGGACGACGCGGGAGCCTACGTCTTCCAGTACGGTCCGCTGGTCACCGCGATGACCGAGGGCCGCGCCCTGCTGATCGACGATGCCACCTTGATCTCACCGAAGGTCCTGGCGGCGCTGTATCCCGCGATGGACGGGCGCAGGCAGATCCAGGTCAAGGCCCACAAGGGCGAGACCATTAAGGCCGAGCCGGGCTTCTACGTGGTGGCGGGCCACAATCCCGGCGTCCACGGGGCGGTGTTGACGGAGGCGCTCGCGAGCCGGTTCAGCGTGCAGATCCAGATCGGCACGGACTATGACCTCGCCCTGGCCTTGAGGATCGATGCCCGGGTGGTCCGGGTCGCCCGACACCTCGCCCACCAAGTCGAACTCGGCGAGCTGGGCTGGGCCCCCCAACTGCGGGAACTGCTCAGCTACCAGAAGACCGAGGCCGTCCTCGGCACCAAGGCCGCGCTCGCGAACCTGGTCGGCATCGCTCCTGTGGAGGATCGCGACGCCGTCGCCGCCGCCGTCATCAAGGCTGTCGGCGTCAAGAAGATCGCGCCCCTCACCCTCGGCAAGCAGCTCTCCACCTCGGCCGTCCGGCAGCCCCCGGGCGGCACCGGCTCCGCGCACCGGGGCCGCTCGCGATGAGCGCCCACCACCACGTCCAGTCCCCCGTCACCACGCCGGACGACGACGCCGACCTCGCGCGGTGGGACGACGACGGCGCCCCGCCCGCGCAGCCCCGTTCCTCCCCGCACTTGTGGCTGCGCGTGGGAGCCGAACTCGGCGACCGGCTGGTCGCCCTCTCCGGCCGCCAGGACCTCCTCGTCACCTGCCGCCCCGGCACGCGCAGCGGCGCACCGGCCGCGTTCTTCCCCACTCTGGGCGAGGTCGAGTTCGACGCCCGCCTGTTCGCCCCGCTGAAGCCCCACGAGATCCATCCGCGGATCGTGGGCGACGAGGAGCGGTATCCCGCCGCCTGGGGAGTGTTCGTCCACGAGGCCGCGCACGCGGCCCACTCCGTCTGGACGGCGCCTGCCGGAGCCAACCCCCGTGTCGTCGAGGCCGCGCTCCTGCTGGAGGAGAGCCGCGTCGAAGGCGCACACCTGATCACGCGGCCCACGGACCGCACCTACCTGCGCACCAGTGCCCGAACCCTGGTCATGCCCGACATCGCCCACCCCACCCTCCAGGGCATCGAGCACGCCGCCGCCGTGGCGGCCCTGGTCCTCGGCCGCCGTGACGTCGGCATCCTGGACGCCGGCGAGACCCGGGCCGTCGCCGATCTGTGCGAAAAGGTGCTGGGCGCCAACCTGCTGGCCACACTCACCCGCATCTGGAGGGCAGCCCACAGTTGCGCCGACCACGACGCCACGACCATGCTCGCGCACGCGCAAGAATGGTGCGACGCTCTGGACACCGCGGCCCCCGCCCTGCCCGTGCCGGATAACCTCACCGATCTGCTGTCCGGCGCCGTGGGGGTCGTCATGGACCACGCGGCAGCCACCGACGCCGCCGACCTCGCGGCACAGGCCGCAGCGACCAACGCCATGGCCGCGCAGTCCAAGGCGCAGGCTCAGGACCGCGCCCAG
>NZ_JBSFVY010000016.1:0-130530 GCF_053592555.1 Streptomyces sp. NPDC002643
CAACTTCGCCAGGAAGCAATAGCCGACCCACCCTCCACCAGCGACCTTGCCCCAACCCCAGCCAGAAACGGACATCACCTTACGAACCGCCCACTCAGAGACTGGCCCCGCGTAGCCCCCCGTCTCCTGGCCCACCCCACCCTCATGGCCTTGGACCTCCTCTTCGGCGCGGTGCTCCTCCTGACCGCCTCCCCGGCCTCCCCCTTGGCCTACGCCACGGTCTGCACCCCCCTCCTCTCCGGGCTCCTCTACGGCTGGCGCGGCGCAGGCGTGTTCACCGGCCTCCAACTCGCCGTCCTGTTCACGGTCCACCGAGCCTGGGAACACCGCCCAGGCGCAGGCGCGAGCACCCTGCTCATCGCCGGCTTCTGCGTGGCGGCCGGCATCATCGGCGTAACCCTGCGCAACCTGCTGTTCCGCTTCGGTACGGCCACCCAGGCCCTGGCGGAGGCGACGTCCCGCCTGGCGGTCGCCGAGGCGGTGGAGTCGGAACGCGCCCGCCTGGCCCGCGAACTCCACGACTCGGTGGCGAAGACCCTCCACGGCCTGGCACTGGCGGCGGACGCCCTGACCATCTCGGCGGACGGCCCGGCCCCCGACCCGGCCACACTGAAACAACAGGCGACCCTCGTGGCATCGGCGGCCCGCACAGCCGCCGCCGAGTCCCGAGACCTCCTCACGGATTTACGCCGCCACACGGACCTGACCACGACGACGCCACCCACAGCCACCACCCCAACGACACCGCACTCTCCGCACCCACCCCACCCTCCCCAGTCACCCCATTCCCCCCTCCCTTCGGAAGCGACGCGGCACCTTCTGGCCATCACCACGGAGGCCCTGGAGAACATCCACCGCCACGCGAGGGCGACAAGGGCGGAGGTGAACGTGACAGCGACCCCCACCACCGTCCACCTCACGATCAAGGACAACGGCGTGGGACTGCCGTCCCCGACCACTCTCGAAGAGGCACCGAATTCAGGCCACTTCGGAGTACTGGGCATGAGAGAGCGGGCAGAACAGATGGGCGCGACCTTCCACCTGCGCTCGGACCCCGCGGGTACGGAAGTCACCGTCACCCTCCCCCTGACCCCGTCCCACCCCTCCCGAGCCCCCCGACAGGAGTCCGCCCATGCCTGACCAGGACCGGACCCCGGACCAGGCACTCCGCGTACTGATCGCGGACGACAACCCGGTGGTCCGCGCCGGCCTGGCCGCCCTGCTCGGGGTGCACCCCGACATCGAGGTGGTGGCCCAGGCGACGAACGGCGAGGAGGCGATCAGCGAAGCAACCCGGACCCACCCGGACATCACCCTCCTCGACGTCCGCATGCCCGGCACGGACGGCCTCACCGCACTCCCCGAACTGGCCGCTCTCTCCCCGGTGATGATGCTGACCTACAGCACGGAACCCGAGGTCGTGGCCGAGGCCCTGCGCCGAGGCGCGTCCGGCTACCTGGTCCACGGCGAGTTCACGGCGGCCGAACTGATCGCGTCGGTAAGGGACCTGAGGCAGGGTCGGCGCCCCCTCTCCACCTCTGTCTCAACTTCCCTCGGCGTTTCCTACAAACCTTCACAAGAAGGTCACGCCCGCTCTTCGCATCTGCAACCATCTATGTCACAGTCGCCAAAGGCTGGCCAGGGTCATGCGTCACCGCATCGTCCTCGCATCCTGGACCGCTCGAACCGACCGTCTTACGGCCTGAGTTCAAGGGAGGTGGAGGTGATGGACCTCATTGCGTCCGGCATGAACAACCGTCAGATCGCCGCCACCTGCTTCATCAGCGAGAAGACCGTCAAGAATCACATCAATCACATCTTCGCGAAACTGCACAGTTCAACCCGCAGCGAAGCCATCGCCCACTGGCTCGGCACGACCCCCGGGAGGTGGCCCCGATGACCCCCTCCCCCTCCCGAAGGTGGGTCCCCGGACCCACCCCCAGTACGTGCCGCCTCACCTACAGTGATCCGGTTGGAGTCGACATCGCGCGGGAAGGCAACCGCCATGAAGGTGAAAATCCGCTTCGGGACCTGGAAGACGACCGTCATCTCCCGAATGCGGGGGAAGCAGCGCGACGCGGGCGCCGGGTTCGTGGAGTACGCGGGAATCATGATCATCGTTGCGGGGATCTTTGTGATGATCGACGGTCTGGGGTTGGACGGGTTGATCTCGACTGCGATCTTCGATGCCGTGAACAGTGTCATCGGCGGAGGCTGACCTCGCCACAGCCCTTCGGCGACAGAGGTTCCACGCTCCCCATCTACATCTGGCTGACGACGATTCTCCTCTTCGTGATGTTGGCCTTTTTCGCGTTCGCCCAGGCAGCGTCCGCCCGCAGTGGTGCTCAATCCGCGGCGGACGCTGCGGCGTTGGCAGCCGCGCAGGAGGCGCGGGAAGAACTGCTGCTCGACCTCGGTGACGCCATCGACGCGGGCGACGACGAGTGGCTGGACTGGCTGGACCTGCCTGCCGGAGGGCTATCCGCCGAGGAGGCCACCACGGCGGCCGAGGAACTGGCGGCAGCCAACAACTCGACGGTCCAGGGCGGCGCCGTACCCACCGAGGTGGGAGGCTTCCCCGGCTTCCGAGTGGCAGTCGAGACGGACTACACCGTCGGCGACTCGATCATCCCCGGCACCGAGAGCATGACGGCGCAGGCCCAGGCCACCGCCGTCATCCAACCCCGCTGCGACTTCGATGCGACCGCAGATCCCACGCAGCCCGTCGCGCTGGACTGCGACGGGGAGCCGGTTGACATCGACCCCGGAAATTTCGATCCGGACGACCTTCCCGACGCGTCCGTGATGTTCTCAGTGCGTCTGGCCGAGTGAGAGGAAGCTGTTCCCATGAAGTTCCGGTACACCATGAAGGGCCGTAGGGCTCTGACCACGGTGACGATCGCCACCGGGCTGGTCCTCACGGTGGCCGGCTGTGGCGGGGGAGGGGAGGACGACACGTCCTCGAAATCCGAGTCGTCGTCCGCTCCCTCCAACAAGACCGACGAGTCGACGGCCGACGACGAAAAGCAGGACACCGAGGCCCCGGCTGCGGATTCGGTGCTGGCCGAGGTCAAGGGCGACGACCTGACGCTCAAGGTCACCTCTGCTGTCCGAGGGGACGGAGGCTTCGTCACGGTCGAGGGCACAGTGACGAACAACGGAAGCAGGTCCTGGGTCGCCGCCGACTGGCGCGGCGAAGAGCGTGAACTGGTCAACAACGGCGGCTCGGTAGCGGGTGCGAGTCTCATCGACCAGACGGGCAAGAAGAAGTACCTCATCCTTCGTGACACCGAAGGGCGCTGCCTGTGCACCCGGTTCACCGGCGCACTGGTGCAAGGCGCGACCACCAACTGGTTCGCCCAATTCCCCGCCCCCCCAGAATCCACCACCCAAGTCGACTTCCAAGTCGGCTCCATGCCCCCCGCCACGATCGAACTCTCCGAGGGAGAGTGACCATGGTCGCCCTGACCCCACGAGCCGCCACAAGGGGCTCGGCAACGCTAGGTGTCGCCGTGGCCGTACTGGCCGCCCTCACCCTCGCCGCCCCGGCCGCCCACGCCGCCGACGACCCGAGCGAACCCCCGGGCTCGGTCAGCACCTCCCCGCCCCCGGAAGTGGACGCGAACAGTCCGGGCCTGCAGCTGGCCGACGGCGCGACGCTGGCCCCGGCGAAGGTCCTGGACATCAAGTCAGTCGTGGAGGACCTCGGCGGCGAGGAGCGCCGCGAGGACACCAACGAGACCGTCACCTTCGCGCTCCAGGCGGAAGTCCTCTTCCCCAAGGACAGCTCGACGCTGAACCCCCAGGCCCGCTCCCGCATCCAGGCCATCGCCGAGGAGATCAAGACCCAGAACGCGACCAAGGTCCGGGTCTTCGGCTTCACCGACGACCTCGGCTCCTACGAGCACGGCCTGACCCTCTCCAAGAAGCGCGCGGACGCCGTCCACAGCCTCCTCGCCGCCGACCTGGACGGCAACCTGACCTTCGAGGTACGCGGCTACAGCGAGGACTACCCGATCGCCGACAACTCCACGGAGGAGGGCCGCAAGAAGAACCGCCGAGTGGAGATCTCCTTCCCGAGGACCACATCCGGAACCGACACCGGCCAGAGCTGACACCACCACCGACACCCACACCCGAAACCGGCACCACACCCCTACTCCGGCAACGAATCCCGCACATCCCAGTAGTGCTCCTCCGTCCACCCCTTGATCACCCGGTACGCCGCACTGTGGTAGCGGGCTTCGTGGCACTGGGCGAGATAGTGCCGTACGAGGATCTGTTGGGCCCGGAAGGGGAGAGGGCGTTCGGGGTGGCGGTGGCCGAGGGCGCCGGCGGCGTCCAGGACGACCGTCGGGTCGGGGTCGTGAACGGCCCGGCGCAGGGCGGTGCGGACGGCCGGAGGCCAGTCGGCCACGTGGGTCAGGGCGGCCACGGCCTGGCGGCGGACCTCGGCGTAAGGATCGCGCGCCATGGTGATGAGGGCCTGGAGGATGTCGTGGTCCTCGGGGCCCGCCGAGCCCTCCGCGGCGTACGCGACCGCCGCACGGACCTCGTGATGCGGATGAGCGGCGTGCCGCATGATCCCGGCGGCGTCCTCGGCGAAACCCGTCTGCAGCACCAGCCCCCGGATCACACGCGCCAGAACGACCGGATGCTCCTCCACCGCCAGCCGCGCCCGGAGCAGCCCCACCGCCTGCCGCGTCCGGTGCCTGCCGTTGCGCAGGGAGGCGTTCCACAGGCAGAACACCCCCATCAGATCCGCCGCGAAGTAACGCTCGGGCGCCCGGGGGCTGTTGAGGGCCTCCGCGGCGCCCTGCACCGTCTCGTCGTCCGCTCGGCCGTCCAGCGTCCAGAGCGCCCGCGTCCACATGTCGCCGTCCGCGTCCCCGAACCGGAGCGCCCGCGCCATCACCTCGGCGAAACCGGCCCGCTTGCCGAAGTACTTCTCCAGATCCGTGACGATGATCCAGTACCCGGGCTCGTCCGGGTGCCGCTCGGCGCCCCGCTCCGCGAAGTCCAGCGCGCTGCGCCCGAGTTCGTCCCGCAGGGCCACATGCGCCTCGCCCTCCCGCAGCGCCTCCGCCGCGTGGTGGGCCCCCGCTGCCGCCGCCAGCATCAACGCGGTCAGCCCGCCCCTCGACCGCCCGTTCACCTCCGCACCGGCGTCGAGAAGGGCCCGTACGGTCTCCGCGTCGTCGCCCTGAGCGGCCACGCCGAGGGCCGTCACCCCGAGCGCCGTCACCCCGTCCCCGTCCTCCTCCCGGCCCTCCAGCGACAAGCCCGCCCCGCCCTCTCGCCCTCTCGAACACTCGTCCATCCGGGCGAACCCTAGGCTTCCACGCCGGCCCGGGCGATCGAATTACACGCCGCCGGGCCCAAGTCCGTGCGGCGGGCGCTCTCCCACGCGATCCTCATCTGTGAGTACTCAGCCTCTGCACCCGGGAGCCGTCGGCATGCGAAAGATCGTTCTGGTGATGTCCCTGTCCCTCGACGGCTATATGGAGGGACCCAACCGCGAGCTCGACTGGTCCAGGGTCGATGACGAACTGCACGCGCACTTCAACGACGTACTCGGCGGCATGGACGCCTTCCTGCAAGGGCGGATCACCCACGAGATGATGGCCGAGTACTGGCCCACGGCAGACCGGGACCCGGAGGTCTCCGCCCCCGTCGCCGAGTTCGCCGCGATCTGGCGCCGGATGCCCAAGATCGTGTTCTCCCGGACGCTCCAGCGGGCCGAGTACCACACGACGATCGTGCGGGACCTCGTCGTCGACGACATCAAGGCACTCAAGGCCCAGGAGGGCGCCGGCGATCTCTGCCTCGGCAGTGCCGTACTCGCCGAACAGTTCATGCGGCACGACCTGATCGACGAGTTCCGGCTCTACATCCACCCCGTGATGATCGGCCGGGGCAGGCGCCTCTTCGCGGAGACGGACACCATGACCCCGACCGGCCTGCGTCTCATCGAGACCCACACCTTCGGCAACGGCGTCGTACTCCTCCACCACGCCAAGGACTAGCCTCCGCGGCCCCTGCGGCCCCTGCGGCCCCTGCGGCCCCTCGGCCCCGTCAGCCCGCTCTCTCGCCCTGCCGTCCGCCCCGCAGCCCGCGCGTCCGTTCCCGTTCCCGCTCGCGCGAGTACGCCCGCAGCGACCCCACCACCGTGTTGGTGACCGCCACCAGCGGCACCGCCACGACCGCGCCCCCGATCCCGGCGACCATGCCGCCCGCCGCGACGGACAGCACGACGGCCAGCGGATGCACCTGTACGGCCCGGCCGAGGATGAAGGGCTGCAGGATGTGTCCCTCGATCTGCTGGACGGCGAGGACCACGACCAGCGTCATGACGGCCGTGAAGACGCCCTGGGTCACCAGCGCGACCACCACGGCCAGCGCGCCGGACACCACCGCGCCCACCAGCGGGATGAACGCGAACAGGAAGATGAAGACGGCGAGCGGGACGGCCATCGGGACGTCCAGGAAGTAGATGCCCAGGCCGATGAAGATGGCGTCGATCAACGCCACTATCACCGTCCCGCGCACATAGGCGGTCAGTGTCTGCCAGGCCTGCGGTCCGGCCGAGGCGACACCGGGGCGGGCCGCCGCCGGCACCAGCTTCAGCGTCCACTGCCAGATCCGCTTGCCGTCGTACAGCAGGAACAGCGTGGAGAACATCGTCAGCAGGATGCCGGTGAGGGCCTCGATGATGACGGTCACGCCCTCCAGGCCCGCCGTGGTGATGGTGTCCGTGTTGTCGCTGATCGCGTCACGGAGGTTCTCGGCGATGTCGTTGATCTGCTTCTCGGTGACATGGAAGGGGCTGTCGAGCAGCCAGCGCCGCAACTCCTCGATACCGTCCTGGACCTGGTCGGAGAGGTCGTCGATGTTCTCCATGACCTGCCAGGTGACGAACCAGCCGATCAGCCCCATCACCACGAACCCGAGGATCGCCGTGAGCGCGGTCGCGACACCGCGCGGTACGCGATGGCGGGTCAGCCGCGCCACCGTGGGCTGGAGCAGCGCCGTGACGAGCAGCGCGGTGGTGAACGACAGCACCAGCAGCTGTACGGAGCTGATGATCCGCATCAACACCCAGAGGGTCCCCGCGAGTACGAGCAACCGCCACCCGGCCTCCGCCGCGACCCGCATCCCCCAGGGCACGACGGACGCGGGATCGGGCCGTGAGGGGTACACGGGTTCGAACGACTCCTGGTCGGAGGCCTCGCCGGGGGAGTCCCCGCGTCTCTCGGCCCCCTCACCCTCGTGGGCCCCGGCCCCCGCCTCGACGTCCCGCTCGGCCTCTCCGGCGCCCTCGGCTCCCCCCGAGCGGGGTGACCCTCGTCGCCCCGCGCCGAGTCTGCCGAGCCACTCAGGCACTCGCGACATGTTCCGCCCTCTTCCCCCGTTGCTTCCGCTGTTCACCGCTCACCCCGGAGGTCGCGGCCCGGGGCGTGATGACCGTACATGGCCGCAGCCCCTCACCAAAGGACGGTGAGGGGCTGCGTGAGGTTGAGCGGCCGCCGGGCTCGGCGGTGGTGGCCGTGGTGGCCATGAGCCCGGCGGGGCGGCCCAGTACCAGTGGCTAGTACCAGTGGTTGGCCTGCCAGAAGGACCACGCGCCGCAGGGGCTGCCGTAGCGCGATTCCATGTAGTTGAGGCCCCACTTGATCTGGGTCGCGGGGTTGGTCTGCCAGTCGGCGCCGACGGACGACATCTTGGAACCGGGCAGCGCCTGGAAGAGACCGTAGGCACCCGAGGAGGGGTTGACGGCCTTGTAGTTCCAGCTGGACTCGTGGTCCACGATGTTGCTGAAGCAGGTCCACTGGTCGCTGGCGACGACCGACTTGGCCATCGCCTGGATCTCGGCGATGGAGTACGAACTCTGCGTGGGAAGGTCTCCGAGCGACCCGGCGGCTTCGGCCTTGGCCTCGGCCTCCTCCTTCGCCTTGCGCTCCTCCTCCGCCTGCTTCGCCGCCTCCTGCTTGGCCACCGCGTCCTTGGCCGCCTTCTTACGGGCGGTCTCCTCGGCGTCCTTGCGGGCGGTCGCGTCGGCGGCGATGGCCTGGGCGTCGGCCTGCGCAGTCAGGGATGCGGTCTGCACCTGGGCCTGCTGGCCCACGGGTATGTCGGCGAGCAACGTGGTGTCGTTCGCGACAGCCTCGGCGTCGTCAGCGGTCTGCGCGGTGCTGCCGGAGGCAACGCCGACGACACTTCCGACTGCGGTGACCGCGGTGGCCGAGGCCACTGCGAATCCCCGGACCGAAATCCGGCTCACACGGTTTCCTTCCAGCGTCGCCCGCCTCGGTGACCCTGGCGGACGCAATCGTGCCCCTGGCGCTGGCCTCCCAACTGCGGGGTCACGGAGGCGCGGGCCCGGTGGGCAACTCCCCTGAGGGGAGCGCCGCGTGGTGAGCGGGCGGCATACGACGACGCTATGGAGTTGACCGTGGTGCTCAAGCTGTTCCGTACCGCTGGCGGTACAGGTGTGTCGTATGCGGGGCCTGACAGAAATGAGACTCTGCCGTAACCCGACGCCGCGAGGCAATTCAGGTGTACGTGTGAAAGGTCACACCTCGTTTGACGCAGGGGATTGTCGGAAAGCCGCACACGCCGAGGCGCCGCCCGGCTAGGCTGCTACGCCTTTTGCCGGACGGCGCCGATGTGTTGTGGCCGAACCCCAGGGAGTGGGGTCAAGTCCCAGGAAGTGGGGTCACATCCTGGGAGATGAGGCCGAATCCCAGGAGTCGGGACTAAATCTGCCCGTCCTCCAGCATTTCGGTCACAAGTGCCGCGATCTGGGAGCGTTCGGACCTCGTCAACGTGACGTGCGCGAAGAGGGGATGACCCTTCAGCTTCTCCACCACGGCGACGACACCGTCGTACCGCCCGACGCGCAGATTGTCCCGCTGGGCCACGTCATGGGTCAGAACCACCCGTGAATTCGCGCCGATTCGGGACAACACGGTCAGCAGGACGTTCCGCTCCAGTGACTGCGCCTCGTCCACGATCACGAACGCGTCATGCAGCGAGCGTCCGCGGATGTGGGTGAGCGGCAGGACTTCGAGCATCCCGCGTGCGGTGACCTCCTCGATGACCTCCCGGGAGGTGACGGCCGACAGCGTGTCGAAGACCGCCTGCGCCCAGGGGCTCATCTTCTCGGCCTCGGAGCCCGGCAGATAGCCCAGCTCCTGCCCGCCCACCGCGTACAGCGGACGGAAGACCATCACCTTCTGGTGCTGACGCCGCTCCAGTACGGCCTCCAGGCCGGCGCAGAGCGCCAGCGCGGACTTGCCGGTACCGGCCCGGCCGCCCATCGACACGATCCCGACGTCCGGGTCGAGCAGCAGATCCAGCGCGATGCGCTGCTCGGCGCTGCGGCCCTTGATGCCGAACGCCTCACGATCGCCGCGTACGAGCCGGATGTTGCCCTCGGGCGTGACCCGGCCAAGGGCCTTGCCGCGCTCCGACTGGATCGTCAGACCGGTGTGCACGGGGAGCGTGCTCACCTCGGGGACGAAGACCGACCCCTCCTCGAAGAGGATGTCCACCTGCTCGCCCGGCAGGGTCAGTTCGGACATTCCGGTCCAGCCGGAGGCGTCCGTGATGGCGAGTTCCGCCCGGTACTCCTCGGCGAGGAGACCGACGGACGACGCCTTGATCCTGAGGGGCAGGTCCTTCGACACGACGGTGACGTCGTAGCCCTCGGCCTGGAGGTTCCTGGCCACCGCGAGGATGCGGGAGTCGTTGTCCCCCAGGCGGTAGCCGGTCGGCAGGACGCTGGGGTCCGAGTGGTTGAGCTCGACCCTGACGGTCCCGCCGAGGTCCCCGATCGGGATGGGGGCGTCGAGACGGCCGTGCCGCACCCGGAACTCGTCCAGCAGCCGCAGGGCCTGCCGGGCGAAATAGCCGAGTTCGGGATGGTGCCTCTTCGCCTCCAGCTCCGTCACCACGACGATCGGAAGCACTACCTCGTGCTCGTCGAAGCGGCTCAAAGCATTCGGGTCGGCCAGCAGGACGCTGGTGTCGAGGACGTAGGTGCGCCGGTCTGGCTTGTGGCGCTTTGTGCTGGTCACCACGGAAGGACGTACCCCCTCGGATGAGGTCGGGGAGCGACGGGAAAGCACCCAGGAAAGACAGGGTGCGAACAAACGGCCGGTCGTCGGCGCCGTTGCACGGGCCGAGGACCGGCCCTCCGCTGCTTCGTCCGTGCTGTGACCGCACGATCGGGCTGGTGCAAAGGGCCTCCCGGGCGGACGGCCCCGAGCCGCCCGCTGAGATCCGACACCCGTGGTTCGGGTGTCGACCTGACTGGCTTATGCCCTCGAACATGCGCCGCCATGCCACGCAGTACGACGGCGCCCCGGTGAACTCCTCGTTACTTCTGCCCAAATGGGGGTGATTTGCGCCCGGTTCGCAATGCGCGGGCCATACGAACGCCATCCGTGGAAGGGCCGCGAACGCCATCCGCCGACAGGCGGGGATGGATACGGAGCGTCAGCCCCCGTAGCGGCGGTGTCGCGCCGCGTAGTCACGCAGGGCGCGCAGGAAGTCGACCTTACGGAAGGCCGGCCAGAAGACCTCGCAGAAGTAGTACTCCGAGTGGGCCGTCTGCCAGAGCATGAATCCGGACAGCCGCTGCTCGCCGCTGGTGCGGATCACGAGGTCGGGGTCGGGCTGGTCGACGGTGTAGAGGTGGCTGCCGATCAGGTCGACGGAGACCTTCTCGGCGAGCTCCTCCATCGAGGTGCCCCGGTCGTGCGCGTCCAGGATCATCGACCGTACGGCGTCGGCGATCTCCTGCCGCCCGCCGTACCCGATGGCCACGTTGACCAGTATTCCGTCGATGTCCGCGGTGGCTTCCTCGGCCTCCTTGAGCGTGCGCTGCATCCCGGAGGACAGCAGGTCCAGCGCCCCGACGTGGTGCACCCGCCAGCGGCCGTCGGCGGCGAGGGAGCGGACGGTGTCCTCGATGATCCCGAGGAGCGGGACCAGTTCCTCCTGCGGCCGGTTGAAGTTGTCGGTGGAGAGCAGCCAGAGCGTGACGACCTCGACGTCCGTCTCCGTGCACCAGCCGAGGAACTCCTCGATCTTGTCGGCGCCGGCCTGGTGGCCCTGCACCGTCGTGGAGCCCGCTGCTTTCGCCCAGCGGCGGCTGCCGTCCACGATCACGCCGATGTGCTTGGGCACCTGGGCGTGGTCGAGGTGGCCCTCGACCCTGCGTGCGTAGACCTTGACCAGCAGGCCGCGCAGTTTGTCGCGCAGGTTCACGTGAATGCGGTCCCTTCCCTTGGGGGGCCGAGCTTACCGGTGGTTGGGGCCGGGTCTGCCAAGGGGTTGAGGGCTGGGCCGGGCTCAGCTCGGGGGGTTCTGTGCGTTGCGGGGTGCGGGTTCGTCGTGGTTTCTCGCGCCCACGCGGCGGAGCCGCAATTCGACACAGCCCCGCGCCCCTTTTCGGGGCTGCCCCCGGGCCTCCTGACGCGGCACCCCTGACCGCACAAAAAACGGGCCGGTCCGTGGGGGGGAGACGGACCGGCCCGAGGGGGGGGCTTCCACCATAACCCTTTGTGAGTGATGCTGCGTGCATCGGCGGGCTACAACTACTCTGCGGAGTCAGATGACAGCGTGGCGGTGAGTGCGGAAGCGTTCATTCTGGGTGTGATCGCGTGGTGATCATGGCTGGATCGCGACGGATTCCAAGGGGAACGGGCGGAATCCTGCTGGAACCATTGGGTTTGCGCATTCTTGTGCGAGTGTCGCGGGGGAGGGGTGGAGCACCCTCGTACGGGTGAAGCGGGCCTGGAACGCGCGCTTGACGCCCTTTCTCGACGACTTTCCGGTCGGCGCACCGCGCAGCCCCCTCCACTGCGCGGTGCCGCCCGCGCAGCTTTGCTCACGCGAATTACCTTGGTCTGAACCTACGTGAGGGCGTGCGGCGAAGCCAAGCCGAGGCCGATAACGATGTGGACACCCGTCTGGCCGGTATGGAGGACAGAATCCGACCTCTTACGGCTCTAGCGTCACCCTCATGACGACGAGGACGGGCACCAAGGGCACGCCGGACACGCCGGGCACGGCGTGCCCGGCAGGCAGGACGAAGGTCGGCTGGGAACAGGCGTGCGCTCGGCGCATGGAACGGCAGTTCCTGGCGGCCCCCGCCCCGGCCGGTACACCGCTCGCCGAGGTCGTCCGGGCCATGCTCGGCGCCCACGCCCAGGTGCTGTCCGCGGCCGAGCTGTCGGTGGGGGTGCGCACCGAGGAGGCCACGCGGGCGGACGTACGGGCCGCGCTGTGGGAGGAACGGACGCTGGTCAAGACGTACGGGCCGCGTGGCACCGTCCATCTGCTGCCCACCGCCGACCTCCCCTTCTGGACGGCCGCCCTGACCGCGATCCCGTCCGGCCCGAGCCCTTTCCCACCGGACGTACGGCTCAGCGAGGAGCAGGCCGAACAGGTCGTGGCCGCGATCCGCGCCGCCCTGGACGGGGCCACGCTCACCCTCGACGAACTGGGCGAGGAGGTCGTCGCCCGCACCGGACCGTGGGCCGGTGACCGGGTCATGCCCGCCTTCCAGGACCTCTGGCCGCGCTGGCGCCAGATCATGCACCGGGCGGGCCAGTCCGGCGCCCTCTGCTTCGCCCCCGACCGTGGCCGCAAGGCCACGTACACCCGGCCGCCGCACTTCACCCCGCTCCCGGACCCGGCCGACGGTCTCACCACCCTCGTACGGCACTACTTGCGCGCCTACGGCCCCGCCGGTGCCCGGCACTTCGCCAAGTGGGCGGCGGCTCCCGGCGGCTGGGCCGAGCGGCTGTTCGCGTCGCTGGCCGCCGATGGTGAGATCGAGAAGGTCGACTTCGAGGGGGAGCCCGCCTGGGTGGTGACCGGCGACACCGACTTCCCCGAGGAGCCGGGGCCGCTGCTTCAGGGCGTACGGCTGCTGCCCTACTTCGACGCGTACGGCATCGCCGCGCAGCCCCGCGAACGGTTGTTCCCCGGGGCCGCGTACGAGCGGGCGCTGGCGCGCGGTCAGGCCGGCAACTATCCGTTGTTGCTGGTCGACGGAGTCGTCGCGGGCGTCTGGCACCAGCGGCGCGCGGGACGTCGTACGACCGTGACGGTGGAGCCATTGGGGCGGCTGACCGCGCGACAGGAGCGGGAGGTGGGCGAGTGGGCGCGGCGGGTGGGGGAAGCGCTTCAGGCGCGGGCCGAGTTGGCGATCGGGAAGGTTACGGTCGGCCCGCACGCCTGAAGGGCCCGCGCGGGGTCAGGGGGCCGTGGGCCTGCGGGCCTCGAAGAGATGGCGGCTGCTGTGGGCGACGAAGGGGCCCTCGGCCTCGATCCGCTCGTGCAGGGAACGGAGCTGGGACAGATACCCCTCGACGGTGAACCCGGGCACCATCCAGACCACCTTGCGCAGGAAGTGGACCACGGCACCGATGTCGTAGAACTCCAGCCGCAGCCGCTCGGCCCGCAGATCGACGATTTCCAGCCCCGCGGCCTCGGCCCCCGCCCGCTCGTGCTCCGGATGCCGCGGATGGCCCGCGGCGTCCGGCTGCGGGCCGAGGAAGTGCTCGACGAGTTCATAGACACTGCGTGGCCCTACATGCTGGGCGAAGTACGTGCCGCCCGGCTTGAGCACCCGCGCGATCTCCGTCCACCGCGCGGTGACCGGGTGCCTGCTTGTCACCAGGTCGAAGGCGCCGTCCGCGAAGGGCAGCGGCGCGTCCTCGGGGCAGGCGACCACCACCGCTCCGCGCGGATGCAGCAGGGCGGTGGCCTTGGCGACGTTCGGGGGCCAGCCCTCGGTGGCGACGGTCACCGGAGGCAGCTTCGGGGCGGAGGCGAGCACTTCCCCGCCACCGGTGTGGATGTCCAGCGCCGCCGACGCCTCCGCCAGCCGCTCGCCCATCAGCCGGGCGTACCCCCACGAGGGCCGCGCCTCCGTGGCCCTCCCCTCGAACCAGGAGAAGTCCCACCCGTCGGTGGGCACGGCGGCCCCTTCGGCGACGAGGTCCTCGAAGGTACGGGACGGGGATGTGGGGGAGCGGTCGGCGGACATGGGGATGGATTCTTCCGGGGAGGCGGTGGACCCGCGACCGGATTTCCGACGGACCGGCCCCCTCCGTACTCCTCCGTACTCCTCCGATCTCAGGACTTCTCCGATCTCAGAACTTCTCCGAGAAGACCGCCTCCGCGTCCAGCGTCACGCTCACCGCCTGGACCACCGCCGCGACCCTGAGGGCTTCCTGCACGATCTCCCGTCCGACCCCGGCCTTGCGCAGGGCCTGCTCATGGGAGTCGAGACAGGCCCCGCACGCGTTGACGGCGGACACCGCGAGAGACCACAGCTCGAAGTCGACGCGGTCCACACCGGGGTCGCGCAGCGGATTCATCCGGAGGCCGGTGCGCAGCCGCCCGTACTCGGGATCGGAGAGCAGATGCCGACTCCGGTGAAAGACGTTGCTCAACGCCATGGCCGCCGCAGCGGACTTGGCCGCGGTGTACGCCTCCGGCGTCAGCCGCACCTCGACCTCCGGCCCGAGTTCCCGCAGCACGAGAGCCGAGCGAGAGGCGATGGCGGCGACCAATACGGTGCCCCAGAGCTGCTGCTCCGACAGAGGCGAGTCCCCGACGACAGAGTCCAGATTCCGCCGCAGATCATGGGCGTAGGCAGGAATAGCGGCCCTGAGAGAGTCGAGCGTCATGCCGTAAGTCTCACACCAGCGCCCCCAAAGGGGCGCGGGGAACTGCGCGACCAGCCCCCTACGACCCGCAGTCGGCAAACGCCCCCGAACACCCTCCCCCTACTCCGTCCTCAACCCATCCGGCCGCATGAGCCGAACCAACGGCGGCAGACTCAACACCGTCACCAGAACGACGACCCCCGCCCCGAACCCGGTCATCATCAGCACACTCGGCCAGTCGACAGAGACAGGCACCGCGGTCATCTTCAGAAGCACCGTGCCCAGAGTCAGCCCGACCAGCGTCGCGAGGAACAACCCCAGGACGATCGGTATCGCCGTCTGCCAGAGCACGGAGAGCCCGAGGGTCCGCCGCCGCGTGCCGAACGCGACCAGCGCGGACAACAGCTTCTTCCGCTCGCGCAGTTGCTCCAACTGCGACACGAGCAGGCTCGCCCCGACGAGGAGCAGCACGGCGGACGCCCCGACCATCAGCCCGGTGCGGATGGTCGCGAACTCGTCGGTCGCCCGCTCCGACTGCCACTGCCAGGCGTCGGCCATGGGATCGATCGCCGCCGCCGCGTTCCGCACCTCCTCCACCGCGTCCGGCACCTGTGCGTCGAGCGAGACATAGATGCTGCTGTAGTGCTGGGACTCCGTGCTCGCCGGCACGGCGCCCGGGGTGGCCAGCAGCCCGGACATGGCGGACCGGAGCGGGTCGGGGCGCTCGTTCACCTTCTCCATGTCGGCCGGCAGGGTCCAGGGGATCTCGGTGCCCTTGATGTCCTCCCCCTCGTCGGAGAAGGTCGGGTCGAAGTAGAGCGTCCTGCCCGGTGCGGCGAGGGCCGGCATGTCCTCGTCGAAGCTGTCGGTCGCGGCCTCCATGAGAAAGACGTCACCGTCACGGCAGGAGGGGATTCGGGCCAGCTGGCGCAGATCGTCGCAGGTGCCGATGGTCACGTCGACCATGTACTCCGGGTCCTTGCGGACGGCGGAGACGGAGTCGCCGAACAGCGCCACGGCGGTGTCGACGCCCCTGGCCTCCTTCAGCTCGTTCGCGGCGGCGGTCACCGGGATGCCCTCCGGCAGATTGACCTGCATCTGGGCGCGGCCGGTGTCCAGACCGGTGTCCTCGGTGTAGTCGCCCTCGACCCCCGCGAACACCATTTGCAGGGCGATGGCGCCGGCCACCGCCACGGCGATGCCGTTGACCATGCGGGAGGCGGTACCGCTGCTCAGCTGGAGGCGGCGCACGGCCAGTTGCCAGGAGACGGCGCCGGAGCCGAGGCGGGCGACGACCCGCTCCACGATCCACGGCAGCAGCGCGGTGATGCCGACGAGCAGCAGCACGATGCCGCCCGAGACCAGGAACTCGTTGAACTCCCCGCCCTCGTTGCCCTGGCCGACCATGGGCAGCAGCAGCGCGAGTCCGCCGAGGGGCAGCAGCAGCCGCCACCACAGCCGGCGGCGCGCGGGCTTGGCCGTACGGACCACGCCGAGCGGTTCGATGACGACCCCGCGCAGGGCGAACAGGGTGACGAGGACGGCCGCCGCCGGGACCGCGAGGGCGACCAGCAGGGCCAGCACGGGGGAGGGGTTGAGGTCGCTGGGGAAGACGCTGAACGTGTACACCTGGACCGAGCCCGCGACCTCCCGGCCGATCAGGAAGAAGACGGTGCCGAAGACGAGGCCCAGCGCGGCGCCCGCGACCGCCTCGCCCGCCGCGATCCTGCGGGTCATCCCGCCGTCGGAGCCGACCAGCCGGAGCGCCGCCAGCCGTCGGTCGCGTCGCTCGCCGCCGAACCGTACGGCGGTGGCGATGAAGACGGCGACCGGCATCAGCAGCGCCACGAAGATGACCAGGATGAGCAGCAGGAGAACCGGGTCCAGCTCCTCCGGCTCGGGCTCGGCCTTGGGGCCGAAGCGTTCGATACGGCCCGCGCTCCCCTGGTCGACGCGCTCGGCGAGGCCGTCGGCGCCGGCGTAGTAGGCGAGTTCGGCCGAGCCGATCAGTCCGGCCTCGCCGATGGTGCCCACCGTGCGGTACGGCAGCCGCTCGCGCAGCAGCCTGCCCTCGTCCGACTTGAGCAGCTCGTCGAGGGCGGGGGAGACGACCATCTCGCCCTTGCCGGGGAGCTTCGAGACCCCCGGCGGCACCGGCGCGTTCACCCCCTCGGGTTCGAGGAGCCGTCCCCGGACGTTCTCGTCGTGGTAATCGGTGTTGGCGAGCGCGGCGATCAGAGTCCTGTCGGACGCCTTCCTCCGGGACATGTCCTCGTCGTACAGGAGCCCGATGTCCTCGCGGGCGTCGTCGCGGAGGGTCCGGGCGGACATGGCGTTCGGTATCGCCGTGGTGAGCAGCAGCAGCGCGACCCCGAGGCCGACGCCGATCGCGGTGAGCACGGCCCGGACCCAGCCCTCGCGGCCCCCGGTGAAGGTGAACCGGACACCCATCGCCAGGTCCTGGGCCCATCGGCGCACGGAAGAAGGACGCGAAGGAGATCCCGAAGCAGAACCCGAAGAAGAACTCGAAGGAGATCCCGAGGGAGAACTCGAAGAAGCGCTCATACGACGCGCTCCATGTCCCGGGACCTGCCGTCGCGTACGACGATCTCGCGGTCGGAGTAGGCGGCGACCCGGGCCTCATGGGTGACGAGGACGACGGCGGCGTTGGCGGAGCGGGCGGCCTCGGTGAGCAGTTCCATCACCCGCTCGCCGTTGAGGGAGTCGAGGGCGCCGGTGGGCTCGTCCGCGAAGATCACCCGGGGGCTGGTGACCAGCGCCCGGGCCACGGCGACGCGCTGCCCCTGCCCGCCGGATATCTCACCGGGCCGCTTACGGGCGAGGTCGTCGACCTCAAGCCGCCGCATCCAGCCCAGCGCGGTCTTCTCCGCCTCCTTGCGGCTGGTGCCGTTCAGCCTGAGCGGCAGCGCCACGTTCTCCACACAGGTCAGCTCGGGCACCAGCTGGCCGAACTGGAAGACGAACCCGAACTCGCTGCGCCTGAGCGCGCTGCGCTCGGCGTCGTTCATGGTGGCCATCTCGCGGCCGTTGTACATGATGGAGCCCGAGTCGGGCGTCACGATCCCAGCGAGACAGTGGAGCAGGGTCGACTTGCCGGAGCCGGAGGGGCCCATCACCGCGACGACCTCGCCGGGGTGGATGGAGAACTCGGCGCCGTCGAGCGCGGTGGTCGGACCGTACGCCTTGCGCAGATCGGTCGCGAGCAGCAGGGAGCCGGCGGGCATCATCAGCGGGCCACCGCCTCGGCCAGCTTGCCCAGTCGGGCGGCGGTCAGCTCCAGCCATCGCAGATCGGCCTCCAGATGGAACAGGGCGTGGTCGCAGATCAGCTGATCGGCGAGGTCGCCCTTGCGCTTGCGGTCGGTGAGGATGCGCATCATGCGCAGGTGTTCGGAGCGCTGGGTGTCGAGGATGTCGGCCGCGTTCCGATGGGTCAGCAGGGCGAGGACGACCTTGGTGTAGAGGGTCGACTGCAGATACGGCTCGGGCTTCTCGGGGGTGGCGAGCCAGCGCTGGACATCGGTGATGCCCGCCTCGGTGATCGCGTACCGCTTGCGCTCGGGGCCGCCGCCGGGCTCGATGCCGTCGACCTCGACGAGACCGTTCTTCAGCAGCCGCGACATCGTCGAGTAGACCTGGCCGTAGTGCAGCGGCCGGTCATGACCGAACTTCTCGTCGAAGGCCCGCTTCAGGTCGTAACCGTGGCGGGGCCCGGACTCCAGGAGTCCCAGGAGGGTGTGACCGATGGACATGAGCACGACTGTACACAGCGGGTATACACCTCGCGTATACGTGCCGTGTATAGCCTGCGGCGGGGGGTGGAAGGGGCCCTGGTCAGAGCCGAATGTCACGGTTCTGTCACCGAGTTCGCCGGTGCGGGAAGGGGCGCGCGAGGCAACCATCGGCCCTGTTGGAACGTCCGTTCCGGTGGGATGAGATGTACGGCGACGCGCATCTCGTGCGCATTGTCACGCCGGAACGGGGCGATGCGGCTCCCCGGGGCCACAGTCCTCGGTGTTAGCTTGCTAGGCCGACCGGCGACACCCGAGTGACGTACGAGGCGTACAGATGGACAAGCCGTACGGCACTCGAACGAGACGAACAGAAGGCGGAGCGGACCGGAGCCATGGGACGAGCGGAAGAAAGACGAGCGCGGCAGCGTGGCGGTCGCCGCGCGGCGCCCCAGCGCTCGACCACGGGCAACGCGTCGGCGGGCAACGCGTCGGGGGGTGCCACCACTGTCATAGGCCCCTCGGAGGGCGGCGGCCGGGCGGCGGCGAGAGCGGCGGCCAGGAACGCCGGCAGGAACGGCAAGAAAAAGAAGAGCGGTATACGCCGCCTCTTCACCTGGAAGAAGATCCTCGGCGCGTTCTTCGGCCTCTGCCTGCTCGTCATGGGCGCCTTCGTGGTGCTCTACATGATGATCGACATCCCCCAGGGCAACCCGGACGCGACCAAGGAAAGCAACGTCTACAAGTACTCCACCGGCAAGATCCTCGCCCGCTCCGGCACCACCAACCGTGAGATCGTCGAACTCTCCGACGTCCCCAAGCAGGTCCAGCAGACCTTCGTCGCCGCCGAGAACAAGGGTTTCTACACGGACCCCGGAGTCGACTTCAAGGGCACGGCCCGAGGTCTGATCAACACCCTCTCCGGCAAGGGCAAGCAGGGTGGTTCGACGATCACCCAGCAGTACGTCAAGAACTACTACCTGACGCAGGACCAGACCGTGAGCCGCAAGCTCAAGGAACTGATCATCTCCCTGAAGCTGGAGCGCAACAAGTCCAAGGACTACATCCTCGCGGGCTACATCAACACCAGCTACTACGGCCGCAGCGCCTGGGGCATCCAGGCCGCCGCCCAGGCCTACTACGGCGTCGACGCCAAGGACCTCAAGGTCGAACAGGGCGCCTATCTCGCCGCGCTCCTCCAGGCCCCCAGCCAGTACGACTGGTCCGCGGCCTCCGAGACCGGCCGCAAGCTGGTCAAGGCGCGCTGGAACTACGTCCTCGACAACATGGTCGAGATGAAGTGGCTGGAGGCCTCCGAGCGGGCCGACATGAAGTTCCCGATCCCCAAGGACCCGCAGGGCTCGCCCGACAAGCAGGGCCAGAACGGCTATCTGGTGGACGCCGCCAACAGCGAGCTGGCCGACCAACTCGTCGCCACCGGCAGGGCGGACGACCGTGAGCAGGCCATCGCCCTCATCGACGACGGCGGCTGGACCGTCACGCTGAACATCGACCCGAAGAAGCAGACCAAGCTGGAGAAGGCCGTCAAGGAACAGCTCACCAGCAAGCTCGAACCGAAGAAGAACAAGGTCGACAAGTACATCCAGGCCGGTGCCGTCTCGGTCGACCCGAAGACCGGCAAGGTCCTCGCGATGTACGGCGGCGTCGACTACTTCAAGCACTACCAGAACAACGCCACCCGCCGGGACTACCAGCCCGCCTCCACCTTCAAGCCGATCGTCCTGGCCGCCGCCGTCGACGAGGCCGCCGAGACCCAGGACGGCGACCCGATCACCGCGAACACCATCTACGACGGTGACAGCGGCCACGAGGTCGTCGACAACGGCACCAAGGTCGGTTTCAGCCCGCCGAACGAGGACAACGCCGACTACGGCGACGTCACCGTGCAGACCGCCATGAACAAGTCCATCAACTCCGTCTTCGCGCAGATGGGCGTCGACGTCGGCATGGAGAAGGTCATGGAGGTCGCCGGCAAGCTCGGCATGGACACCGAGGACATGCAGGCCGTGCCCGCCCAGACCCTGGGCACCATGGGCGCGAGCCCCCTGGAGATGGCCGGCATCTACGCCACCCTCGACAACCACGGCAAGAAGGTCACCCCGTCCATCGTGGCCTCCGCCACCCACCGCGACGGCGAGGTCAAGTTCCCCAGCCCGATCGGCGAGCAGGTCATCACCCGCGAGGCCGCCGACACGGTCACCTCGGTCCTCACCGGCGTGGTCGACGACGGTACGGCCAAGACCTCCGTCCGCGACAACCCGGCCCGCGACGGCCAGCAGGTCGCCGGCAAGACGGGTACCTCCGACGAGAACCGCTCCGCCTGGTTCACCGGCTACACGCCGAGCCTGGTCACCTCCGTCGGCCTCTTCGGCGAGGACATGGACAACGGCGGCAAGCACGTCTCGATGTACAACGCGCTCGGCGAGGCCCGCATCAACGGTGGTGGCTTCCCCGCCCGCATCTGGGCCGAGTACACCTTCGGAGTGATGGGCAAGACGACCAAGTTCGACCTGGAGACCAACCAGGGCGCCGCGGTCAAGCCCACGGAGTCCCCGACCCCGACCCTCACCCCGTCGGAAACCCCGTCGGAGACTCCGACGACCGAACCTCCGACGACAACCCCCGAGACAACACCGGAAACCACCCCGGAAACGACCCCCGAGACGACCCCCGAGGAAACCCCGGAAACCACCCCGGAGGAAACCCCGACGGACGGCGAGGACGACAGCGGCATAGGCGGCCTACCGACCAACCCGAACGACCCACAGCAGGACGACTAGGGACAGACATGAGGGAAGGGCGCCCGGCATTCGCCGGGCGCCCTATTCGCTTTTGGAGGGCCGAAGGCCCTCATTTTTTGGGCCGCAGGCCCATCTTTAGGGGCGCGGGGAACTGCGCGACCAGCCACGGACGGCCCGCCGCCCGCAATGCACAGTCAGTCCCGAACCCTGATCGGCCCGGCTCACCCAGCAGAGCGATTGAGCTCATCCACCGGACCGATTCAACTCGAACCAAACAACCTTCCCCGCACTCAACCGAGTGGCCCCCCACCGCTTGGCCAGCCGATTGACCAGGTAAAGGCCACGCCCACCCTCATCCGTCGCCCGAGCCTGCCGAAGCCGAGGCAACTGCGGTACATCATCGGTCACCTCACACCGCAGCACATCGGTCCGCAGCAACCGCAAGGTAACCGGCCGCGTCGCATACCGCACCGCGTTGGTGACGACCTCACTGATGAGCAACTCGACGGAGTCGCTCAACTCCTCAAGCCCCCAGCGGGACAAGGCATGCCGAGCCAGCCTCCGCGCCCGCCCCGGAGCCATCTCCTCCGGTTCCAGGAACCAGTACGCGACATCACTGGGAGCGATCCCATCGAACCGCGCGGCGAGCAGGGCGATGTCATCGTCCCGGTCCCCGGGCCCCAGCATGTCCAGCACCTCGTCGCACAGCGCTTCGAGCGGCGGCGGATGATCCGGCCCGGTCAACTGCGCGGTCGCGGCCAGCTTCTCCCGCAACTGCTCTATCCCGGTCCACACATCACGGAGCCGCGACTCCACGAGCCCGTCGGTGTACAGCAACAGCGTGCCCCCGGCCGGCGCGTCCAGCTCGACCGCCTCGAAGTCCACGCCACCCACACCGATCGGCGCCCCCGGCGGCACCCGCAACACCTCGGCACGTCCCCCGAGATGCAGCAGCACCGGCGGCGGATGCCCGGCGTTGGCGATGGTGATCCGATGCGATACCGGGTCGTACACCGCGTACAGGCACGTGGCCATGCGGTCCGTACCGAGCCGCTGCGCCTGCTCGTCGAGATGGTGCAGCACTTCCTGCGGCGGGAGATCGAGTCCCGCCAGCGTCTGCGCGGTGGTCCGCAGCTGCCCCATGATCGCGGCGGAGGTCATCGAGTGCCCCATGACATCGCCGACGACCAGTGCGACCCGGCTCCCCGGCAGGGGAATCGCGTCGTACCAGTCACCGCCGACCCGCGCGGTCTCGGCGGCCGGCAGATACCGGTGCGCGAGGCGCACGCCGGTGCACTTGGGCAGCGCCTCCGGCAGCATCGTGCGCTGCAGTTCGTCGGCGATATACGCCTCACGCCCGTACAGCACGGCCTTGTCGATGCCGAGCGCGCTGTGCGTGGCGAGCTGGGCGGCGACCAGGAGGTCGTCCTGCTCGAACGCCTGCCGCTCGGGCCGCCGCAGGAACACGGCCGCGCCGATCACCCGGCGCCGTCCGCGCAGCGGAGCGAGGATCGCCCGCTGACCGGTCGGCACCGTCAGCTCGGCGTCGGGGCCGAGCAGTTCGGGCAGCGCGTCGTGCGCGGCCGGCGCGTCCGCGAAGACCGGCCGTACACCGCGCAGCACCTCGGCGAGCGCGCCACCGGGCCGTACCTCGCAACTCTCGGCGGTGACGACCGCCAGGTCCACCGGCTCGGGCTGGATGACGGGCATGAAGCCGCCCTCGGTGTCCCGCTCCTCGGGAATCCGGTCGGTACGGCGCAGCCGCAGCACCATGGGCCCGGTGGGCCGCTCGTCGCCGACGGGCAGCGGCTCGCGGAGATAGACGAGGATCGCGTCCGAGAACGTCGGTACGGTCGCCCGGCACAGACCCATGACGATCTCGTCCAGGTCGATACCGCGGGCGATCCGCCGGGTCGCGGCGCCCACGAAACGCAGCCGGTCCCCGTCGCGCCGCATGGACATGGGGGCGCCGGGCTGCGCACCCTGTCCACCGCGCCGCTCCAGGGCCGCGCCGGCGTTGCCGGGCCGCTCCGGGTCACCGCCGGGCTGGGCCGGGATGCCCTCCGGCGCGGGGCGCGGACGGTGCGGGTCGGGCTCGGTGGCCGCGGGCTGGGAGTGCTCGGACAGCGTCGGCTGGGCGTGCTCCGAGGGAGCCTGCCCGCTCTTGGCGCACTGGGCCGTCGTCCCCGAGGCGGACTGCGCGTCGCCCGAGCGTGACTGTGCCGGTAAGGCGCCCGCGGTCCGCAGCGGTTCCTGGGTACGCAGGACCGCCCCGCGGGGGTCCGCGGGGCCGGCGCCGCTCTGAGGGCGCTCGTGGGAGGTGGGGTGCTCCGTCACGCGTGTCGAATCCATCCGTCCGGGACTGCGCGTCGTGTGCGCAGTTCGTCCCGCAGCAAACCCGATACTTCGTCCCGCAGAAAGGCCGATACCCGGAATAGGTGTCCTGGGAACGGAATTCCCGCGTGGTCAGAGGCAGTTCCTGTGCCACCTACGGTACCGGCGGACCCGCCGGAGGACAGCACGGTCCCTCCGTCGGGCCTTCTCCGGCGGTTACCGGTGTGGCCCTCGTACCCCTTGATCACGTCCTGCCGCCCCTCGGTGACATATGGTCAAGCTCTGCGCGAACTGCGGGAGTTGCCCTTGTGAACCCTTGCGAACCCCTGCGGAGGACGATCCTACGGTTGTGGCCCGGGGGCGCATCAAGGGTCTCATGAGGACAAGTGCACCGGTGTACGGTCCCAGTCGTCCGGGAGAGACGGTACTCCCCAGGCCGGATTCGGCCGCCAGTGCTGCCAGCCGTCCGCGTACGGCGACCCCCAGGCGCGGATCACCTCGACGGCGGACCGTCCCGCTTCTCTTACCCGCTCCGCCTCCTGACCGTCCATCAGTCCGTCCAGCTGGGCCTGCGCGAACTCGTCCTCGTCGCGCCAGTCCCAGGACCGGTCAGGGTAGACGCAGATGTCCAGGAAGTGGTCCTCGGAGTCCACACCGCCCTCCCAACGGGCAAGCGGCGCTTCCAGGTTGACGTACCAGTTCTTGAAACGCCAACCCGGCTCCCAGAACAGCCACACCGACCAGGGCTCGCCCGGTCGCGCCAACTTCAGCACTCCGGTGCCGAACCAGCGGTCCAGCTGTACGGTACGGGGCTTCTTGTAGCGGGAGGCGAGGGGCTCGGCGGCCGGTGAAGTGCCGTCCGCCAGCACGGGCTTGACGCACTCGGTACCGGGGGCCAGCCATACGGCCAGCAGATCCTCGTCGTCCCGGACGACGGTGACGGGGCGTGCGATGTGGAACCCCGCGCCGCCGTTCTCCCGGTAACGCCACAGGATTCGGCTCCCGGGCTCCCAGAACACCGTCGACCCGCCTGATTCCACTCGTCTCACCGCTCCGTCGTCTGCCATGCACAGATATTAGGTGTCATGGGCATACGACGCCGTGGCCCCGGTCATGGTTCACGCGACAGCGGGAATCGTTTACCCGCGTGCCACCGAAGAAGGCCGGAACTCGCCCTTCGGTGGCTCTTTTGTCACGGGCGCGTCATCCGCAGGACATCCAGTGCCTCATCGAGCTGTTCGAGTGTCAGATCGCCGCGGTCGACATAGCCGCTGTCCAGCACGACCTCCCGGATGGTCCTCCGCTCGGCGAGCGACTTCTTGGCGACCTTCGCGGCCTCTTCGTATCCGATGTACTTGTTCAGCGGGGTCACCACGGACGGCGACGACTCGGCGTACTCGCGGGCCCGTTCACGATGGGCGACGATCCCGTCGACGGTCCGGTCGGCGAGCAGCCGCGACACATTGGCGAGCAGCCGGATCGACTCCAGTACGTTCTTCGCGATCACCGGCAGCATCACGTTCAGCTCGAAGTTGCCGGCGGCTCCGGCGGCGGCGACGGTCGCGTCGTTGCCGACGACCTGCGCGGCGACCATGAGCACGGCCTCCGGGATCACCGGGTTGACCTTGCCGGGCATGATCGACGATCCCGGCTGGAGGTCGGGCAGGGAGATCTCCGCGAGCCCGGTGCGCGGCCCGGACGCCATCCACCGCAGATCGTTGGCGATCTTGGTGAGCGATACGGCGATGGTCCGCAGCTGCCCGCTGGTCTCGACGATCCCGTCCCGCGCCCCCTGCGCCTCGAAGTGGTCGCGGGCCTCGGTGAGCGGCAGCCCCGTCGCCCGAGCGACCTCGGCGATCACGGCGGCGGAGAACCCGGGCGGCGTGTTGATCCCGGTCCCCACGGCCGTACCGCCCAGCGGCAGTTCGGCGAGCCGGGGCAGCGACGCCGTCAACCGCTCGACGCCGTAGCGCACCTGAGCGGCGTACCCGCCGAACTCCTGTCCGAGGGTGACGGGGGTGGCGTCCATCAGATGCGTACGCCCCGACTTGACCACATCCGCGAACTCCTCGCCCTTGCGCTCCAGGGCGGAGGCCAGATGCTCCAGCGCGGGGACGAGATCGCGGGTCACGGCGGCCGTGGCGGCGATGTGGATGGACGAGGGAAACACATCGTTGGACGACTGCGAGGCGTTGACGTGGTCGTTCGGATGCACGTTCCGCCCGAGCTGCTCACTCGCCAGCGTCGCGATGACCTCGTTGGCGTTCATGTTGGAGGACGTCCCGGACCCGGTCTGGAACACGTCGACGGGAAAGTGCTCGTCCCAGCGGCCCTCCGTGACCTGTGCGGCCGCGTCCTGGATCGCCTCGGCGATGTCCTTGTCGAGTACGCCCAACTCGGCGTTCACCTTCGCGGCGGCGCCCTTGATTCTGGCCAGCGCCTCGATGTGGGCGCGCTCGATGTGCTGGCCGGAGACGGGGAAGTTCTCGACGGCACGTTGGGTCTGGGCGCGCCACTTGGCGTGGGCGGGGACGCGTACTTCGCCCATGGAGTCGTGCTCGATGCGGTAGTCGCTCATACCGGGTACAGCACTCGGGAGGGTGGGGATGTTCCGGGATTGCGCCGGGTGGGGCACGCCGGGAGGGTTTGTCGCCCCCGCCGCCCCTACCCGTTCCCATCCCCCAGTGGCTGCCGCCCCTTCGACCCCGCTCCCAGGGGGCTCCGCCCCCTGGACCCCCGCTCCTCAAACGCCGGAGGGGCTGGATTTAACGCCGGACGGGCTGATTCAACGCCGGACGGGCTGGAATCAACGCCGGACGGGCTGGGTATTCCGCCCGTCCGGCGTTCAAGGACAAGGCCACCACCATCCCTGGCCCCCATCCACCCGCAAGGGGCTTTGCCTGAAGGTGTCGGCCGTCGTCTTTGGGCTTGTCCGGCGTTTGAGGACGAGGCTGCCGCCATCCTTGGCCTCCACTCGCCCGTGAGGGGCTTTGCCTGAAGGTGTCGGCCGTCGTCTTTGAGCCCGTCCGGCGTTTGAGGACGAGGCCGTTCAGGCCGAAAGCGGGGGTCTGGGGGCGGCAGCCCCCAGGGACGGGTAGGGGCGGCGGGGGCGAAAAAGCATCCTCCACCCCCACAAACCCCAAGCCCTACGCCAGCCCCGGTCCCCGCACCGGAATCGACGTGAACGTCGGCGCGGGCGCAGGCTCGGTGAAGAAGTCGTTGCCCTTGTCGTCGACCACGATGAACGCCGGGAAGTCCTCGACCTCGATCTTCCAGACGGCCTCCATGCCCAGCTCCTCGTACTCGACGACCTCGACCTTCTTGATGCAGTCCTGGGCGAGGCGGGCCGCCGGGCCACCGATGGAGCCGAGGTAGAAGCCGCCGTGCGCACCGCACGCGTCCGTCACCTGCTGCGAACGGTTCCCCTTCGCCAGCATCACCTTGGAGCCACCCGCCGCCTGGAACTGCTCCACGTACGAGTCCATGCGCCCGGCGGTCGTGGGACCGAACGACCCGGAGGCGTATCCCTCGGGGGTCTTCGCCGGCCCCGCGTAGTACACCGGGTGGTCCTTCAGATACTGCGGCATCTCCTCACCCGCGTCGAGCCGCTCCTTGATCTTGGCGTGGGCGATGTCGCGCGCCACGACCAGCGGCCCGGACAGCGAAAGCCGCGTCTTCACCGGGTACTTGGTCAGCTCGGCGAGGATGTCGTCCATCGGCTGGTTGAGGTCGATGCGGACCACGTCCTCGTCGGAGGAGTCGAGATGCTCGTCCGTCGTGTCCGGCAGGAACCGCGCAGGGTCCGTCTCCAACTGCTCCAGGAACACACCCTCGGCGGTGATCTTCGCGACGGCCTGACGGTCGGCGGAGCAGGACACGGCGATCGCGACGGGGCAGGAGGCGCCGTGGCGAGGCAGCCGGATCACCCGTACGTCATGGCAGAAGTACTTGCCGCCGAACTGCGCCCCGATCCCGATCCGCTGCGTCAGCTCGAAGACCTTCTGCTCAAGATCCTTGTCCCGGAAGCCGTGCCCGAGCGGCGAGCCCTCGGCCGGGATCTCGTCCAGGTAGTGCGCGGAGGCGTACTTGGCGGTCTTCAGGGCGTACTCGGCGGACGTACCGCCCACCACGATCGCCAGGTGGTACGGCGGACAGGCGGCCGTGCCCAGCGAACGGATCTTCGCCTCCAGGAACTTCATCATGGAGGCCTCGTTCAGCACGGCCTTCGTCTCCTGGTACAGGAAGGACTTGTTGGCGGAGCCGCCGCCCTTCGCCATGAACAGGAACTTGTAGGCGCCGCCGTCCGTCGCGTACAGCTCGATCTGCGCCGGCAGGTTCGACCCGGTGTTCTTCTCCTCCCACATGGTGAGCGGAGCCATCTGCGAGTAGCGGAGGTTCAGGTTCAGATATGCGTCGTAGATGCCCTTGGACAGGGCCTTCTCGTCGCCGCCCTCCGTCAGGACGTTCTGCCCGCGCTTGCCCATGACGATCGCCGTACCGGTGTCCTGGCACATGGGCAGAACACCCGCCGCCGCGATGTTGGCGTTCTTCAGCAGGTCCAGGGCGACGAACTTGTCGTTACCGGAGGCCTCGGGGTCGTCGATGATCCGCCGCAGCTGAGCCAGGTGGGCCGGGCGCAGATAGTGCTGGATGTCGTGGATGGCCTCGGCGGCGAGCTTGCGCAGTGCCTCCGGCTCCACCTTGAGGAACGTCCGCCCGTCGGCCTCGAAGGTGGAGACACCCTCGGAGGTCACCAGCCGGTACGGGGTGGTGTCCTCTCCCATGGGGAGCAGATCGGTGTACTCGAACTCAGGCATCGGTGCCCATTCCTCACTAGACAGACAGCACGGCTGGCCTCCATCGGCAGCGCCCACCAGCGTAGGACCTGCCACTGACGCCGGGCTTGTGAGGTAAGGCTCAGTTCGACGGACAACCCGAACGGCTTCCCGGCCTTCCCAGGGGGCTATCGCGATCTATCGTGTTTGGGTACGCTGCTGCCGTGGACCTTCAGAAGCAGACCGAACCGCGCACCTCCGCCGCCGAGTTGCGCGCCTCGGACGCCGACCGTGACCGCACCGCCGACATCCTGCGGGACGCCCTCGCCGAGGGCCGCCTCACCGCCGAGGAGCACGCCGAGCGGGTCGAGGGCGTGCTGGCCGCCAAGACGGTCGGCGAGCTGGACGTGTTCATACGGGACCTCCCCGTCTCCCGCACCCACAAGGCGGCGGCCTACGCGCCCGCCCCCTCGTTCTCCTCCTCGGTGCCGCGCCGTCCCGCCCCCGGCGCCATCCCCGTCGACCCCGACGACCGCCAGATAGCCGTCTTCAGCGCCTCGGTGCGCAAGGGGCGTTGGCGTGTCGGCCGCCGTATCCACGCCTTCGCGATATTCGGCAGCGTCGAGATAGACCTCAGCGAGGCCCTCTTCGAGCACCGCCAGGTGATGATCAAGACGGTCTCGGTATTCGGCAGCGTCGAGATCCGCGTCCCGGAGAACGTGTCGCTGCGCGGCAGCGGCGCCGGTGTCCTCGGCGACTTCCAGGTGGACACCCTGGACTCGGCCGAGACGGACGCGCCGGTGATCTATGTCGACGGGCTGGCGGTACTGGGCAGCATCGAGGCGAAGCCCGCGCGGGGCAAGGCGATCGCGAACCTCCTCGACCGCGTGACCGAGCGCGTCTCACACAAGGTCGACGATCATTTGCGCAAACATCTGGATCGTTGACGCTTGCGAATTCGATCGCTCCCGGGCTGTTCCTCAAGTGATGCGAAACACTTGCTGCAGCCCGCTGAGGTGGTGGAATTCCAGCGGTTCGGGACTCAGTGCATAGGCGCGCGCACAGCGGGTAGGGCTTGCTGCATCGTCTCTCGCTCGCGAAGCCGTCGTCAGGAGTAGACCGTGCTGCATCCGCCGCATTCGTCCCTGCAGGTCGCTGCCGTGCCGCCCCAGCGGGTGCCAGTGCGCGACCGCGACCAGGACGCCCCGTGGCACACGGAGGCCGTGTGCCGGCGTGACGAGGCCGGCCTGTTCTTCGCCCCCTCCAAGGAGCCCACCGCGGCCCGGCTCTCCCGCGAGGAGGCCGCCAAGCGCGTCTGCGCCCGCTGCCCCGTCATGGTCGAGTGCCGAGAACACGCCCTCCTGCAACCCGAACCCTACGGAGTCTGGGGCGGCCTCACCGCAGCCGAACGCCGAGTGGTCCTCGCCCGCAGGCGCCGCCGAGACCTGGAACTCAAGAAGGCGGCAAGGACGGCCGGCACGATAGCGGCAGCAGGCTGAACCCCTGACGCCGACCAGCACAAGAAAGGCGCCCTCTCCGCACAAGAGGGCGCCTTTTCAGCGCCGACCGGGCGCAGGTTTTGGCTTTGAGGGGCGCGGGGTCAACTGTTGCGCTGCCGACCAGCCGCAGGCATTTAGGGGCGCGGGGCGTTTACATGTGCGGCTCCGCCGCGTGGGCGCGACAAGCCACAACGCACCCGCAGCCAACAACGCAACCCGCAGCCCCCCAAACCAACTCCGCCCAGACCCGACCTACTTGGCCTTCTCGAAATCAATGGAGGAGTAAGCCCGCAGCTTGCTCAAACGGTGCACCGAATCAATCCTCCGCACAGTCCCCGACTTCGACCGCATCACGATCGAGTCGGTGGTGGCGGTCTCCGACCGATACCGCACCCCCCGCAACAACTCCCCGTCCGTGATCCCGGTCGCCACGAAGAACACGTTCTCCCCGGACACCAGATCATCGGTGGTCAACACCCGATCGAGATCATGCCCGGCATCAATCGCCCGCTGCCGCTCCGCGTCATCCTTCGGCCACAACTTGCCCTGGATCGTGCCGCCGAGACACTTCACCGCACAGGCGGAGATGATCCCCTCCGGCGTACCACCGATGCCGAGCAGCATGTCGACCCCGGTGCCCTCCCGCAGCGCGAGGATCGACCCGGCGACATCCCCGTCGGAGATCAGCTTGATGCGCGCCCCGGCCTCCCGGATCTCCTTGATGATGCTCTCGTGGCGGGGCCGGTCCAGGATGACCACGGTCACATCGTCCGGCGCCGACCGCTTCGCCTTGGCGACCCGGCGGATGTTCACGGAGATCGGCGCGTCGATGTCGACGAAGTCGGCCGCCTCCGGCCCGGTGACCAGCTTGTCCATGTAGAAGACCGCCGACGGGTCGAACATCGTGCCCCGGTCGGCCGCCGCGAGCACGGCGATCGCGTTGGTCATGCCCTTGGCCGTCAGCGTCGTACCGTCGATCGGGTCGACGGCGATGTCGCACTCCGGGCCGGTCCCGTCACCGACGCGCTCCCCGTTGAAGAGCATCGGCGCCTCGTCCTTCTCGCCCTCACCGATCACGACGACGCCGTTCATCGAGACGGTGGAGACCAGGGTCCGCATGGCACGCACGGCGGCCCCGTCGGCCCCGTTCTTGTCGCCGCGCCCGACCCAGCGACCCGCGGCCATCGCGGCCGCCTCGGTCACCCGTACGAGCTCCAGGGCGAGGTTGCGGTCGGGGGCCTCGGAGGGGACTTCGAGCTCGGACGGCAGATGATGATTCTCGGTCATCGGAGCGCACCTTTCTGATACGACGACGGCCGGATGAGGGTTCCGCTCGACTCTATCGTCAGTCCGACAGAATGAGCAGTGGACCCCACGGATGAGCACGGGGACCCGGGGGAGGGGCGGACGGGTGCACCTGCGACGATGAGGACGTGGCAAGCAGGCAAGGCAAGCAGACGGTCCGCAACATGATCCTCTCCCTGGGGGTCTGTGTGATGGCGGCCGGAGTCATCTACCTCTTCATCCCGCATGACGAGACCGAGCCGGAGCTCAAGCGCGTCGACTACCGCGTCGAACTGCTGACGGCCCGCCGTGCGGCCTCGTACGCGGTGGCCGCGCCCGAAGGCCTGCCGAACACCTGGAAGGCCACCTCCGTACGCTTCCGGGCCGACCGGTCCGACCGCTGGCACCTCGGGTTCCACGACCCCGACGGCGAATACGTGGCGATCGAGCAGTCCGCCGAGAAGCCATCCACCTTCATCCCGGACGCCACACAGGACGCGGCGAAGACCGGGACCACCCAGGACATCGGCGACGACACCTGGACCCGCTACCGGGGCGACCGCTACGACGCCCTCGTCCTCCGGCAGGACGGCTCCACCACCGTGGTCGCCGGCACGGCGTCGTTCGACCAACTGACGAAGATGGCGCAGGCGCTCCGGATGGAGAAGACGCCCACGACGACGGCCGAACCGACGGGCTGACCGGCGCTCCCACCGCCCGCGCACCCACCTGGCCGCTTCCCCGCCTACCCGCGTATCCGCGTACGACCAACCGCGTACGACCATGCACGACCACGTATGACAAGGGCCCCGGCGCGATTGCCGGGGCCCTTCTCGTCCGTCTCCCGCCGGGGCGGTGCTCAGACCGTGGTGACGACCTCGTCGAAGGCCAGGCGCGGGGAGCGGGGGTAGGACGCGCCCTCGCCGGGCTTGCCGATGTTGACGACCATCAGCGGGGTGTGGTCGTCGTCCAGGAACTCCTTCTGGACGCCGGCGAAGTCGAAGCCGGTCATCGGGCCGGCGGCGAGGCCCGCGGCGCGCACCCCGATGATGAAGTACGCGGCCTGGAGCGCGGCGTTCATCCGGGCCGCGGACTCACGGGCGGGGCGCTCGGCGAAGAAGAGGTCCTTGGCCTGCGGGAACGCCGGGAACAGGGTCGGCAGTTCCTCGTGGAACTCGTTGTCCGCGGAGAGGATCGCGACCAGCGGGGCGGTGGACGTCTTGGCCTGGTTGCCCTCGGACATGTGCTTCACCAGACGCTCACGGGCCTCGGCGGAGCGGACCAGGGTGATGCGCAGCGGAGTCTGGTTGAAGGCGGTCGGGCCGTACTTGACCAGGTCGTAGATGGCCTGCACCTGCTCCTCGGTCACCGGCTCGTCGGTGAACGCGTTCGCGGTGTGGGCCTCGCGGAACAGCAGATCCTGGGCGGCGGTGTCAAGGGCGAGCGACATGGGGCAACCTTCGTGAGACTTGATGGCTTACGTCCACGAAGGTACGCAAAAGAAGTTCAAGGTTCAATCAAAAGCGGGCCTGAGTGATCCACTTCACAGCCTCACCAGGTTTCACCGATCGCCGTTGCCGTCGCTCTCCGTGTCCTCGTCCTCCGCCAGCGCGGCGTCCAGACGGGCGCGGGCGCCGTCCAGCCAGCGACGGCAGAGCTTGGCCAGCTCCTCGCCGCGCTCCCAGAGCGCGAGGGACTCCTCCAGCGTCGTACCGCCCGCCTCCAGCCGTCGTACGACCTCGATCAGCTCGTCACGCGCCTGCTCGTACCCGAGGGCGCGGTCGGCCTGGGACATGCCGGGTGCCCCCGCGGCGTCGGTCATCCCGTCGGCCTCGCTCACGTTGCTGGTCATGCGGCCCACCCTATGCGTCCCCACTGACAGTCCCGCCGGTTCCGTCGGTCCCCTCATGCCCGCCGGTCGCGTCCGCGGCGGGGCCGGTCCCCGCCGTCGCGTCCGTGGTGCGGTCGGCGGTCCCCGCCGTCGCGTCCGTCGCGTCGACCCGGACGGTGAACTCGCCCTCGGCCACCCGCGCCCGCAACGGCTCCGCCGCCGTGACCTCGTCCGGCGTGCGGACCACATGACCGTCGGCCTTCTGCAGCACCGCGTACCCCCGCTGAAGCGTCGCCGCCGGGGAGAGGGCCACCACGCGCGCGTGCGTGTGCGTCAACTCCGAGACGGCCCGGTCCAGATGGTGGCCGAGACAGCGGCGGCTCCGGTCGAGGAGCGAGTCCACATGGTCGGCACGCTCGTCGATCATCCGGTGCGGATCTTCTATCGACGGCCGGGCCAGCGCATGCGCCAGCCCCCGCTCCTCCCGCTCCACGAACGCCTCGACACACCGCCGCGCACGGTCCCGCAGCCACCGCACCCGCTCGTACTCCTCGCCCACGTCCGGCACGACCTTCTTCGCCGCGTCGGTCGGGGTGGAGGCCCGCAGGTCGGCCACATAGTCCAGCAGCGGAGTGTCCGGCTCGTGCCCGATCGCCGAGACCACCGGCGTACGACAGGCCGCGACCGCCCGTACGAGCTGCTCGTCGGAGAACGGCAACAGGTCCTCCACGCTGCCGCCGCCGCGCGCAACGATGATGACGTCCACGCCGTCCAGCGCGTCCAGCTCCTTCACCGCCTGGACCACCTGAGGCACGGCATGCACCCCCTGCACGGCCACATTGCGCACCTCGAAACGCACGGCCGGCCAGCGGTGCCGCGCGTTCTCCAGCACATCCCGCTCGGCCGCCGAGGCCCGCCCGCAGACGAGCCCGATGAGCTGCGGCAGAAACGGCAACGCCTTCTTCCGCTCCGGCGCGAACAGCCCCTCACTCGCCAACGACTTCTTCAACTGCTCAAGCCGGGCGAGCAGTTCACCGACCCCCACCGGCCTTATCTCCGTCGCCCGCAGCGACAACTGCCCCCGTGGCGCATACCACTCCGGCTTCGCCAGAACGACGACCCGCGCGCCCTCGCTCACGACGTCCGCCACCGCGTCGAACACCTGCCGGAAGCAGGTCACACTCACCGAGATGTCGTACGACGGGTCCCGCAGCGTCAGAAAGACGACGCCCGCGCCCGGCCGCCGCGACAACTGGGTGATCTGCCCCTCGACCCACACCGCGCCGAGCCGATCGATCCAGCCGCCGATCAGACGGGATACCTCGCCGACGGGGAGGGGGGCTTCGGCGGATGTGTTGAGGGCCATGACGCCGAGAGTAGTAGGGGGTGCCGACAATCAGGCGGTGCCTGGAGGCTTGGGGCGGCGCCTACTGGGGTGGGCGTGCGGGTGGTTCGGCGCGTGCGGGTGCCCCCACCCCCGGCCTTACGATGGACCGCATGACTTCCTCGCCTCGCCGCCGTGTTCTTCTCGCCGCCCCGCGCGGGTACTGCGCGGGCGTCGACCGTGCTGTGATCGCTGTGGAGAAGGCCCTGGAGCAGTACGGGGCCCCGATCTATGTCCGACACGAGATCGTGCACAACAAGTACGTCGTGCAGACACTGGAGAAGAAGGGGGCCGTCTTCGTCGAGCGGACGGAGGAGGTGCCCGAGGGCAACATCGTGATGTTCTCGGCGCACGGTGTCGCCCCGACCGTCCACGAGGAGGCCGAGCGCGGCAGGCTCGCCACCATCGACGCCACCTGCCCGCTGGTCACCAAGGTCCACAAGGAAGCGATCCGCTACGCCAAGGAGGACTACGACATCCTCCTGATCGGCCACGAGGGACACGAAGAGGTCATCGGTACGTCGGGCGAGGCGCCGGACCACATCCAGCTGGTCGACGGCCCCGGCGACGTCGCCAAGGTCGAGGTCCGCGACGAGTCGAAGGTCGTCTGGCTGTCGCAGACCACGCTCTCCGTCGACGAGACGATGGAGACGGTCGGCGCGCTGAAGGACAAGTTCCCGCTGCTCGTCTCGCCGCCCAGCGACGACATCTGCTACGCCACCCAGAACCGTCAGCTCGCCGTGAAGCAGATGGGCGCGGAGGCCGAGCTGGTCATCGTGGTCGGCTCGCGCAACTCCTCCAACTCCAAGCGGCTCGTCGAGGTCGCCAAGCTGGCCGGCTCCCGCGAGGCGTACCTCGTGGACTTCGCCAGCGAGATCGACGAGGCCTGGCTGGAGGGGGTCGAGACGGTCGGCGTCACCTCCGGCGCCTCCGTGCCCGAGGTCCTCGTCGAGGAGGTCCTGGAGTGGCTCTCCCAGCACGGGTACGAGGATGTCGAGCTGGTCAAGGCCGCCGAGGAGTCGATCACGTTCTCGCTGCCGAAGGAGCTCCGCCGCGATCTGCGCGAGGAAGCCGCCGCCCTCGTCGCCGAGCGCACCGGCCAAGGGACCGCACAGGCCTGACCTCGGGTGGCGCGGAGACGTGACCTCGGGTAGCACGGAGACCTGACCTCGGGAATTCGGTACGCCCCCGGGACTTGAACGGACGCTGTCGGTCGAGCGTCCGTGAAGGTTCCGGGGGCGTACGTGTTCGAGGACGTGAGGATTCCGGGCCCGGGGGCCGGTCCGCCCGCCCGGGGCCGTGACTGTCAGTCGTACGACGTAACGTAGGGCCATGCACATCTTCGGCGTGGACATCGGCGGTTCAGGGATCAAGGGCGCTCCCGTGGATCTGGACCGGGGCGACCTGGCGGACGAGCGGTTCAAGGTGCTGACCCCACACCCGGCGACGCCCGACGCGGTGGCCGACGGCGTGAAGCAGGTCGTCGACCACTTCGGCTGGACCGGCCCGGTCGGCATCACCTTCCCCGGCGTGGTCACGGGCGGCTCCACCATCCGTACGGCGGCCAATGTCGACAAGGGGTGGATCGACGTCGACGCGCGCGCCCTGCTCGGCGAGCGGCTCGGCGGACTGCCGGTGACGGTGGTGAACGACGCGGACGCGGCGGGCGTCGCCGAGGTCCAGTTCGGCGCCGGGCGCGACCGCCAGGGCACGATCATCATGCTCACCTTCGGCACGGGCATCGGCAGCGCCGTCTTCAGCGACGGCGTCCTCGTGCCCAACACCGAGCTGGGCCATCTGGAGCTGGGCGGCCACGACGCCGAGACCCGCGCCTCCACCAAGGCCAAGGACGACCACGAGCTGACCTGGGAGCACTGGGCCCGCCGGGTCACCAAGTACCTCGCCCACGTCGAGATGCTCCTCTCCCCGGAACTGTTCATCATCGGCGGCGGCGTCAGCCGCAAATCCGCGAAGTTCCTCCACCTGATCGAGGACATCAAGGCCGAGATCGTCCCGGCCCAGCTCCAGAACAACGCGGGCATCGTAGGCGCCGCGATGCGAGCGGCGAAGGCCGGCTAGGGGCCGACGGGGTCGGTTGGGCGCGGCGGGCGTCGGTTCGGTGCGGCGGGGGTCGGCGAGGGCTGATTGGGGGCGGCATGGGCCGACGAGGGTCGGTTGGGGCGGCGAGTGTTGGCGAGGGCCCGGTTGGGCGCGTCGGCGGGGGTCGGCGGGGCCCGGTTGAGGACGGTAGGAGCCGGTGAGGGCCGGTTGGGGCGCGGGCTCTGGATTCCTGTGACAGCGAAGCATTCGTCGCAGGCTGGGGCCCCAGACCCCGCCCGGACAGCCGCAGCCTGCGGCGGTAGGGCGCAACCGCGGTGGCCGCCCGCGTGGCCGACAGGGAGGGACGGCCGCAGGGAAGCCAGGACACGGCGTCCCCCTCCGCGCGGCGTCTCACCGCAGTACGGGGTCCCTCGGCATGGCGTCCCCCCGGAGGGGTCTGTTTCGCTGCGGCGGGCCTGAATCCGAACGTGGTCGGCTGCGGGCGATTGGGCGGCCGGGACGCAGGGACGTCAGGACACGGAGTCCCCCGCTCGGCGTCCCTCCGCACGCGTGCCTCGGGCGGAGTCTGTTCCGCTGCGGCGGGCCCCGAACCCGAGCGTGGCCAGTCGCGAGCGATCGGACGGTCGAGGGGCGGGCCCGACCGGGAGGGGGCCCGCTCGGTTGCGCGATGCGCGCTGGGACGTCGCCGGTCCGGTCTTCCGTGAACCATCGGTACGCGATCGCCCTTCGGAGACTAGTAACCCCGAGGGACCGTACGCCCGGGCTGGGCCGCCGGCCTGGGGGAGCGGGGCCGTACGGGTCGGCCGCGATCGTACGGGTCCCCGGCCTGGCCACCCAGCGCTGTGGCCTCGCCACCCGGCGCCCCGGCCCGGCCACTCGACGCCGAGCCCTGGGCACCCGGCGCCCCGCCTCGGCCGGTCTGCACCCCGGCCCTGCCACCCTGCGCCCCGACCTGGCCCCCCGGTGCCCCGACCTGGCCCCCCGGTGCTCCGACCTGGCCCCCCGGCGTCCCGCCCCGAGCGCCGCCTGCCCGTCCCCGCCCCCCAACCGGCCGCTCCCCGACAGGCCGCCCCCCGCCCTCATCGGCCCGGGCCGGTGTCCGGCCCATTGCCGCCTCCCGTAGGCGCTCCCGGTCCTCCCGGTCGGCGGCCCGGTGGGCCATCAGGCGTAGTTTGCGTACGGTCACGATGAGGCCGGCGATGAGAGTGCCGCCGTAGAGCCAGCCCGCCTGCATGGCGAGGGCGGTGACCAGGGCCATCAGGTGAGCGCCGAGGCCGCCCTCGGCGCCCGCGATCGGGGGCAGACCGGCGGCGAAGGCGATCGGCACGACCACCGGGCCGCTGGTGAGGTCCCCTTGCCGTACCCACGCCGCCGTCAGCGTGCTGACCAGCAGGAACAGCACGCCGTAGACGGCGGGGGAGGCCCCGAACAGCAGCCGGTCCAGGCAGGCCAGGGCGAACATCGTCATGCCGCTGAACAGCCCGCAGCCCAACCCGGTGAGCCGGGGGTTCGGCATCCGGCGCACGGCGCGGGCGACGCGTCGTACGGCTTGTACGGGGGGTGGGACGGGCCCGCGCGCGACGGGAGCGCGTCGTGGCGCCCCCGCGCCCGAGGGACGTCGGCCGCCTCGGGCCGCCTGGGGCGGGAGGGGCGTGCCGCGGTGCGGGGCGGGGCGAGGGAGGTGCGTCCTGTGTTGCTCCACCGGACCAACTTAGGTCGGTTAATGTGCCGAATGGGTCTACAGACACGCCGTTGGACGGACCTTGGCCAAGCGTTCGATACCCCGCCGGGCGGGGCCTCGGCACGCCGTAAACTGGGGGATCGGCCAGCCCTCTGGCCGCTGGGGCACGATCCACCGGACCGCCGGGTCCACCGGACCGGCCGGACTCTCCGGACCGGCCCCAGGTCGTCCCAGGCCCCACCGCCCCAGGTCCCCGGCCCCGCCGCCTGGCCCTCCTACGTACGGGAAGTCGTAAACGTGTCGCTCACGATCGGAATCGTCGGTCTGCCCAACGTCGGCAAGTCGACCCTGTTCAACGCCCTGACCAAGAACGACGTGCTGGCGGCCAACTACCCGTTCGCCACGATCGAGCCGAACGTCGGCGTCGTGGGCGTCCCGGACGCGCGGCTGACCCAGCTGGCCGAGATCTTCGGCTCCCAGCGGATTCTCCCGGCGACCGTCGACTTCGTCGACATCGCGGGCATCGTGCGCGGCGCCAGCGAGGGCGAGGGCCTCGGCAACAAGTTCCTCGCGAACATCCGTGAGTCGGACGCGATCTGCCAGGTCATCCGCGCCTTCAAGGACGAAAACGTCGTGCACGTCGACGGCAAGGTCTCGCCGAAGGACGACATCGAGACGATCAACACCGAGCTGATCCTGGCGGACCTCCAGACCATCGAGAAGGTCCTGCCGAGGCTTCAGAAGGAGTCGCGGATCAAGAAGGACGTCGCGCCGAAGGTGAAGGCCGTCGAGGAGGCCAAGGAGATCCTGGAGAAGGGCGACACCCTGTTCTCCCAGGGCATCGTCCAGGGCGGCGAGCGCGCCGAACTCCTCCACGATCTGCACCTGTTGACGACCAAGCCGTTCCTCTACGTCTTCAACGTCGACGAGGACGAGCTGACCGACGACGACTTCAAGGCCGAGCAGAGCGCCCTGGTCGCCCCCGCCGAGGCGATCTTCCTCAACGCCAAGCTGGAGGCGGACCTCGCCGAACTGGACGAGGCCGACGCGCTGGAACTGCTGGAGTCGGTCGGCGCCGAGGAGCCCGGCCTCGCCACCCTCGCCCGGGTCGGCTTCGCCACCCTCGGCCTCCAGACCTACCTCACGGCCGGCCCCAAGGAATCCCGCGCCTGGACCATCAAGAAGGGCGCCACCGCCCCCGAGGCCGCCGGTGTCATCCACACCGACTTCCAGAAGGGCTTCATCAAGGCCGAGGTCATCTCCTTCGCCGACCTCGTGGCCACCGGCTCGGTCGCCGAGGCCCGCGCCAAGGGCAAGGCCCGCATGGAGGGCAAGGAGTATGTGATGCAGGACGGCGACGTGGTCGAGTTCCGCTTCAACGTGTAGGGCCTGGTTCCCGCTCCGCCGAGTAGCGGGTTCGTCGGTGACACGCCTCCGGATGGCCCAGCAGGCTCAGTGTGGGATCTGTTCGGTCATAACGTGTGGAATATGACTAAATGTCGCATCGCGTATCTGGCGTGCACCGCAGTGATGTTCGGGGCGGGGCTCGGTGCCGCCCCGCCGGCCCCCGAGCCCATGACGCATCTGGTTCTCCCCGGGGAATCGATCCAGCAGGCGGTGGACGCCGCCGCTCCCGGGGACACCGTGCTGGTGGCCTCCGGTACCTACCACGAGAGCGTGCGGGTGACCACGCCCCGGCTGACCCTGCGGGGGATGGGCCGGGGCACGGTCCTCGCACCCGGTACGGGGAAGGCCGTCGGCAGTTGTGCCGAGGCCGGTAACGGGATCTGTGTCGTGGGCAGCGGGGACCAGAACGTCGAGGGCGTCACCGTGGGCTCGTTGACGGTGACCGGCTTCACCAAGAGCGGTGTCTCCGCCGTGGGGACCGACGGGCTCACCGTACGGAACGTCACCGCCGTCAAGAACGGGGTGTGGGGCATCGCCCAGGAACGCTCGGTACGCGGTGTGTTCGTCGGCAACACCGCCCGGGACAACGGCGACGCGGGCCTCTTCCTCGCCAACACGATCACCAGCGAGACCGGCGCCATGGACACCCAGGGCACGGTGGTCGAACGCAACCGGCTGGAGGACAACCGGATCGGCGTCACCGTCCGCCGCCTGAGGGACCTCACCGTCGCGGGCAACCACATCAGCGACAACTGCGCGGGCGTCTTCGTCGTCGGCGACGAGAACCTGCCCAAGACGGGCGACCTGACCGTGCGCGACAACCACATCGTGCACAACAACAAGTCCTGCCCCAAGACCGAGCGGCTGCCCGCGCTCCAGGGCTCCGGCATCGTCCTGACCGGCGCGGAGGACACCCTCGTCACCCGCAACACGGTCACGGACAACGCCGGCGAGTCCCCGCTGTCCGGCGGCATCGTGCTGTTCAAGAGCTTCGTGGGCGTCACCAGCGAACGCAACCGGATCAGGGACAACGTCCTGGAGGCCAACGCCCCCGCCGACCTCGTCAACGGGGAAACCGGTAAGGACAACACCTTCGTCGGCAACACCTGCCGAGCGTCCAAGCCGGCGGGCCTGTGCTGACCGACCGCACCCCCCAGACCGAGGAAGGGAGTGGGCACGTGGTGACCGCGCCGACTGCCCCGACAGTCCCGACCGCCCCACCGCCCTCCATGCGGATGAGGGAACTCGTCTTCGGGGCCGCCTGCGCCGCCGCCCTCCGCGCGGCGGCCCGGCTGGGGGTCGCCGACGCCCTCGGCGAGCACCCCATGGCCGTGGAGGACCTCGCCGCCGCGGTGAAGACCGAAACCGGGCCGCTACGACGGCTGTTGCGGGGCCTGTCCTGCTACGGCGTCTTCGCCGAGCGGCCCGACGGCACCATCGCCCACACCGATCTGTCCCGGCTGCTGCGCGAGGACGAGCCGAACAGCCTGCGCGCCATCGCGCTGTGGTGCACCGAACCATGGACCTGGGACGCCTGGCCGAAGCTCGACGAGGCCGTACGCAGCGGCCGCAACGTCGTACAGGACCTCTACGGCAAGGAGTTCTTCCACTACCTCAACGAGGACGCCCCGGAATCCGCGGACGTCTTCAACCGGGCGATGACCACCTCCAGCGTCCAGTCGGCCAGGGACGTCGCGGAGTTGCTCGATCTGTCCGGGGCCGCCTCCGTGGCCGACATCGGCGGGGGCCAGGGGCATGTCGTGGCGAGCCTGCTGGAGAAGTACCCGACGATGCGGGGCACCCTGCTCGATCTGCCGAGGGTGGTGGAGAACGCCGACGCACGCCTCAGGCCGGGCGGGGCGCTCGCGGACCGGGTGCGCATCATGGGCGGCGACTGCCGTGAGGCCGTTCCGGTCCGGGCCGATGCGTACATCATCAAGAACATCCTGGAATGGGACGACGACAGCACCGCTCGCACCCTGCGCAACGTCCGCGACGCGGGCGGGGCCGGGGCGCGGGTCGTCGTCATCGAGAACCTCGTCGACGACTCGCCCTCCATGCGGTTCAGCACCGCCATGGATCTGTTGCTGCTGCTCAACGTCGGTGGGGCGAAGCACACCACCGAGAGCATGGTCGGCCGGCTGACGGCGGCGGGCCTGGTCATCGACGACGTCCGCCCCGTCAACCCCTATCTGCACGCCTTCGACTGCCACGTCCCGGGCTGACAGCCCCGGAACCGGCACGCGTCGGTCGCCGGGCCCGCCGCAGCGCGGGTCCGGCGACCGTTGACGTTCCGGGCGGGTCAGTCCGTCCGGTCGCGCTCCCAGAGGTAGAAGCGCCGGGCCATGGCGTCCTTCGGGGAACGCCAGGTCTCGGGGTCGTACGCGCTGACGTACGCCGACAGCCGCTCGCTGACGGCCCGGAACTCCGGGTGGTCGGTGACCTTGGCGATGGCGGGACCGGGCTCGCGCTCGGACTCGATGAGATGCATATAGACGTCGCCGAACTGGAAGAGCCCGCGCCGGACGACGCCGACGAGATGCGGCAACTCCCCCCGGTCGGACTCCTCGAAGATCTTGGCGATGTCCGGGGCCGAGCCCGGCGCCATCCGGGCGACGATCAGTGCCTGATGCATGGGTGGTTGCCCTCTTTCAGGATTCCGGATTCCGGTTCAGTCGGTCAGGCCGGTCAGTCGGTCAGACCGGGGGTGAGGCCCCGCTCGACGGCGGCCTTCTCGATGCGGTCCCGGATCAGCGCCAGCTGGACCTTGGAGTTCCGGTTGATGTTGTCGGTCATCCAGTCGTCGTCGACCGGCGCCTCGGGCTTCATCGCGAAGTCCTGCGTCCACACCATCCGCGTGCCCTGCGGGACCTCCTCGTAGCGCCACAGGATGTTCATGTGGTCGAAGGGGCCCGTCTCGACCCGGCGGGCCCGGACCGTGAGCGTGGCGCGGTCGGTCTCCCGCTCCGAGACCCAGCTCCACACCGTGCCGTTGGCATCCGGGTGCATGGTCAGCCGGAAGGTGACCTTGTTGCCCTCCTCGGAGAGGATCTCGGCGGAGGCGTACTCGCTGAACAGGCGCGGCCAGCCCGCCACATCGTTGGTCATGTCCCAGACCAGGTCGACCGGCGCGGCGATGGTGATCTCGTTCTCGGTGTGCCCGGCCATGTCACGCACCCGCCATCAGGGCGCCGTTGACCTGGTCGAGGAACTGCCGAGGGGTCTTGCTGCGCTCCGCGTCCGGTGGCATCGGCTTGCCGTACCGGTTCTCCAGCTCGCCCACGATGCCCAGCAGGGCCAGCGAGTCGATGCCGAAGGTGTCGAAGCCGGAGTCGTGGCTCCGCTGCAGTTCCTCGGGGGAGACGGTGACGCCGGCTGCCTGCTTCATCAGCTCGGACAGCTCCTGGACGGTGATGCGCTCACTCATGCGGTGGTTCTCCTTGGTCCTTGATCGCTCGGTCTGTTGATGGTTGGTCAGTGCGCCTCCGAGGCGCCGTGCCGCAGCACCAGCGCCGCGTTCGATCCCATGAGCCCCCGGCTGAGGACCAGCGCCGTGCGCGTCTCGGCGACACGGGCCCGGGTGGTCACGAGGTCGAGGTCGTGGCAGACGTCGAAGACGTTCGGGGTGGGCGGGATCAGACCGTGCCGCATCGTGAGCACCGCCGTCACCACGTCCAGGACGGGCGCCGCCCCGTAGCCGCGGCCGATCCCGGTCTTCGGCGCGGTCACCGGCACCCGCCGCCCGTGCGGGCCCAGCGCGTCCGCGATCGCCAGGGCCTCGGCGCGGTCCGCCTCCGGTACGCCCAGGGCGTCGGCGAAGACCACGTCGATCTCCTCCGGGGCACATTCGGCCTCGGCGAGGGCACCGCGGACGGCATGGGCGAGGCCGTGCCGGGACTCCTCCCAGCGGGAGCCCCCGGTGAACGTCGCCGCGTGCCCGGCGATCCACGCCCGTACCTCCACGCCGCGCTGCGCGGCCGACCGCTCGTTCTCCACGACCAGCATCGCGCCGCCCTCGGCGGGCACGAACCCGCAGGCCGCGCTGGTGAACGGGCGGTACGCGCACGCCGGGTCGTCCTCGGTGCTCAACTCCCGGTAACCGAGCTGGCAGACCATGGAGTACGGGGCGAGCGGCGCCTCGGTGGAGCCGGCCACCACCACATCGGTGCCCCGGCGCACCGCCCGAGCCGCGTGCGCGAGGGCGTCCAGACCGCCCGCCTCGTCGGACGCGACCACCCCGCAGGGGCCCTTGAAACCCCGGCGGATGGAGATCTGGCCGGTGCTGGCGGCGTAGAACCAGGCGATGGACTGGTACGGGCCGACGAAGCGGCTGCCCTTGCCCCACAGCCGCTGCAGCTCCCGCTGCCCGAACTCGCCGCCGCCGGAACCGGCCGCGGTGACGACGCCGACGGAGAACGGCTCGCCCTCGGTGTCGGCGCGGCCGAGCCCGGCGTCCTCCAGCGCGCGGTCGGCCGCCGCCAGCGCGAAGTGCGTGAACCGGTCGGTCTGGACGAGATACCGCTCCTCGACCGCCGACGAGGGCTCGAAGTCGCGGACCTCGCCGGCCACCCGCAGCGGCAGATGCTCACAGCCCTCGCGGGTGACGCGGTCGAGGACGCTGATGCCCTCCGCCGTGGACTTCCAGAAGACCTCGGTGTCGGCCCCGTTGGGGGCGACCACCCCGATTCCGGTGACGGCGGCACGCCGTGGACGCGGTTCGCTCATCGTGATTGCTCCCTCGGCCGGGAAAGGATCACCGCGGACTGGAAGCCGCCGAACCCGCTGCCGACGGAGAGCACGCTGTTCAGCCTGCGCTCACGGGCTGTGCGCGGGACGTAGTCCAGATCGCACTCGGGGTCCGGGGTCCGGTAGTTCGCGGTGGGGGGTACCACCTGGTGGGCCAGCGCCAGCACACAGGCGACGACCTCGATCGCCCCGATCGCGCCGAGGGAGTGGCCCACCATGGACTTGATGGAGCTCATCGGCGTGTCGAAGGCATGCGGGCCCAGGGCCCGTTTCACCGCGGCGGTCTCGTGCCGGTCGTTCTGCTGGGTGCCCGAGCCGTGCGCGTTGACGTAGTCGATCGCCGTGGGGTCGAGGCGGGCGTGGTCGAGGGCCTGTTCGATGGCCCGTGCCATCTCCAGCCCCTCCTTGGTCAGACCGGTCATGTGGTAGGCGTTGCCGAAGGTGGCGTAGCCGTCGATCACGCAGTACACGGGAGCGCCTCGGGCCCGCGCGTGGTCGAGTTCCTCCAGGACCAGTACGGCACCGCCCTCGCCCATGACGAAGCCGTCGCGTTCGGCGTCGAAGGGGCGGGAGGCATGGGCCGGGTCGTCGTTGTTCGGGGAGGTGGCCTTGATCGCGTCGAAGCACGCCATGGTGATCGGGGAGATCGGCGAGTCCGACGCACCGGCTATGCAGACGTCGGCCCTGCCCTCCTCGATGGTGTGGAAGGCGTACCCCACCGCGTCAAGTCCCGAGGTGCAGCCCGTGGAGACGGTCTGCACCGGTCCGCACGCCCCGAACCGCTCCGCCACGGTCGAGGCGAGCGTGCTGGGGGCGAAGGCGCGGTGCAGATGGGGCTCGGCCCGCCGCTCGTCCACGTCCCAGCGCTCGCCCCGGTGGCTGACCAGGACGTAGTCGTGCTCCAGCCGGGTGGTGCCGCCGACCGCGGTGCCGAGCGACACCCCGACCCGCCAGGGGTTCTCCCGGCCGAGGTCGAGCCCGGCGTCCCGGACCGCCTCCTCACCCGCGACCAGGGCGAACTGTATGTAGCGGTCGCAGCGCGCGATCTGCTCGGCGTCCAGCCCGAGCGCGGCCGGGTCGAAGTCGCACTCGGCGGCGATCCGCGACCGCAGGCCCGCCGGGTCGAAGAAGGTGATGCCCCGGGTCGCGGTCCGGCCCTCGGCCAGCAGGTTCCAGAACGCCGGTACGCCTATGCCGCCCGGGGCGACCACACCTATGCCGGTGACCGCCACTCGCCTGCTCATGAGCCGACCCGCTCTCGGTCCGCCGCCGGGACCGTCTCCTCGGTGTCGACATGGCCGAGCGGGGGGCTCGGGGCCAGCGGACCGAGGTGGAAGACGAGCCGGGCCTCCACATTGCCGACGTTGCGGAAGCGGTGGCGCATATGGGCGGGGATCAACAGCCCCTGCTCGGGCCGCAGCGACTGGGCCTCGCCGTCGAGGTCGACCTCCAGCAGACCGCACAGGACGTAGATGAACTCCTCGGAGTACGGGTGGTAGTGCTCCGCGATGCGGTCGCCGGGCTGCACGATGGCCACGCCCATGAAACCGCTGGTGGAGCCGACCGTGGTGGGGGTGAGCAGGGCACGCAGGTCCCCGCCGCGGCGAGTGTTGGGCTCGATATCGCTCAGGTCCACGACTTTGGGACGGGAAGTGGTCACGACAGTGCTCCGATCAGGCGCTGCATGGCAGATGGGGGGTGGCTTCGCCGGTGCGGGCCGGGGTGGTCAGGCGTCCGGCGAACGGCGGTCGGTGACGAGATCCATACGGGCGGCCCGCAGCACCCGCGTGGGATCGCCGTCCTGGAACGTGGTCAGCTCGGCCACTTGACCGGGGTCGGCGAGGCCGAGCAGCGGCACGGGAGCCGCGCTGTCGAACGCGCCGCGCAGATCGATCAGCCGGACCACGACGTCGTCGCGCTGGAAGATCGTGCTGCGCACGACGGGGCTGCTCGGGTCGCCCGCCGCCGTCTCGTCGTGCCGGGCGAGCAGCTCGGCCAGCCGCATACCGAGTCCGGGCCGGGCCGGGTAGTACAGGGCGTGCCGCTCCGCCCGTACCTCCCGCTGATCCGCCGTCACATGGTGGACGGCGGGCAGGGCCGCCCGGGTGAAGAACATCCGGGCCGACTCGGGGTCGTCGAGGTCCCGGTCCTGCTCCAGATAGGGGTTGATGGCCTCCTCGACCGCGCGGACCTCCGGCTGCCGGGCCACGTACCGCAGCGCGGCGAGCAGATCGCCCTTGACCTCGATGGCCCGTACGACCCGGTTGCCGTGCATGAACAGGGAGGTGCGGCACAGCCGGGTGGTGTCGTCGACCCGTGGCTCGGGGGAGGCGTAGTCGGCGAGGATCTTGGCGACCTTCTCCTCGCTGCCCGGCCGCACGGTGAAGGTCAGGGCGTGGCGGATCACACCGTCGCCGATCCGGGGCGAGGTCTGGAGCCGGCGGCCGGGGTCGGCGGTGGCCGGGCCGCCGGTCTCGCGGACGACGTGGAAGCGCAGCGACCGGGTGTCCCGGACACAGCTGTGCAGCGGCTCCACCATCCGTACGTGCTCCTCGCTGTTCACCCAGGCGAGGAACGGCGGGGCGCTCTCCCACTCGCTGGTGATCAGCCACTGGGAGGGGTTCTCGATGGACTGGCACAGCTGGTCGTTGACGTGCCCGGGCACGGACGCGACCTGGTGGCACAGCTGCTCGTACGCCTCCAGGAACTGCTGCTGGGCGCCGTCGTAGACGTCCACCAGCAGGACGACCCGCAGCCGGGAGCCGTCGAACACGGACTGGGACACGCGGGGCGCCTGCTGGGTCAGCGGACCCGGGGCCTGCTCGGACGTGGTGGTCATCCTGCGCACAACTCCTTCTCGGCGGGGGCAGGAGGCGAACGTCGGCCGCTGGGTGCGACCTCGGTGTTCCTCGATCCTGTGCCCGTCCTGTGAAGAGCGCGACTCGCGTGAACTACGCGGGTGAAGGCCCGCCCACCGCCGTCCCTGAGATCAGGTCAGCGAGGTGACCGCCATCAGCACCTGACGCAGCGTCGACTCGGCGTCCGCGACCGCGTCCGGCGACCGCCAGGCGACGAACCCGTCGGGGCGGACGAGCACGGCACCGCCGCGCTCCACACCATGACGTCCGGCCCAGTCGGCCCCGTCCTCGGGCGTCAGCTCGGCGCCCATCCGGTACGACACGACCGGGACCGGCGTCCGCTCGGCGAGGCGGGCGGCGGCTTCGTGCCAGCCGCCCGGTTCCCCGGCGTCGCTGAGCAGGACCAGGGACGTCTCGTAGAGGTCGAGGGTGGAGATCCGCTCGCCCCGGTGGCGTACCCACAGGTGGGGGGCCCGGCTGCCGGGGGCGCCGGTCAGGTCGAGGGCGTCCGGGACGACGGGGGTACCGGGCTCGATGCCGACGACGGCGCCGTTCGGGTAGCGGTAGCCGAGGGCCACGTCGAGGATGCCTCGCTGGGGGCCGCCTGCCGCGCCGGGCGGGGGCGCGAAACCGGGGTGGCTGTGCTCGGCCGAGCGGGCGGCGGCACGGGCGCTGGTCGCCTCCGCCACCGGCCGGCGCTCGCTGTCGTAGGTGTCCAGCAGGCCTTCGCCCGCCCAGCCGCCGAGCACCGCGGCCAGTTTCCAGGCGAGGTTGTGGGCGTCCTGGATACCGGTGTTCGAGCCGAACGCGCCGGTCGGGGACATCTCGTGGGCGGAGTCACCGGCCAGGAAGACGCGCCCAGACCGGTAACTGCGGGCGACCCGCTGGGCGGCGTGCCAGGGGGCCCGGCCGGTGATCTCCACATCGAGATCGGCGACACCGACCGCGCGGCGGATGTGCGCGACGCACCGCTCGTCGGTGAACTCCTCCAGGGTTTCCCCGTGTTCGGGGCGCCAGGGCAGATGGAAGACCCAGTTCTCCACGTTGTCCACCGGCAGCAGCGCCCCGTCGGCGTCGGGGCTGGTCAGATAGCAGACGATGAAACGCCGGTCGCCCACGGCCTCGGCCAGCCGGTGGGACCGGAAGGTGACGCTGACGTTGTGGAACAGATCGCCGGGGCCGCTCTGGCCGATGCCGAGCTGCTCGCGGACCGGGCTGCGGGGGCCGTCGGCGGCGACGAGGTAATCGGCGCGGATGGTGGTGTGTTCGCCGGTCTCCCGGTTCTTGGCCACCGCCGTCACACCGGTGGCGTCGGCGTCGAAGGACAGCATCTCGGTGTGGAACCGCAGATCGCCGCCGTGCCGTACGGCGTGCTCCAGCAGGACCGGCTCCAGATCGTTCTGGCTGCACAGACACCAGGAGCTGGGGCTGAACCGGGCCAGCCCGCCGCCGGGGTCGATGTTCCGGAACAGCCATTCGCCCGCGTCGCCGGCCAGCGAGGGGGTCTGCAGGATGCCGTGGTTGTCGGCCAGGGTCTCGGCGGCCGCGTGGATCGCCGACTCGACGCCGGCCACCCGGAACAGCTCCATCGTGCGGACGTTGTTGCCCCGGCCGCGGGGGTGGATGGAGGTTCCGGCGTGCCGCTCGACCAGGGTGTGCCGTACGCCCAGCCGTCCCAGGAACAGCGACGTCGACAGGCCGACCAGGGAACCGCCGACGATCAGGACAGGGACCCGGTGGATGTGGTCGTCGTCCCGCTCCGCACGTTCGTTCATCACTCGCCTCCGGCGCGTCGTGTTCCCCGACTGCCGTGACCGAAGCCGGGCTGGCCCCACATCCATGCCCCGCTGAACTGACGCCAGGTCAGATTTCACCCGTCCGCAGGGGAATCGAGGGGCGCATCGGCGTGCGCGTCGTATCGCTCGGCTCTTGGCCGGTTCACGCGGTGATCCATGGCGATCCGTACCGTTATGGGGTGTCGATCTCCTGACCGGGGAAGCCTGGAAACGGGCAGGTCGTCAGGCCGTGGGGAGGGGAGTCACCATGTGGGTGGCGTTGGCGATTCTCGGCGTACTGCTGGTGTTCAACGGTGAGTTCCGCGTGCTGGCGGTGGCCGCCGGGGTGCTGCTGGTGTGGCTCGGACACAAGAGGAGCAGCGCACTGCTGCAGGCGGTCGGTGCGGCGTTCCTCGCCGTCCTGCTGTTCGCGGTGTTCTGAGCCCTGCCGCGAGTGGTGAGCCGATCGGGCGTCCGCAGTCCTGCCGGGCGCGGTGAGGCGATGGGGCGTCCGCGGTTTCCGCCGGGCCTGCTGCGGCGATCGGTCGTCCTCAGTCCGCCGCCGGCCCCGTCTTCAGTCCGGCCCCGCACAGCGGCACCACCGCCGTACGGCCGCCGAGGGCGCCCTCGCGTACGGCGGCCCAGCAGGCCACGCCCGTGGACTCGACATACAGGCCCCGGGAGGCCAGGTCGCGCTGGGCGTGGCGGATCTGGTCCTCGGTCACGGTGAGGAAGGTCCCGCCCAAGTCGCGGACCGCGCGGAGGATCTGGCGGGCGCGCGGCGGACGGGGGATCGCGATGCCCTCGGCGAAGGTGGGGGCCATGGGGGTGACCCCGATGACGTCGTCGGCGCCCTCGGCGAACGCGTGGGACAGCGGTGAGACCGCCGCCGCCTGGACGGCGACGAGCGCGGGACGGCGGCCGATCAGCCCCGCCGAGTGCAGCTCGGCGACGGCGAGCGCCGCGCCCAGCAGCAGGGTGCCGTTGCCGACCGGTACGACGATCACCTCGGGCAGTCGGCCGCCGAGGTCCTCCCACAGCTCGTGGACGTAGGTCTTCGTACCGTGCAGGAAGTACGGGTTGTAGACATGCGAGGCATAGAACACGCCTTCGGTGTCGGCCGCCTCGCGGGCCGCGTTCGCCGTCGCCTCCCGGTCGCCGTCGACGACCTCCAGCCGCGCGCCGTGCGCGTCGATCTGCTCCAGCTTCTTGGCCGACGTACCGGCGGGCACGTACACCGTGCAGGGCAGTGCGGCCCGTGCGCAGTACGCGGCGATCGCAGTGCCCGCGTTGCCGCTGCTGTCGGCGACGACCCGGCCGGGCCCGAGCCGCAGGGCCAGCTCGGCGAGGAGCACCGCGCCCCGGTCCTTGAAGGACAGCGTCGGCATCAGGAAGTCGAGCTTGGCCGAGACCCCGTCCTTCAGCTCGACCAGCGGAGTCCGCCCCTCACCCAGCGACACCGAGGGCGCCCCCAGCGGCAGGCACTCCGCGTACCGCCACAGCGAGTTCACCCGCCCGGCCAAGGCCTTCAGCGGCGCGGGCGTGGGCGCGAAGTCCAGATCGAGCGGCCCCCGACAGGCCGGACAACACCAGTCCAACGAGGCAGCGGGAACGCGCGTACCGTCCGCAGAACAGAACCGATCCGCCAAAGGTGACATGCCCACAGGGTAAGCACGAGGGGGGGACCGCGCGGCACCTGAAAAGGGGCCGCAGGCCCACTTTTCAGGGGCGCGGGGCTCTGACATTGTGCGGCTCCGCCGCGTGGGCGCGAGCAACCACGACGAACCCGCAGCCGCTCACAAAGCCATCACCCCCCTTACGATGCGCCCTTAGGCCCCCCACTCGCACGCCAGTTCCCGCGGCAACAAGGAGTACCACCCCGTGGCCACACCCCCGCCCCTCGGGCCCCAACAGCCCCCGGGCGCCCCGTTCGCGCCCCCGGGGCAGCCACACCCGTACCGGCCCCAGCCGCAGGCGTACCCGTACCCCGCGCTGAACCCGCCCCCGCCCGTCAACGGCCTCGCGATCACGGCGCTGACCCTCGGCGCCCTCTGCTTCCTCCCCGGTGTGGGACTCGTGTTCGGCATCGTCGCGCTGACGCAGATCCGCCGGAGGGGCGAGCGCGGCAAGGGCATGGCGGTGGCCGGAATCGTGCTGTCCACGGTCGGCGCGCTCCTGCTCACGCTCGCCCTCGCCACAGGGGGCGCGCGCGATGCGTGGAACGGCTTCCGGGACGCCGCGAGCAGCGCCGGCACCACCTTCACGGTCGAGAAGGGCGAGTGCTTCGACGCCCCGAGCGGTTCCCTGGAGGGTTACGCGTACGACGTCGACACCGTGCCGTGCGAGGGCGAGCACGACGCCGAGGTGTTCGCCAACGTCCCGATGCCGGACGGCGACTACCCGGGCGACGACGCGGTCACCGACGTCGCGAACGAGAAGTGCTACGACCTCTCCGACCGGTACGCGATGGACAGCTGGGCCTTCCCGGCCTACGTTGACGTGTACTACTTCACGCCCACCCGGCAGAGCTGGCGCTACGGCGATCGTCAGATCACCTGCATGTTCGGCAACGCGGACGCCGAGGCCGGTCTGACCGGCTCGCTGCGCCAGGACGAGACGACCCTCGACGCCGACCAGTACGCGTTCCTGGAGGCCGACGCCTTCCTCAACGACGCCTACGACGCGATCCCCGACACCGAGTACGTCGAGGACGACCTGCCCGCCCACAAGGAGTGGGCGCCGAAGGTCGTCGACGCTCTCGAACAGCAGACGGCGGCGCTGCGGGCGCACGACTGGGACCTCGGCGCCGAGCCGGCGGTGACCGACTACGCCAAGGCCCTGGACCAGGCCCGCGAGGAGTGGCAGGAGGCCGCCGACGCGGCCGACGCCGAGACCTTCAGCGAGCACTGGGACAAGGCGTACCGCCTCACCGACGGCCCGAAGGTGGTCACCGCGCGCGAGGCTCTGGGGCTGGCCACCACACCACCGGCCTACGACGACGAGGGCACCGACGAGGGTGGCTCGGGCGGCGGCGGAGGGGATGACTCCGGTGTGGAGGTGTGACGGCGTCCATAGCGGGGAGAAAGTGCCTGCGTAAAGCCCCTACCGGGCCTATGTCATCACATCGAGTGATTCTCTGGCCTCTGCTTGCGTGGCGCAACCCACGGTTGCCAGGCTGTTGCTGTCTGTACAGCCAGATGGGAGCGGCCAGTGACTTTCGGTGAGCAGCCGGCGTACCTGCGTGTCGCGGGTGATCTCCGCAGGAAGATCGTGAACGGCTCGCTGCCACCGCACACCCGCCTCCCCTCCCAGGCCCGCATCCGCGAGGAGTACGGCGTCTCGGACACGGTCGCGCTGGAGGCCCGCAAGGTGCTGATGGCCGAGGGGCTCGTCGAGGGCCGCTCCGGATCGGGCACATATGTGCGGGAGCGGCCGGTGCCGCGGCGGGTCGCCCGCTCCGGATTCCGGCCCGCGGGTGGGGCCACGCCGTTCCGCCAGGAGCAGGCCGACGCCACCGCGCGCGGCACCTGGGAGTCGCACAGCGAGCAGGTCGAGGCCGGCGGCGCGATCGCCGAGCGACTGGCCATCCAGCCCGGTGACCGGGTGATGCGCACGAAGTACACCTTCCGGGACGCCGGCGAGGTCATGATGCTCTCCACCTCCTGGGAGCCCCTCGCCGTCACCGGCCGCACGCCGGTGATGCTCCCCGAGGAGGGCCCCCTCGGCGGTATGGGCGTCGTCGAGCGCATGGCCGCCATCGACGTCGTCGTGGACAACGTCACCGAGGAGGTCGGCGCCCGCCCCGGACTCGCCGAGGAGCTTGTCGTCCTCGGCGGCGTCCCCGGCCATGTGGTCCTCGTCGTCCACCGCACGTACTACGCCTCCGGCCGCCCCGTCGAGACGGCGGACGTGGTCGTCCCCGCCGACCGCTACCGAGTGGCGTACCACCTGCCGGTGAAGTGACAGCGGCTCGCCCGGGGGCGAGATCGACGCCGTCCATCTGCTGATCACGCGGGGGCTCGTGTCGGCGTGCCCGTCTGCCGCGTCGGGCCCATGTGCCCTGTCTGCTCCGTGCCTTGTCCGTTTCCCCCTGCCCGCCATGGCGATGAAGTGTCCTGCGACGCTGCCCAGTTCGGGGAATTTGTCGGGTTCGTGTGTAGTGGACGGTGACGCGGGCATGGGTCAAGTGGCCCTTGCCGGAGGGAAGTTGAAGCCGTCGTGGGCTTCTAGGGTGTCCGAACGCAGTTCGAATTCGGTCGTTCTCGGTGTCGGTGCGTCCTGGGGCCCGGCGGCGTCCCGCTTCGTGCGGATCGCGCTGGATCGCTGCTCGTTGAGGCGCTGGGGGGCGCGCGGGTAGTGATCGACGGCGCGTTCGACGGAGTGCGCCCCCTCCATCTTGGCTGGTTGCGTACCTCTTTGTGAAAAGGCGGATTCGCTGAGTGAAGGTTAGGCGTACCCTCGGGCATATGCGGATTGCGGTTTCCTTGGGTGGCGGGGTCCGGTGGAATCCGGGGGTCGGGCCTGGACGCACCGGGGTGGGAAGGAGCGATGGGGCTTGATGAACGACGGCACGATCACGCTTCCCTGGCTCGTCATAAGGCAGGACGACAACGGCAATCGCTACCGCGTGGGCAGGTATGCGACCCGCGCCGAGGCGCAGAAGATCGCGGACAGCCTCGACGGCCGCGGGCACAAGCAGCTCTACTGGGTCGAGCGCGTCGAGCAGAACAGCCGCAACGGGCAGAGCGGGAGTAAATGAACCACCGCGCCCTGCCGATACGTCCGCTCCCGTAGGCTCCCGCGCATGACCGAACCGATCGTGGTGGTGGGAGCCGCCCTGCTGAGCGAGGGGCGCCTGCTCGCCGCCCGCCGCAGCGCACCGCCTGAGCTGGCCGGCCGCTGGGAGTTGCCCGGCGGCAAGGTGGAGCCCGGCGAACCTCCCGAACAGGCACTCGTGCGCGAGCTGCGCGAAGAGCTGGGCATCGAGGCGAAGTCCGCGGAGCGGGTGCCCGGGGAGTGGCCCGTGAGACCCGGATATGTGCTGCGGGTGTGGATCGCCCACCTGCTCTCGGGGGAGCCGCGGCCGTTGGAGGACCACGATGAGCTGCGCTGGCTGAGCGTGGACGAGGTGTGGGACGTCGACTGGTTGGACCAGGATGTCCCGGCCGTGATGGAGACGGCACGGTTGGCTTGGGGGCCGCGCGCCTAGTAGCTGCCGCGCGCCTAATAGCTCGGGGGTGCGGGGGGTTTTGGCGGGTGCGGGTGCGTTGTGGTTGCTCGCGCCCACGCGGCGGAGCCGCACATCGACACAGCCCCGCGCCCCTGAAAAGCAGGGGCTGCGCCCCATGCTTTTCGGCCCGCAGGTGAAGCGCAAACCTCAGGCACCCCCCTCGAAACCGGCCGTACGCCGTTGGTGCTACCGTGCGCCCTCATGCGCGGTACGGCGGTCCGGATATCGGGTATGTGGCCATTAACCCCACGAAACCGGACAGGCACCGCTTCTGGACTGGGAAGTGATCGGCGTGAGCGACACCGGAGATGCCGGAGATGACCGCGCCGAATGGACCTTCCCCGCGGAGCCGGACGCCGTGCGCACCGCCCGTGCCGTTGTGCGGAGCCGGCTGCGGGAGTGGGGGCTCGACGCCGTGGGTGACGTCGCCGCTCTGTTGGTCAGTGAACTCGTCACCAACGCCCTCCGGCACGCCACCGGCCCCATCGGCGTCCGTCTCGTCCGCCCCGTCGACCCGCCGGGCACCCTGCTCGTCGAGGTCTCCGACCCGCTGCCCGACCCGCCCCGTGAACGTGCCCCCGCGGTCGACGACGAGAGCGGTCGCGGACTGCAGCTGGTGGCCTGCTCGTCGAGGGCCTGGGGCACCCGCCCCGGGGGCGTCGGCAAGACGGTCTGGTTCGAGCTGACCCTCCCCGGCTGAACGCGCGAGGCCGACCCCGGTACCCCGTCGAGTGCCCTGCGGTACCCGGAGGCGTGGACTCCTGGGCGTACGGGGCGAAGCCCTTGGTGCACGACCGGCGTCCACGGCGTACGGGCCGGGGGAGGGGGCGGCTCCCGGGGGCGCGCGTGCGACCGACTGGTTCAAGCCAGTAGGGGTGGCTGGAGTCTTTGATTCGAGGGGGCATCCCCTGGTTAGAAGACTTGGGAGTATGTTGCGGCAGGTCCAAAAACGATCGGGATCGTGCTGTGATCGTGAACACCGTGTTGTGCGGCGCCGTAGTGCTGGATACTGCGGGCAGCCGCCCCTGGTGACCGAAGCCGGACGCGGTGAGCTGGAGGGGACGGTTCGCGTGAGCGAGATACCAGCGAAGGCCACGGAGTCCATGGGGTCCAAGGGGGCCGGGAAACCGTCGGGCGGCGCGAGGCCCAGGGCCGCGGTCGATTCCGGACCGCGCCGGGCCGCTGTCGGCGTACCCGCGGCCATGGCCGGGGACGGCGGGGCCGGTGACCCGATGTGGCAGACCAGCCCGCCCGGATCGATGTACGACTACATCAAGGTCGCCTCGTTCTCCATCGGCCCCGACGGCCTCGTCGACCAGTGGAGTCTGCGCGCCGAGCAGCTGTTCGGCATCACCGCGGAGCAGGCCGTGGGCATGGACCCCGTAGAGGCGTTCATCGACCCCGACCGGCGCGCGGAGGGCCAGCGGAAGATGGCCGAGATCCTCGACGGCCGGGAGTGGACCGGAGTGGTCCCCTTCCGGGTGCCGGGGCCGGAGGGGGCCGAGGGGCTGGCCGAGGTCTATGTGATGCCCACCACGGTGGAGGGCGGCGACCGGGCCGCCGTCTGCATCGTCGTGGACGTCCGCACGCTGCGTCGGATAGAGACCGACCTTGCCGCATCGCAGTCCATTTTCGGCCAAACTCCGTTCGGTTTCCTTCTGATCGACACCGACCTGCGGGTACGCCGCGCCAATGATCGTTTCGCGACCGTCTACGGCGGCGATGTCGACGACCACCGCGGCCGGGGCGTCCACGACTATCTGCAGTCCCCGGAGGCCGAGCGCGTCGAGGCGACGCTCCGCCGCGTGCTGGAGACCGGCGACCCCATCACGGACATGCATGTCACGGGCACGCTGCCCGGTGTCGAGGAGCGCCGCGACTGGTCCGTCAACCTCTACCGCGTGCACAGCGGCACCGGTCGCCCCATCGGTATCGCCTGGCTGGCCATCGACATCACGGCCCGCCGCACCGCCGCCCGCGAAGCGGCCGCCGCCCGGCGCAATCTCGCCCTCCTCAACGAGGCCGGTTCCCGTATCGGCAACTCCCTCGACCTGGAGACCACCGCCCGCGAACTCCTCGACGTCGTCGTCCCCGGCTTCTGCGACCTCGCCACCGTCGACCTCTACCAGGGCCTGCTCGTCGGCGACGAGACCCCGCCCGGCCTCGCCGACGGCAGCGCCGAACTGCGCCGGGTCGCCTTCGCCAGCGCGGTCGACGAGGCCCCCTTCCTCGGCGGCCCCGCCCCGGTGCGGGTCGGCGCGGTCCACCACTACGCGTTCAACTCGCCCTGCGCGGACGCCCTGCGCACCGGCCGACCCAAGGAAGTCGCCGAAGAGGACACCCTCATCCAGACCACGCTCGCCGTGCCGATGGTCGCCCACGACACCGTCGTGGGACTCGTCCAGTTCTCCCGGACCAAGGGCAGCGAGCCGTTCGGCGAACGCGACCGGGCCCTCGCCGTCGAACTGGCCGCCCGCGCCGCCGTCTGCATCGACAACGCCCGCCTCTACCGCCGCGAACACGAACGCGCCCTCATCCTCCAGCGCTCGCTCCTCCCACCGGGCGACCCCGAGGCCTCCGGGCTCGACATCGCCTGCCGCTATCTGCCGGGCAACGCGGCCACCGAGGTCGGCGGCGACTGGTTCGACGTCATCGAACTCCCCGGGCACCGCACGGCACTCGTCGTCGGCGACGTCATGGGCCGAGGGCTCCGCGCGGCGGTGGCGATGGGCGAACTCCGCACGGCCGTCCGTACGCTGGCCCTGCTCGACCTCGAACCCGCCGAGGTGCTCTCGGCGTTGGACGAGATCGCCCGTGGCCTCGGCACCTCCGGAGGCGTCCAGTCGGCGTCCCGTACGGCCGCCAGCAGGCCCCGCGACAAGGACCTCGCCGAGGTGTACCTCGCCACCTGCGTGTACGCCGTCTACGACTCGGTGACGCGGCGCTGCACGTTCGCCAACGCCGGGCATCTGCCGCCGGTGCTGGTCGAGCCCGGCGAGAGCGCGCTGATGCTGGACGTACCGCCCGGGATGCCGCTCGGGGTCGGCGGGGAGCCGTTCGAGGAGGTCGAGGTCGAACTGCCCGAAGGGGCCCTCCTCGCGCTCTACACCGACGGACTCGTCGAATCCCGCGACCACCCCCTCGACGAGGGGCTGCAGGCGTTCGTGGGCGCGCTCACCGACCCCGCGCAGTCACCCACGACCCTGCGCCCCGGTGTCCCCCGCTCCCTTGAGGACATCTGCGACCACGTCCTCAACACCCTCGACACCCACCACGGCGAGGACGACATCGCCCTGCTGATGGCACGTGTCCAGGGGCTGCCGGAGGACTCCGTCGGCGACTGGACGCTGCCGCGCGAGCCGCGCAGTGTGGGGCGGGCCCGGGAGTACGCCCGGGGGCGGTTGCTCGCCTGGGATCTCGAACCGCTCGTCGACACCGCGGAGTTGCTGGTCAGTGAGCTGGTCACCAACGCGCTGCGTTATGGCGAGGGGGAGATTCGGCTGCGGCTGCTGCTCGACAGAACGCTGGTGTGCGAGGTGTGGGACGCCGGGCTCGTGCAGCCGCGGCGGCGGCGGGCGCGGGACACGGATGAAGGTGGGCGGGGGTTGCAGTTGGTCGGGCTGCTGTCCGCCGCGTGGGGGTCGCGGCGGACGCCTCGGGGTAAGACCGTGTGGTTCGAGCTTCCGTTGCCGGGGGACGAGAACGGGTTGGCTGATCCGGCGGAGGCGTTGTTGAGCCTGTTTTAGGGGATCGTCGTCACCAGAGGGGTGCTTCGGTCGGGTGCGGGCTGACGGTCGGTGGGGGCTTGTCGCGCCCACGCGGCGGAGCCGCAAATCGACACAGCCCCGCGCCCCTGAAATGCGGGCTGCGCCCGGCATTTCGTCCGCCCGCAGGACCGACAACCGCCTCCTACCAGGGCCGTCTTCTGCGAGGCGCAGGCAACAGTGGTCAGAACTGGCCCCCTACCACCCTGCGCTCCCTCGTTGCCGGGCCGCCGTAGCAGGCCGGGCCCCGTAGGTCGCCCCTGCCGGCTTCGGGGCCGCCCAGGAGGATGCCGCCCAGGAGGGCGCCGGCCATGCCGTCGCCCAGGGGGCCCCCGTAGGGGTTGCCGTATGCCCGTACGTCCTGTTCGGCCAGGCGTCGGGACTTCTGGGCCAGGGTGTGGGCCTGCTGGGCGTACGGGGTGCCCTCGGGGGCGCTGGAAGGTGTCGTCGTCTCCGCTGCCCTCAACTGCCTTTCCGCCTCCGCCAGCAGGGTTCTGGGCTCGGCGGTCACCGCTGCCCGGTGGGTGGTGATGAAGTCCGCCGCCGAGGTCACCGCGCTGTGGGCCGGGAGGAGCCAGCGGCCCTGGCGGCGCAGGGCGTCCAGGGGGTCCGCGTAGGAGCCGGTGTAGGGGACGCCGTGCTTGGCGGTCTCGGCCGCTTGGGAGAGGGCCGTGGCCAGGCGTTCCACGCCCGTCACGAAGATGTCCGCCTGGTCGATCGCGCCCTCCGCCGCCCTCAGGTGCGCGGCGGCGATCCGGTGGTCGGTCGTGTCGGTGTGCTGGCGGGCCCGGTTGAGCTCGGCCGTGGCGAACACCAGGCGGTCCTTGGCCTGTTCGACGTCGCCGGTGATGGAGAGGAGCGCGGTGGGGGCGTAGCGGTCGTGGAGGTCGGTGAGCGTGGTGGCCACCGTCGACGTACGAGTGGTCAGTTCGCGGAAGCGGGCCTCCGCGCACTCCAGTGCCGGGATCATGTCCCGCTCCAGCGCGCGGAGTTGGTCGAACCCGGGGGCCACCACGTCGAGTCGGCGCTGTGCCGTCGTACAGCGCAGGACGACCTCCTCCCACAGGGCACGCTCGGTCTCCGGAGGCACCGCCATCGGCCCTTCGCCCAGCTCGTCCAGTTGGCGGCGGGCGCGGAAGGCCGCCGACAGTTCGGCGCGGGCCTCCGTGAGGGCGTCGACGTACGGCCGCGCCTCGGTGTTGCCCGCGCGGGCCGCCGCGAAGCGGAGTTCCTCGGCGCTCGTACGGACGCTGTCGTCGGTGGCGACGAGGAGGCGTCGGCCCTGGTCGCGCAGGTCGGGGAGGGAGGCGGCGGGGGACGGCGGGGGTCCGCCGGCCGGGGTCGTGTGCAGGGCCGTGCGCCTTCTGCGGCGCATGAGCGAGTACGTGGCCACAGCCGCTGCCGCGCCGGCGGCCGCGACCGGCAGGATCAGATCCGTGGCGGAGCTGTCGGTGTCCTCGGCGGCCGTCTCCCGGGCCGCCGGTGGCTCGGCGCGGTCGGCGTGGTTGGCGCGGTCGGCGTGGCCGGAGTCGTCGGCCAGGGCGGTGTCCGTCGTGCGGTCGGCCATGGCCGTGTCCGTGGTGCGGTCCGCCACGGTCGGGGCCGTGGTCGGAGGCAGCAGCAGCCAGCCCAGGGCGGCCAGCCCTCCGAACGCGGCGTGCGCCACCCGCACACCTATGTGCGACGTGGCGCCGCGCGACCGACTTCTCCCCAGACGCGACGTCACATTTGGGAGCGTATGGCGCTTTTCGCGTGCCCGCGACCGGGGTGGTGCGAGGGGAGGCGGATGGGGAGCGATGAGGCCTCCGGGCGGGGCTGGTGTCCACGCGGTACGGGTGACATGATCCGTTCACGGTTCCACGGGGGGACATACGGGAGGCGGGGGACATGTTCGACATCGCCATGGCGGTGCTCACGGTGGCGGTCACCGTGGTGGTGACCACGTTCGCGGTCCTCGCGATCCGCACCGGATGGCTGCTGCCCTGGCTGCGCGCCAAGACCCTGCGGCCCCATCTGTGGGGTTGCTCGTCACTGCTCGGTGCGGTGGGCATGTGCGTGATGTACGCGTCGTACCGGGTCGACGAGCCGACCCTGCTCACCGTGGCCGTGTTCGCGTTCCTCGGCAGCTGGTACCTGAGCCTCCTCGCCGACCGCCCCGGCCGCGTCCGCCCCTCAGCCGGTCGATGAACGCCTCCTGATCTTCGAGCCCAGCCACACCAGCGGGTCGTACTTGCGGTCGACCGCGCGCTCCTTCAGCGGGATCAGGGCATTGTCGGTGATCTTGATGCCCTCGGGGCAGACCTCGGTGCAGCACTTGGTGATGTTGCAGTAGCCGAGACCGTGCTCGTCCTGGGCGGTGGCCTTGCGGTCCAGGCCGGAGGCGTCGGCGGCGTCCAGGGGGTGCATGTCCAGCTCGGCGACGCGCATCAGGAAGCGCGGGCCAGCGAACGCCGGCTTGTTCTCCTCGTGGTCGCGGACCACATGGCAGGTGTCCTGGCACAGGAAGCACTCGATGCACTTGCGGAACTCCTGCGAGCGGTCCACGTCCTCCTGCGTCATCCGGTACTCGCCGGGCCCCACCCCCTCGGGCGGTACGAAGGACGGGACCTCCCTCGCCTTCTGGTAGTTGAAGCCCACGTCCGTGACCAGGTCCCGTACGACGGGGAAGGCCCGCAGCGGGGTGATGGTGATCGTCTCCTCCCTCGTGAAGACCGACATACGGGTCATGCACATCAGCCGGGGCCGCCCGTTGATCTCGGCCGAGCACGAACCGCACTTGCCCGCCTTGCAGTTCCAGCGCACGGCGAGATCGGGGGCCTGGGTGGCCTGGAGGCGGTGGACGATGTCGAGGACGACCTCGCCGTCGTTGACCTCGACCGCGAAGTCCTCCAGGCCGCCGCCCTCGACATCGCCCCGCCACACCTTGAAACGGGCCTCGTAGCTGCTCACTCGTACAGCTCCTCTTCGGCGAGGTACTTGACCAGCTCCTCCTTGTCGAACAGGGCGAGCAGGTCGGTGCGGATGGGTTCGGTGGTCTCACGGGTGAGGGCGATTTGGGCGCCGGCGGGGGCCGCCAACTCGCCGGTGGGGTCGGTCAGTCGGCACAGCAGGTTCACCCGGCGCCAGTCGCGCTCCATCGTCGGGTGGTCCTCGCGGGTGTGGCCGCCACGCGACTCGGTGCGCTCCAGCGCGGCCCGCGCCACGCACTCGCTGACCAGCAGCATGTTGCGCAGGTCGAGCGCGAGGTGCCAGCCGGGGTTGAACTGCCGGTGGCCTTCCACACCGGCCCGTCGGGCCCGTGCCCGGAGGTCGGCCAGCTTCTCCAGGGCCTGCTCCATCTCGCCCGCGCGGCGGATGATGCCGACCAGGTCGTTCATGGCCTGCTGGAGTTCCTGGTGGAGGGTGTAGGGGTTCTCCGGAGGCCGTCCGGCGTCCTGGCCCGTCGTCGGGCCCTCGGCGGAGAAGGGGCGCAGGGCCTCGGCGGCCGCCATGTCCACCTGGGTCTCGTCCACGGGTGGGCGGGAGCCGGCCAGGCCCGCCGCGTACTCGGCCGCGTGCCAGCCCGCCCGGCGCCCGAACACCAGGAGGTCGGACAGCGAGTTGCCGCCGAGCCGGTTCGAGCCGTGCATCCCGCCCGCGACCTCACCGGCCGCGAACAGCCCCGGCACCCCGAGCGCGCCCTCCGTGTCGGAGTCGACCGCGATGCCGCCCATCACGTAGTGACAGGTCGGCCCGACCTCCATCGGCTCCGCCGTGATGTCGACATCGGCCAGTTCCTTGAACTGGTGGTACATGGACGGCAGCCGGCGCTTGATGACCTCGGCGGGCATCCGGGTCGACACGTCCAGGAAGACCCCGCCGTGGGGCGATCCCCGGCCCGCCTTCACCTCGGAGTTGATCGCGCGGGCGACCTCGTCGCGGGGGAGCAGTTCGGGCGGGCGCCGGTTGTTCTCCTGGTCCTCGTACCAGCGGTCGCCCTCCTCCTCGGACTGCGCGTACTTCTCCTTGAAGACGTCCGGGATGTAGTCGAACATGAACCGTTTGCCCTCGGAGTTCCTGAGCACCCCGCCGTCACCGCGCACCGACTCGGTCACCAGCAGGCCCTTGACCGACGGCGGCCAGATCATGCCCGTCGGGTGGAACTGCACGAACTCCATGTTCAGCAGGGCGCCGCCCGCGAGCAGCGCCAGGGCGTGGCCGTCGCCGGTGTACTCCCACGAGTTGGACGTCACCTTGAAGGACTTGCCGATGCCGCCCGTCGCGATCACGACGGCGGGGGCCTTCAGGACGAAGAAACGGCCGAACTCGCGGTCGTAGGCGAAGACCCCGGACACCCGCGAGCCATCTTTGAGGACGCGGGTGACCGTGCACTCCTGGAAGACCTTCAGCCGGGACTCGTAGTCACCCGTCTCGCGATGGTCCTCCTGCTGCAACGACACGATCTTCTGCTGAAGGGTGCGGATCAGCTCCAGACCCGTACGGTCGCCGACGTGGGCGAGGCGCGGGTACTCGTGGCCGCCGAAGTTGCGCTGGGAGATCCGGCCGTCCTTCGTACGGTCGAAGAGGGCGCCCCAGGTCTCCAGCTCCCACACCCGGTCGGGGGCCTCGCGCGCGTGCAGCTCGGCCATCCGCCACTGGTTGAGGAACTTGCCGCCGCGCATGGTGTCGCGGAAGTGGACCTGCCAGCTGTCGTTCTCGTTGACGTTGCCCATGGCGGCGGCGATACCGCCCTCGGCCATCACCGTGTGGGCCTTGCCGAACAGGGACTTGCAGATCACGGCGGTACGGGCGCCCCGCTCCCGTGCCTCGATCGCCGCGCGGAGGCCCGCACCCCCGGCGCCGACCACGACGACGTCCCACTCCTGCCGTTCCACCACGGACATCGAAAAACGCCTCTTTCCCGGCCAGAAGCCCGTCTAGAAGAACCTGGGGTCGTCGAAGACACCGGACGCGACCAGATACACGTAGAAGTCGGCGAGCGCCACACTCACCAACGACGCCCAGGCCAGCTGCATATGGCGGGCGTTGAGCCTCCCGATCCACTGCCACATCCGGTAGCGCACGGGATGCTTGGAGAAATGCTTGAGCTTGCCGCCGACGATGTGCCGGCACGAGTGGCAGGAGAGGGTGTACGCCCAGATCAGCACGATGTTGACGAGGAAGACGAGGGTGCCGAGACCCATGTGGCCCCACTCGTAGTCCTCGTCGCGGAACGCCAGGACGGTGTCGTAGGTGAGGATGCCCGCGACGAGGATGGCGGCGTAGAAGAAGTACCGGTGGATGTTCTGCAGGATCAGCGGGAAGCGGGTCTCACCGGTGTACTTCTTGTGCGGCTCGGCGACGGCGCAGGCGGGCGGGGAGGCCCAGAAGCCGCGGTAGTACGCCTTGCGGTAGTAGTAGCAGGTCAGGCGGAAGCCGAGCGGGAAGATCAGGATGATGATCGCCGGTGAGATGCCCCACCAGCTGCCGAAGATCTCCCAGTTGGGGCCCGCGTGCATCGGCTCGCAGCGCTCCGCCAGACAGGGCGAGTAGAACGGCGAGACATACGGGGCCGCGTAGTAGTGCGCGTCCGCGAAGGCCCGCCAGGTCGAGTACACGATGAAGGCCAGCAGACCGGCCGCGGTGGTGGCGGGCGCCAGCCACCAGCGGTCGGTCCGCAGATGCGGGGCGGCGATCGCGGCGCGCGTACCGGTGTGTACGCCGCCGCGTCCGGGATGGGGTTCTGTCGCTGGTGGTTCCGTACCAGTGGCCAACGGGGACTCCCGGTCGGGTGCTCAGGTCGTGGTCGCGGTCTTGTCCTGGGGCGGACTCAGGGCGCGCGGCGGTCGCGGGCGCCGAGGCCCTCGTCGTCCGTGTCCGTCCACAGGGAGTCGTCGTACGGGGTGTCGGGGATGGCGACGAGGTCGGGGCGCTTTGGGGAGGGGCCGCCGGGGGCGGTCTCGCGCAGCAGCGCCACGCTCTCGCGCAGATGGTCGGCGTCTACGCGGACTCGGCGCATGTCGAGTCCGCCGCCGCCGATCTGCTGTTCCAGGCGTCCCACCGACCGGTACAGGTCGTCGAGGCACCGCTGGACCGATGTCAATTCGTCTTGCACGGACATGACTTGCCCTCACTTCCGCGGGTCGTGGAGGCCGAGGCGGCAACGTTCATGCGCCTGCGAGTGTTGCGCGTCACACGTTGCGCTGTGAAGGGATGTGCATGGATTGGCGGATTGCGGGCCTCCCCTGCACGCCCAAACGCGCTCGGTGTGCGCCGGGGTTCGGTGCGTTGCGCCGCACGGGTGGCTTTTCGTTCCCCGCCGCGTGTCGCCGCCGGTCGGTCCCTCCCTTCCTCTTCAGTGTGTGGCCGTAGATCTGATCAGCTCCATATGCACCCAAAAGTGATCATAAACCCCGTTCGCCGGCGGTGCGGCCCACCCGAGGTGACCGTTCACTGGCGGGGCGGCCCATCGGAGGTAGCAGAGATGTCCCACGACGGCATCGGCCTGCGCGCGGTCATGCGCTCGGTCGCCTTCCTCACCGCGGGCGCGCTCGCGGTGCCCCTGCTCGGCGCATGCAGCGAGAACGACCCGGCGGGCAGGCCGATGGCCGACCAGGACATCGCCCCGGCCGACCGTGACCGCGTCAAGGACGGCGGCAGCCTGCGCTGGGCGGTGGACGCCGTCCCGGAGACCCTGAACACCTTCCAGGCCGACGCCGACGCCGCCACCACACGGATCGCCGGTGCCGTACTGCCGTCGATGTACCGCCTCGACGCCAGTGGGCGGCCCGAGAGGAACACCGACTACCTGGAATCCGCGAAGGTCGTCGAGCGCGAGCCCAAGCAGGTCGTGGTCTACAAGCTCCACCCGGAGGCCGTCTGGAGCGACGGCCGGGAGATCGGCGCCGCCGACTTCGCCGCCCAGTGGCGGGCCCTGTCCGGCAAGGACTCCGCGTACTGGACCGCGCGGAACGCCGGGTACGAGCGCATCGAGAAGATCGAACGCGGCGCCGACGACATGGAGGTCCGGGTCACCTTCGCCCGCCGCTACGCCGACTGGAAGTCGCTGTTCTCGCCGCTCTACCCCAAGCAGGTGATGGGCACCCCCGACTCCTTCAACGACGGCGCCCGCAAGAAGCTCAAGGTCACCGCCGGGCCGTTCGCGCTCAAGGAGGTCGACCGCGAGGACGGAGAGGTCACCCTCACCCGTAACGCCCGCTGGTGGGGCCGCCCCGCGAAGCTCTCCGAGCTGGTGCTGAAGGCCGTGCCGCGCGACAAGCGGACCAAGGCGCTCGCCGACGGCGAGGTCGACATCGCCGAGGTCGACGCGGTGCAGGCCGCCCGGATCACACGGGCGGGCGGGGGACAGGGGCAGGCCGGGGCCGGGGGCACCGCCAGTGCAGGTGCCAGCGCGAGTGCTAGGGCCGGTGGCGGGGTCGAGTCGGGGACGGGGGCCGACGCGGCGGCCGGGGTCGAGGTCGGTGACGGCGGGGGAGTGGGAGCCGGGGCGCACGGGCCCCTCGCGCGGGGTGTGGGCGGGCAGCTCGGCGCGGCCGACGCCCTGCGTTCCTGGGCGATCGCGCACGGTTCGGACGAGGAGGCGGCCGAGGACGAGAAGAGCGCGCGGAAGGAGCGCCGCGAGGCGAGCGCCCGCCTCGCGGCCCAGCAGTCCGCGCTGCGCCGCTTCACCGTCCGCCGGTCCCTGGAACCCGCCTTCACCCAGCTCGCCCTCAACGGCTCCGACGGCCCCCTCGCCGACGAACGCGTACGCCGGGCCGTGGCCCGCGCCCTCGACCGCGAGGCGCTCGCCGCGCTCGTCCTGAAGCCCCTGGGGCTGCCCGCCGAACCCGTCGGCAGCCACCTCGCCCTCGCCGGCCAGGCCGCGTACGCCGACAACAGCGGGGCGCTCGGCGGCCAGGACACCGAGGAGGCGCGGGCCCTGCTCGCCGACGCCGGGTGGGAGCGGGGCGGGCCGATCGCGGAGAACGAGGAGAAGGCGGCGGGGAAGAAGGCCGCCGGGCCGGAGGGGAAGAAGGGCGAGAAGGGCGAGGGGCGTGGAGAGGGGGCCGCCGAGTCGTCCGGTGCCGCCTGGGACCCCGGGAACGACGGCGCGTCTGTCGCCAGGCACGACGACAAGCCGTACGACGGCGACCGGGAGGGCGGTGACGGCGACGCCGGGGACGAGCGTCTCGGGCGGGACGGGCAGCGGGAGACGGACGGGGCCGGGGACGCCTCGGGGGCGTACGCGCCGAAGGGGACGCGGGCGCCCGGCGACCCGGCACGGGGGCCGCTGGCCAAGAACGGCAAGCCGCTGACGCTCCGCTTCGTGCTGCCGTCCGGTCCGGGGACGGAGTCGCTGCGGGCCGTGGGGAAGCGGATCGCGACGATGCTGGGGCGGGTCGGTATCCGTACGGAGATCTCCAAGGTCGCCGGTGAGAGCTACTTCAAGGACCACATCGCGAACGGGCAGTACGACCTGGCGCTGTACTCGTGGCCCACCTCCGCGTACCCGGCGACGGACGCCCGGCCGATCTACGCCAAGCCCGTGCCGGCGGCGGACGGTTCGCTGAGCGTCGAGCAGAACTACACCCGGGTGGGTACCGACCAGGTGGATCAGCTCTTCGACCAGGCGGTCTCCACACTCGACGAGTCCGAGACGCGCTCACTGATCCGCAAGGCGGACGCCCGCATCTGGGCCGCCGCCGGTTCCATCCCCCTCTACCAGCGCCCCCAGCTCATCGCCACGCGCACGAACCTCGCCAACGTGGGCGCCTTCGGCTTCGAGACCCCGGTGTACGAGGACATGGGCTTCCTGAACAAGGCCGACAGGACCTCCGCGACCACCCCTCGCCCCAGCTGACCTTTCCCTCGCCCCCGCCGCCCCTACCCGTCCCTTCCCCAGGGGCTGCGCCCCTTCGACCTCCTTGGGTGCCTTACAGCTCGGGGGAGGTGGGGTTCGTTGGCGGGTGCGGGTGGTGTGTGGTCGCTCGCGCCCCGCGGCGAAGCCGCTGATGTCACAGCCCCGCGCCCCTGAAAGCACGGGCCTGCGGCCCTGCGATACGGCCCTTCGGGCCGATGAAAAGCGGGGCGCAGCCCCTGCTTTTCAGGGGGCGCGGGGAACTGCGCGACCAGCCCACCACTGCCCGCACCCTCCAACGCACAGAAACCCGGCAGATGAGACCGCGCCCCCACGACCCGCTGTATCCGCCGCCGCGCAGGCACCCCGCACACAGGCCCACTCCCTGCCGAGTACCTCACAATCCCACCCCCGCCCACCTCCCGGCCAAGCCCAGCGGCAGCGGCACCGTACGATGGGGTGAGGCCGTGGCGTGTGCAGCCCGGCAGGGCCCGCGTAACACAGATGTACGCAGCAGGGGCCGTCCACACACTCCGGGAGAACGCCACACCATGGCTGTGACTGCAACGCGTCACGACATCCGTAACGTAGCCATCGTTGCTCACGTCGACCACGGCAAGACGACCATCGTCGACGGCATGCTGAAGCAGGCCGGTGCCTTCGCCGCCCACCAGCTCGACTCGGTCGACGACCGCATGATGGACTCGAACGACCTGGAGCGTGAGAAGGGCATCACGATCCTCGCCAAGAACACGGCGGTGAAGTACCACCCCAAGGACGGCGGGGACCCGATCACCATCAACATCATCGACACCCCCGGCCACGCCGACTTCGGCGGTGAGGTCGAGCGCGGTCTGTCGATGGTGGACGGTGTCGTGCTGCTCGTCGACGCCTCCGAGGGCCCGCTGCCGCAGACCCGGTTCGTGCTGCGCAAGGCGCTCCAGGCCCGGCTGCCGATCATCCTGTGCATCAACAAGACGGACCGGCCCGACGCCCGTATCGACGAGGTCGTCAACGAGACCTACGACCTCTTCCTGGACCTCGACGCCGACGAGGACCAGATCGAGTTCCCGATCGTCTACGCGTGTGGCCGTGACGGCGTCGCCTCGCTGACCAAGCCCGACAACGGCACGGTCCCGACCGACTCCACCAGCCTGGAGCCGTTCTTCTCCACGATCCTGGCGCACATCCCGGCCCCGACGTACGACGACGAGGCCCCGCTCCAGGCGCACGTCACCAACCTGGACGCCGACAACTTCCTCGGCCGTATCGCGCTGCTGCGCGTGCACCAGGGCGAGCTGAAGAAGGGCCAGACGGTCGCGTGGATGAAGCGCGACGGCTCGGTCACCAACGTCCGTATCTCCGAGCTGATGATGACCGAGGCGCTCACCCGCAAGCCCGCCGAGAAGGCCGGCCCCGGTGACATCTGCGCGGTCGCCGGTATCCCGGACATCATGATCGGCGAGACGCTGGCCGACCCCGAGAACCCGCTCGCGCTGCCGCTGATCACGGTCGACGAGCCGGCGATCTCCATGGTCATCGGTACGAACACCTCCCCGCTGGTCGGCCGCGGCGGCACCGGCAAGGGCGCCGACAACAAGGCGGCCGTCAAGGACCGCAAGGTCACCGCCCGCCAGGTCAAGGACCGCCTCGACCGTGAGCTGATCGGTAACGTCAGCCTCCGGGTGCTGGACAACACCGAGCGGCCCGACGCCTGGGAGGTGCAGGGGCGTGGTGAGCTGGCGCTGGCCATCCTGGTGGAGCAGATGCGCCGCGAGGGCTTCGAGCTGACCATCGGCAAGCCGCAGGTCGTCACCAAGGAGATCGACGGCAAGGTCCATGAGCCGGTCGAGCGCATGACGATCGACGTGCCCGAGGAACACATGGGCGCCGTCACGCAGTTGATGGGCGTCCGCAAGGGCCGTATGGACAACATGTCCAACCACGGCTCGGGTTGGGTGCGCATGGAGTTCGTGGTGCCCTCGCGCGGTCTCATCGGCTTCCGCACCGAGTTCCTGACGCAGACTCGCGGTACGGGTATCGGACACTCCATCCACGAGGGCCACGAGCCCTGGTTCGGCGCGCTCCAGACCCGTAACAACGGCTCGCTGGTCGCCGACCGCTCCGGTGCCGTCACCGCGTTCGCGATGACGAACCTCCAGGAGCGCGGTGTGCTGTTCGTGGAGCCCGGTACCGAGGTGTACGAGGGCATGATCGTCGGTGAGAACTCCCGCGCCGACGACATGGACGTCAACATCACCAAGGAGAAGAAGCTGACGAACATGCGGTCCTCGGCCGCCGACGTCTCCGAGTCCATCGTCCCGCCGCGCAAGCTGTCGCTGGAGCAGTCCCTGGAGTTCTGCCGCGACGACGAGTGCGTCGAGGTCACCCCCGAGGCCGTACGCATCCGCAAGGTCAACCTGGACGCACGCGAGCGGGCGCGTGCGGCGAGCCGCGCCAAGCACGGCTGACACCCCGCCACCGACTGTCTGTGCGGACCCGGTTCTCCGCTTGTGGAGGGCCGGGCTTTCGTCGTGCCCGCATACGCGGGAGGTTCGATGGGGATGCTGGTGGTTTCGGGGAGGGCGTGAAGGCCTCGCGGAGGAGGCTGGACTTGCGTCCCGGACCGTTCGATTGACTGTCCGTGAGCTGTGCGACGCTGTTCGGATATCGGTGACCCGGCGATCAAGTTTCGGACATGTAAACAAAAATCCCAGCTTAAATGTCCGTTTCGCGAAGTCTTGGTCTCGGCTGTCAAGCGCGCTTAGGTGTCAATCTTTGCAATTTTTGCTCAAAATATGGACGGTAGGGAGATCCCTATGCCTTCCGCCCTTGACGCGCGTTGACCGCCTTGGCGAAAGTTCCCCCAAACCACAGAACCCGCCGGTATCTGTGCTGCGCTCAACTCTCCAACCCCCCGGGGGCAGAACACACATGACCAGTCCAACCAAGGCCGAGGGCTCGGGACCCACGGTCGCCTTGGAGCCCGAACTGGCTGAGACCACCGAGGCCGACAAGCCGAAGACGCTTGAAGGTCGCTCCCCCGGCCAGCTGATGTGGCAGCGCTTCAGGCGAGACCGTACTGGCATGTTCTGCGCCGGGGTAGTGATTTTCTACTTCGTCATCGCGCTGTGCGCCCCGCTGCTCACCGCCATCAGCGGGACCAACCCCTACACCCTGTACGGCCAGGACCCCACCTACGCGGACACCCCCGTGCTGGACGACTTCGGTCTGCCGCTCGGCTACTTCGGCGGTGTCTCGGGGACCCACTGGTTCGGGGTGGAGCCGCAGTACGGGCGGGATCTGTTCGCCATGCTGGTGTACGGCATGCGCACCTCGCTGTTCATGGCGCTGGGCGTGACCGTGCTGCTGATGGTCACCGGCGTCATCATCGGTCTGATCGGCGGCTACTTCGGTGGCAGGACCGACTACTGGATCGGGCGCGTCACCGACTTCTTCCTGTCCTTTCCGCAGCAGTTGTTCTTCATCGCCTTCATGCCCGTGGTGACCGCGTTCTTCGTGGACCCGAGGGAGGAGACGCCCACGTACTTCCGGGCGCTCGCGATCCTGATCGTGCTGTGGCTGCTGGGCTGGATGGGTATGGCCCGTCTGGTCCGTTCCACGGTGCTGTCCCTGCGGGAGCGGGAGTTCGTGGAGGCGGCGAAGGTCTCCGGCGCCTCGCCCTGGCGGATCGTCCGCAAGGAGATCCTGCCCAACGTCGTCTCCCCGATCCTGGTGCAGTTCACGTATCAGCTGCCCAGCACGATCCTCACCATCGCGTTCCTCTCCTTCGCGGGTGTCGGCTTCGTCGAGCCCACCCCGGACTGGGGACGGCTGTTCGCGGCCGGCGCCAAGTACGCCGAGCAGGACCCGGCGTTCATGTTCTTCCCGGGCCTGGCGCTGGTGTTCTTCATCCTCTGCTTCAACCTTCTCGGAGACTCCGTACGGGATGCCTTCGACCCCAAGTCCGGGCGCTGAATCGTCCATTGGTGGGGGGTGACTGCCGCCCCCGCGTCGGCCTACCAGCCGCGTCAGGCAGTACTCATGGATAACAACCGACAGGTAGGTGCATACACCGTCATGAAGTCGCTCACCTCGCGCAGAGCGCGCGCCATAGTCGTCGCCCTCGCGGCCGGCTCACTCGCGCTGACCGGCTGCTCGGAGAACAAGGGCACCGACTCGAAGAAGAACGCCGCGGAAGACCAGAAGGGTGCGGCGGCCCAGGCCAAGCCCGTCACCTACGCCGACGCCGCTGCCTCCACCGGCCCGGCCGAGGAGGTGGCCGGCGCAAAGAGCGGCGGCACCGTCGAGGTCTACCAGGAGGCGGGTCTCTCGCACCTGGACCCCGGGCAGATCTACGTCTCCGACGCCGGCCAGGTCGCCAACCTGCTCTTCCGCGGGCTGACGAACTTCAAGGAGGACGGCAAGGGCGGCGTCGCGGTCGTCGGTGACCTCGCGACCGACTCGGGCACCTCCTCCGACGACGGCAAGACCTGGACGTTCACGCTCAAGGACGGCATCAAGGACCAGAACGGCAACGAGATCACCTCGGCCGACGTCCGCCACACCATCGAGCGCCAGTACGCCAAGTTCATCTTCGACGGCCCCACCTATCTGCAGACCTGGCTGAGCGGTCCGGACTACCGCGACGCCCTGCCGGACGGCGGCTACGGCGACAAGCACCTGCCGGACACCGTCCTGGACACCCCGGACGACAAGACCATCGTCTTCCACTTCGACCAGTCGCGTCCGGACCTCCCGCAGACGCTGGCCATGCCGGGCTACACCATCGTTCCGGAGAAGACCGACACGAAGGAGAAGTACGACAAGGCCCCGGTCTCCACCGGCCCGTACAAGATCGCCGAGTACAAGGTCGGCAAGTCCCTCAAGCTCGTCAAGAACGACCAGTGGGACCCGAAGACAGACTCCGTGCGCCACCAGTACGTGGACGGCTGGAACATGGACTTCGGTGTCACCGAGTCCACCCAGACCAAGCGTCTGATCGCCGACCAGGGTGCCTCCAAGAACGCCATCCAGCTCACCGGCACCGTGGAGTCCACGCAGATCCAGGACGTCGTCACCGACCCGGCCGTCAACAAGCGCACGGTCAAGGGCTACGCCCCCTACGTCCAGGTGCTCAACTTCAACCTGGACCGGGTCAAGAACAAGAAGGTCCGCGACGCGATCACCTACGCGGTGAACTCCAAGTCGCTCATCGCCGGTGAGGGCGGTGTCTACGGCGGTGACGTCGCCCAGAACCTCTTCGCCCCGACCCTGCCGGGCTACGAGGACTCCTACGACCCGTACGGCCGCCTCGCGACGCCTCAGGGCAACATCGAGAAGGCCGAGGAACTCCTGAAGGACGTTCCGGCCGCCGAGAAGAAGCTCGTCTTCGCCTACAACAACAACGAGGCGGGCCAGAAGCGCAAGGTCGCCATCGAGGACGCGCTGACCAAGGTCGGCATCGATGTCGTCTCCAAGGAGGTCGACTCGGCGAGCTACTACGAGCAGATCGGCAAGCTCGACAACCCGTACGACATCTACATCAGCGGCTGGGGCCAGGACTGGCCGTCCGCCGCTACGGTCGTCACGCCCGTCTACGACGGTGACCAGATCGCCGACGGTTCGCCGAACTACTCGCACGTCAACGACCCGAAGGTCCAGGAGCTGATCAAGAAGGCCCTGACCCAGGAGCCGACCGAGGCCGAGGCGACCTGGAAGGAAGCGCACCACTACATCCTGGAGAAGATCAACCCGGCCGCTCCGCTGTGGTACGTCAAGCAGTTCCAGCTGCACGGTTCGAACATCGGCGGTGCCCGCTACAGCACCGAGTCGAGCTACATCGACGTCAACGGCCTGTACCTGAAGTCGTAACGTCCTACGGCTGATCGCGGGGGTGCGCACCAGGCGGAGCGCACTCCCGCGGTTCCGTGAAACCTCCCACCGTCTCCGTAGAGAGCAGCCTCCCCGCCATGCTTCAGTTCATCATCCGGCGCTTGGCCGGCGCCGTCGTCACCCTGTTTCTCATCGGCGCCGCCACGTTCTTCCTCTTCGTCGCCGCGCCGTCCGACTACGCCTCTCTGGCCTGTGGCAGGGACTGCTCCGCGGCGAGACTGGAGGACATCCGCGAGGCGCTCGGCCTGAACCTGCCCATCGCGACCCAGTTCTGGCAGTTCATGTCCGGCATCGTGACGGGCCGTGACTTCCCGGACGGCCACTGCGCGGCCCCGTGCCTCGGCCAGTCGTTCCACTCGGGCGACATGGTCTGGGACACGATCATCGACCGGTTCCCGACCACCCTCACGCTGACCGCGGGCGGCGCGATCTGCTTCCTCCTCATCGGTGTCGGCGCGGGCATGCTCGCCGCCTACCGGCGCGGTTCCCTGATCGACAAGGTCGCCACGGGCGCGTCCATGGTGCTCAGCTCCTTCCAGATCTACTTCCTCGGCCCGATCGTGCTGGTCATCCTCGTCTACAGCACCGGTTGGATGGAGGACCCCAAGTACGTTCCCCTCACCGAGGACCCGGCCGGCTGGTTCATCGGGATGTCGATCCCCGTGGTCGTGATGGCCACCATCTTCACCGCGCAGTACACGCGTATGGCGCGTGCCGCGATGATCGAGCAGCTCGCGGAGGAGCACGTCCGCACCGCTCGCGCCAAGGGCATGTCGAAGAAGTACGTCTTCTTCCGCTACGCCTGGCGCGGCTCGATGATCCCGATCGTCACCGTCCTGGGCATCGACATCAGCTCCATGCTCGGCGGTGCCGTCGTCACCGAGATCACCTTCTCCCTCCAGGGCATCGGACGCCTGGCCGTGGAGGGCGCCGGCTCCAAGGACCTCCCGCTGACGATGGGCGTCATGATGTTCGGTGCCTTCTTCATCCTCATCGTGAACATCCTCACCGACATCGCGTACGCCTACATCGACCCGCGCGTCCGGCTCTCCTAGGAAGAACGAACCACCGTGACCACACTGACCAAGACCGAGGACGCCCCGGCCCCGACCGGGCCCGAGAGCTTCCTCTCGGTCCGTGACCTGCGGGTGCAGTTCTCCACCGAGGACGGCATCGTCAAAGCCGTCGACGGGCTCTCCTTCGACGTCGAGCGCGGCAAGACCCTGGGCATCGTGGGCGAGTCCGGCTCCGGCAAGTCCGTCACCAACCTGACGATCCTGGGCCTGCACAACCCCCGGACCAGCACCGTCGACGGCGAGATCGTCCTCGACGGCAAGGAACTGGTCACCGCCACCGAGAAGGAGCTGGAGAAGCTCCGCGGCAACAAGATGGCGATGATCTTCCAGGACCCGCTGACCGCCCTGTCGCCGTACTACACGGTGGGCCGGCAGCTGTCCGAGCCGTTCATGAAGCACCGCGGCGCCTCCAGGAAGGAGGCCAAGGACCGGGCGATCCAGATGCTGGAGAAGGTCGGCATCCCCCAGCCCAAGGTGCGCTTCGACGACTACCCGCACCAGTTCTCCGGCGGTATGCGCCAGCGCGCGATGATCGCCATGGCGCTGATGTGCGACCCCGACCTGCTGATCGCCGACGAGCCGACGACCGCTCTCGACGTGACCGTGCAGGCCCAGATCCTGGACCTGCTCAAGGACCTCCAGCAGGAGTTCGGCTCCGCGATCATCTTCATCACCCACGACCTCGGCGTCATCTCCCACATGGCCGACGACCTGCTGGTGATGTACGCCGGTCGGGCCGTGGAGCGCGGCAGCGTCAAGGAGGTGCTGCACGCCCCCCGGCACCCCTACACCTGGGGCCTGCTCAGCTCGATGCCGCGCCTGGACGGTGACATCCACGAGATGCTGACGCCGATCCCCGGCGCACCGCCGTCGCTGCTCAACCCGCCCACCGGCTGCCGCTTCCATCCGCGGTGCGCGTTCACGGGCGAGGTCACCGGGACGCTGTGCACCGACACCCGGCCGCCGCTGGCCGAGGGACGGGCCGCCGCCTGCCATCTGACGGCGGAGCAGAAGCAGACCATCTTCATCGACAAGATCCAGCCCCGGCTGCGCTAGGGAGAACCGAGATCATGAGCGACAACCTCACCCTCCCCGCACAGCAGGGCTCCACCGGCACCTCGAAGGAAACCCTCCTCGAAGTCCAGGGCCTGACCAAACACTTCCCCATCTACGGCGGCTTCCCGATCAAACGCAAGGTCGGCGCCGTACAGGCGGTCGACGGCGTCGATCTGACCGTCGGCGTCGGCGAGAGCGTCGGCCTGGTGGGCGAGTCGGGCTGCGGCAAGTCGACCACGGGCCGGCTGATCACCCGGCTGCTGGAGCCGACCGCGGGCAAGATCACCTACCTGGGCAAGGACATCACCCACGCCTCGCGCAGGCAGCTGGCGCCCATCCGGTCCGAGATCCAGATGATCTTCCAGGACCCGTACTCCTCGCTGAACCCCCGGCAAACAGTCGGCACGATCATCAAGTCCCCGATGGAGGTCAACGGGATCGAGCCGGAGGGCGGCCGGGAGAAGAAGGTCCGCGAGCTGCTGGAGCTGGTCGGCCTCAACCCCGAGCACTACAACCGCTTCCCGCACGAGTTCTCCGGCGGTCAGCGTCAGCGCATCGGTGTGGCCCGCGCGCTCGCCCTGAACCCGAAGCTGATCGTCGCCGACGAGCCGGTCTCCGCGCTGGACGTGTCGATCCAGGCCCAGGTGGTGAACCTGCTCCAGAAGGTCCAGGAGGAGCTGGGCATCGCCTTCCTCTTCATCGCGCACGACCTCGCCATCGTCCGGCACTTCTCGCAGCGCGTGGCCGTGATGTACCTCGGCAAGGTGGTGGAGGTCGGTGACCGTGACTCGATCTACAACCGCCCCCGCCACCCCTACACCCACGCCCTGCTCTCGGCCGTCCCCGAGGTCGGGATCGACGACGAGGCCGAGAACCGGGAACGCATCCGGCTCTCCGGCGACGTGCCCTCGCCGATCGCACCGCCGTCCGGCTGCCGCTTCCGTACGCGCTGCTGGAAGGCGCAGGACAAGTGCGCCGCCGAGGAGCCGCCGCTGCTCCAGCTCTCCGGCAACCGCGACGGCCACCTCACGGCCTGCCACTTCCCGGAGGACCCGACGACCGAGGCGCGCGCCGAGGACGTCGTGCTGGACCCGGCGCTGAAGGCGCTGGAGGACAGCGCGACCGCCGGGTCCGAGGCGAAGACCACCAAGGGGTGACCGTTCGTCTCCGCGTGGGCTGCCCGTTCGTTTCCGCTCGGGGTCTGCCGTACGACAGTGACATCGCTGACGCGCGGCGGGCCCTGTAGCGTTTCCGGCGGCTGCGGGGACGACGATGCGGGACGGCGATCCGGGACGGCGATCCGGGACGGGGGCGACGGGTGGCGGGTGACGGGGCGTTGGCCACGGCTGTGCTGTTCGATGTGGACGGGGTGCTGATCGACACCGCCGACGCGCACGGGCGGGTGTGGCGGGCCTGGGCGCGGGAGCGGGGGCTGGACCCCGAGGCGGTGTGGGTGGCCACGCAGGGGCGGCGGCGGGCGGACATCCTGAGGGCGGTGGCGCCCGAGCGGGACCCCGTCGAGGAGCACCGGGCACTGGACCGGTTGATGGCGGCCGAGGAGCCGGGGTTCCGGGCGTTCCCCGGAGCCGCCGGGTTGTTGCGGGCGCTGCCGGTGGGCCGGTGGGCCGTGGTCACGTCCAGCCGCGCGGAGCCGACCGCGGCTCGGTTGGCTCGTACGGGGCTGCCGGTGCCCGAGGTGCGGGTGTGCGCCGAGGACGTGCGCGAGGGCAAGCCGTCGCCCGAGGGGTATCTGACCGCCGCCGCCCGGTTGGGGGTCGACCCGGGCCGCTGCCTGGTGGTCGAGGACGCCCCGGCGGGTGTGGCGGCCGGGCTCGCCGCCGGGTGCACGGTGTACGCGGTGGCGTCCACGCACGGGGCCGGTGAACTCCGGGGCGCACATGCGTGTTTCGGGTCCCTGGAGGAGGCGTCCGGGGCTGTGTCGACGGCGCTCGGCTGCCGTTCACCTGGCCGCCGAGAGTGAGCGGCCAACCCTGAGCCGACCCGAGCCGTTTGAAGCCGTAACAGCCGTAACAGCCGTAACAGCCGTAACAGCCGTAATTGCCTTAGCCGCCGTAATCGATCGGAGTCTTGTCATGCACCCCACCGTCCACAGCGTCACCATCGACTGCACCGGCGATCCGTACTACGTCGGTCTCTTCTGGAGCGAACTGCTCGGCCGCCCCCTGGCCGACGACGACAAGCCCGGTGACCCGGAGGCGTTGATCGCGGACCCGGACGGGGGGCCGCGGCTGCTGTTCGTGCGGGTTCAGGAGGCCAAGTCGGTGAAGAACCGGGTGCACTTCGATCTGAAGCCCCAGGGGCGTACGCGTGCCGAGGAGGTCGAGCGGGCGCTCGGGCTCGGCGCCCGTGTCGTCGCCGACCACACCCGCCCGGACGGCGGCGGCTGGGTCCTCATGGCCGACCCCGAGGGCAATGAATTCTGCGTGGAACGGGGGGAGTTGGGCTGAGACGGGCCGACACCGACCGGCTGTCCCCGCCTCGGCCGCGCTAGGGTCTGTCGTTTGGATCATGCCGGCTTCGGGCTTCGGGCTGCGGGCTGCGGTGCCTGGGTGGCTGCCGGTGAGCGGGGTGATGGGGGTACCTCCCGCGGTGGGGGCACCTCCCGCTCAGTGGGGGAGTGCGTGCCACACCCCGCGGCCCAGGCGTGATCCAAACGACAGGCCCTAGGGCAACCGCACCCGAGGGTCGATCACCGCGTACACCGCGTCCACCACGATGTTCGCGATGACGATCGCCGTCGCCGCCACCAGGACCACCCCCAGCAGCAGCGGCAGGTCGTTGTCGCGTACGGCCTTGATGGACAGGGCTCCGATGCCGTGCAGGCCGAAGGTCTCCTCCGTGATGATCGCGCCGCCCAGCAGATAGCCCAGGTCGAGGCCGAGGATGGTGACGATGGGGCCCATGGCGCCGCGCCAGGCGTAGCGGAAGAAGACCGTGCGGCGGGACATGCCCTTGGCGCGGGCCGTGCGGACGTAGTCCTCGGCGAGGGTCTCGACCAGCTGGGAGCGGGTCATGCGTGTGTAGTTGGCGGTGAAGATGACGGCCAGGACCAGCCAGGGCAGGAGCAGGCCCTTGAACCAGGTCAGGGGGGCCTGGCTCAGCCCCACCGCGTCCGAGGGGCGGGGGAGCAGATGCCACTGGTCGGAGAGGTAGTACATCGCCACCACTCCGACGATGTAGATCTGGAGGGACGAGCCGACCAGGGACGCGGAGGACGCGATCTTGTCCAGGGCCCTGCCCTGCGTCACCGCCGCGACCATGCCCGTGCCGACGCCGAGGACGACGAAGACGACCGCGCTGCCGACCGAGAGGGACAGCGTGGTCGGGAAGCGGTCCGTGATCAGGCCCAGGACCGGTTCGTGGTTGGTGAAGGAGTAGCCGAGGCAGGGGGCCGGGCAGTGGCCCAGCCCGGTGTAGTCGCGGCCCAGGAACAGTCCCGTCAGCCAGTGCCAGTACTGCACCGGCAGCGGATCGTCGATGCCGAGGTTGTGCCGGACCAGGGCGAGCGTCTGCGGGGTGCACAGCTTGCCGCAGGCCGCGCGGGCGGGGTCGCGCGGGGCGACGTAGAAGAGGACGAACGTGATCGCGCTGATGATCAGGAGGATCAGCAGCGCGCTCAGCGTTCGGCGTGCGATGAAACGGAGCATGGCCGCACCGGTGTCCCTACGCCTCAGGCCTTGACGTACAGCTTGTAGAGGGTGAACGCCGAGAACAGGGGGTCGAATTCGGCGCCGCCCACCTTGGAGCCGTACAGATAGAAGCGGCGCTGGTACGTCTCGGGGATGATCGGCGCCTCCTTGCTCATGACCTGCTTGTCGAGCGCCGCCCAGGCCGCCTCCTGCTTGCCGGTGTCCGTGATGGTGGCGTCCTTCTTGATCGCCGCATTGACCCAATCAACATTGAGTTGGGAGACATTGGGCGCGTTGTCGGCGATCGTCGTGCCGTCGAAGAGCGGCTGGATCAATGTGTACGCGGCGGGCCAGTCCGGCGACCAGCCGTACCACATCACGTCGAAGGCGTTGTCGATCCGGCCGACCTGGTCGTAGTAGCTCGTCGACTCCACCGGCTTCACCACCGGGTCGAAGCCCGCCTCCTTCAGGGCGTTGACGATGACGACCTTGGTCTTGTCGTACGCGTCGTCGGCGCCCTGCGGATAGGTGTAGACGATCTTCTGGCCGAGCTTTCCCGCCTCCTTCAGCAGGGACTTCGCCTTCGCCGTGTCACCACGGGGGTCGGTGAGCTTCCCGTAGACGTCGAACTTCACCCGGCCCGCGATGTCCGGGCTGAGGATGGTCGTCGCGTAGTCGCCGGCCGACGGGCCGCCGTAGATGGACCGGATCTGCTCCAGCGGCCAGGCGTAGTTGAGGGCCTGACGTACCCGTACATCCTTGATTCGTCGACAGTTGATCGCGTAGTAGTACAGACCCGTCAACAGTCCGTCGATCGTGCGGTCCTTCAACTCCGGTGTGGCGATGACCTTCTGGATGCGTTCGGCGGGGACGCCGCTGTACGCCATCACCGCGTACTGGTCGGTGCCCGAGTCGGCGATCAGCCGGTCGGTGGCCTGGAGCGCCTCGGGGCCGAACTCGAAGACCACCGAGTCGGGGTAGGCGTTGCGGATCGCGTCCGTGTCCGGGTCCCAGCGGGTGTTGCGCACCAGGGTCAGGGACTTGTCGACCGAGTGCTGCCTGATCCGGTACGGGCCGCACGACACCGGGTCCTTGTCGTACTTCTCCTTGCTGTCGTGCACGACCGGCACAGCCCCGTAGGAGTGCATCGCCAGCGCCCAGTTGAAGTCCGGGCGGGCCGTCTTCAGATGGAACGCGATGGTCTTCTTCGCGGTGTCCGTGACGATCGAGTCGAGGTGCTTGCCGCCGTAGGGGCCCTTGTAGAGCTTGCGGAAGTCGTTGGAGCCCGTCAGCCAGGTCTGGACGTATGTAGCGCCCTCGGTGGTGAAGCTCGCGAAGCCGCGCTCGATGCCGTGGCGTACGTCCTCGACGGTCAGCTCCGTGCCGTCCTCCCACTTCAGCCCGTCCTTGAGGGTGAACGTCCAGGTCCGGCCGGCGTCCGCCATGGTCCCGGGGTCGGTGGCGAGGTCTCCGACGAGCTTCATGGAGCCGTCGGCCGCGATCCGGTAGCCGGTGAGGCAGCGGACGTAGAGGTTCGCGACCGTGGAGTTCCAGGCGTAGTAGACGCGCTGGGGGTCGAGGTGGGAGAAGTCGTCGGGGCCGATCGCGTGGATGGTGCCGCCCGTGCGGGCGCCCTTGACCTCCGGTGCCGGGCCCGTGGAGTCGTCCGCCGTGCCGACGGACACCTTGGAGTACGCGGCCGAGCCGGCGGCCGTACCGCCGCCCCCCGCCGTGCCGCCCCCGCCTCCGCTGCTGCACGCGCTGAGAAGCAGGGAGCCGCCGGCCGTCGCGACCGAGCCGGCGATGACGAGGTTTCTGCGGGAGATCGACATGGGAGCCTGCCTGAATCAGGGAGAAGGGAGGGGTCCGCTGGGAAAAGGGCGCTCAGCGTCTGGTCTTCGGGTCCAGGGCGTCACGGACGGAGTCGCCGAGGAGGTTGAAGGCGATCACGAAGATCACCATGGAGAGGCCGGGGAAGAGCATGTAGGTGATGTCGCTCTGGTAGACCTGCGCGCCGCGCTGGATCATCACCCCCCAGTCGGGGGTCGGGTCGCTGAGACCGACGCCGAGGAAGGCGAGGGCGGCCTCCGTGGTGACGTACATCGGCAGCGCGAGGGTCGCCTGGATGAGGACCGGGGTCCACAGGTTGGGCAGCAGCTCGCGGAAGACGATCCGGGCCGCCGAGGCGCCGGTCACCTTGGCGGCCTCCACGAACTCCCGCTCCCTGAGGGCCAGTACCTCACCGCGCAGCAGCCGGGCGACGGGCGCCCAGCCGAACGCGGTCATCACCGAGATCAGGCTCACCACCGTCAGCCACGTCGGGGTGTTCTCGTCCGGCTCGACCAGCACGGAGAGCATCACCGGCCACATGGCGATGAAGAAGAGCGTGGAGGGGAACGCCAGCAGGATGTCGACGACCCGGCCCACGAGGCTGTCGATCCGGCCGCCGAGATAGCCCGCCGTCACCCCGACGACGATGCCGAGCGCCACGACCAGCAGGGTCGTCACCGTGGCGATCAGCAGCGAGTTGCGGATGCCGTAGAGGAGGAGGGTGAACACGTCCCGGCCGAGCTGCGGCTCGACACCGAACCAGAAGTCACCGCTCACGCCGCCGTTGGGCGCGATGGGGAACCCGAAGTCGTTCAGCAGACCCGACTGGTTCTGGCCGTAGGTGGTGTACGGGTTCTTGCCGTACACCTCGGCGATCAGCGGGGCGGCGACGCCGACGACGAAGAACAGCAGTACGACGGCGGCCGACACCACCCCGGCCCGGTCGCGCCGGAACCGCCGCCAGGCGATACGGCCGGGCGAGCTGGTGCCGGTGCCCCGGGGCGGCGCGGTGGGTGCCGGGGGTGCGGCAGCCGGGTCGGCCACCGTCTCGAAGGGCATGGCCGACGAGGAGGGCGAGGGTGTGGACGAGGTCCCCATGGCGTGACCCTTCAACTCGCCCCGTTCCTCGGTCAATGGGGTATTCGCGGCTTTGAGCTGGACTTTTGCCGCTTGACCCGGTGCTGGCCGCTCGGTTGTCCACGCTTGACACCGGCATGACCTGGACCAGGTCCGTCCCGCACCCCGCTCTTACCGGCCCGAACCCTCCCCTTACCGGCCCGAGCGCTCCTCCTGACGGCCCGAGCGCTCCTCCTGTCGGCCGACGTGGGGCTCGCCGGACGCCATACGGGCGCATGAGCGTGCGTTATCTGATGAATGCCCCGATATTGACCGGTAACGGATCACTCGTGAGGAGGCACACCATGCGCGGAGCCACGCATGCCCGATGGGTCGCCGGTGCGGCGGCGGTCGTGCTGGTCGCGACCGGCTGTGGCGGTGGGGACGACGACAGCGGTGGCAGCAGCGGTGGCGAAAGCGGCGCCGTGCTCAGCTCCTCCTGGGGTGATCCGCAGAACCCGCTGGAGCCCGCCAACACCAATGAGGTGCAGGGCGGCAAGGTGCTCTCGATGATCTTCCGGGGGCTGAAGCAGTACGACCCGGAGAGCGGCGAGGCCGAGGACATGCTCGCCGAATCCATCGAGTCCACCGACTCGCGGAACTTCACCATCACCATCAAGGACGGCTGGACCTTCAGCAACGGCGAGAAGGTCACCGCCAAGTCCTTCGTGGACGCCTGGAACTACGGTGCGAGCCTCAAGAACAACCAGCGCAACGCGTACTTCTTCGAGTACATCGAGGGCTACGACAAGACCCACCCCGACGACGGGAGCGAGCAGACCGCCGACACGCTCTCCGGGCTGAAGGTCGTCGACGACAACACCTTCACCGTCAAGCTCACCCAGAAGTTCTCGACCTTCCCCGACACCCTCGGCTACAACGCCTACGCCCCGCTGCCGCAGGTGTTCTTCACCGACCACGCCGCCTGGCTGAACAAGCCCATCGGTAACGGCCCGTACATGGTGGACTCGTACATCAAGGGCTCCCAGCTCAGTGTGCGCACATGGGACGACTACGCCGGCGAGGACAAGGCGCGGAACGGCGGCGTCGACCTGAAGGTCTACACCGACAACAACACCGCCTACACCGACCTGATGGCCGGCAACCTCGACCTCGTCGACGACGTCCCCGCCTCCCAGCTCAAGAACGTCCAGGCGGACCTCGGCGACCGGTACATCAACACCCCCGCCGGCATCATCCAGACCCTCGCCTTCCCCTACTACGACGAGGACTGGAACAAACAGGGCATGGACAAGGTCCGCACGGGCCTGTCCCGGGCGATCGACCGCGACCAGATCACCGAGACCATCTTCCAGAAGACCCGCACCCCCGTCACCGACTGGACTTCACCCGTGCTCGCCAAGGACGGCGGTTTCGAGGAGGGCCTGTGCGGCGACGCTTGCGAGTACGACCCGGAGGCCGCGAAGAAGCTGATCGACGAGGGCGGCGGCCTCCCCGGCGGCCAGGTCAAGATCACGTACAACGCGGACACCGGCTCCCACAAGCAGTGGGTCGACGCCGTCTGCAACTCCATCAACAACGCCCTCGACAACGACAAGGCGTGCGTCGGCAACCCGGTCGGCACCTTCGCCGACTTCCGCAACCAGATCACCGACCGCAAGATGCCCGGCCCGTTCCGCGCCGGCTGGCAGATGGACTACCCGCTCATCCAGAACTTCCTCCAGCCGCTCTACTACACCAACGCCTCCTCCAACGACGGCAAATGGTCCAACACGAAGTTCGACGACCTCGTCGACGAGGCCAACGCCGAGGAGGACACGGGCGACGCGGTGGAGAAGTTCCAGCAGGCCGAGGAGGTCGTCCGGGACAACATGGCCGCTATCCCGCTCTGGTACCAGAACGGCAGCGCCGGCTACTCCGAGCGGCTGTCGAACGTGAAGCTGAACCCGTTCAGCGTGCCGGTGTACGACCAGATCAAGGTCGGCTGACCTCCGATGGGGCGGTACGTCGTCCGGCGCCTGCTCCAGATGATCCCGGTCTTCGTCGGAGCCACCCTGCTGATCTTCCTGATGGTGAACGTGATGGGCGACCCCATCGCGGGCCTGTGCGGCGACCGGGAGTGCGACCCGGCCACGGCCGGCCGGCTCAGGAAGGAGTTCGGCCTCGACAAGCCCGTCTGGCAGCAATACCTGACCTACATGGGCAATGTGTTCACCGGCGACTTCGGCACCGCGTTCAACGGGCAGGAGGTCACCGAGCTGATGGGCACCGCCTTCCCCGTCACCATCCGGCTGACGATCGTCGCCATCCTCTTCGAGATCGTCATCGGCATCACGCTGGGTGTCGTCACCGGACTGCGGCGCGGACGTCCCACCGACACGGGCGTACTGCTGGTCACCCTGGTCGTCATCTCCGTCCCCACCTTCGTCACCGGTCTGCTGCTCCAACTGCTGCTCGGTGTGGAGTGGGGCTGGATTCGGCCCTCGGTCTCCTCCGACGCCACCTTCGACGAGCTGATCGTCCCCGGACTGGTCCTCGCCTCCGTCTCCCTCGCCTACGTCACCCGGCTCACCCGGACGTCCATCGCCGAGAACACCCGCGCCGACTACGTCCGCACCGCCGTCGCCAAGGGCCTGCCGCGCCACCGGGTCATCCGCAAGCATCTCCTGCGCAACTCGCTCATCCCCGTCGTCACCTTCATCGGCACCGACATCGGCGCCCTCATGGGCGGCGCCATCGTCACCGAGCGGATCTTCAACATCCACGGCGTCGGCTACCAGCTCTACCAGGGCATCCTCCGCCAGAACACCCAGACCGTCGTCGGCTTCGTGACCGTCCTGGTCCTCGTCTTCCTCCTCGCCAACCTGCTCGTCGACCTTCTCTACGCCGTACTCGACCCGAGGATTCGCTATGCCTGAGCCCCCACCCGAGGAGCCGCATGTGTCGGGCGGCGGGCGCGCGGCCGAGGACGGCGCCATCGCCGCCACAGGACTGGACGGCACCATGGACCTGGCCACGACGGAGGCGGAGACCTTGGAGAAGCCGCTGGGCCCCGCCCTGGACGCCGGCGTCCCCTCGGCCGCCGCCGGTGACGTCCCGGACATCGGTGTCGGCCCCGCCGAGAAGGCGCGCGGCCTCTGGTCCGACGCCTGGCGCGACCTGCGCCGCAACCCCGTCTTCATCATCTCGGGGCTCGTCATCCTCTTCCTGGTCCTCATCTCCCTCTGGCCGTCGGCGATCGCCTCCGGCAACCCCCTCAAGTGCGACCTCTCCAAGGCCCAGCAGGGCTCCGAGCCCGGCCACCCCTTCGGGTTCGACGGCCAGGGCTGCGACGTCTACACCCGGACCGTCTACGGGGCGCGGATCTCCATCGCCGTGGGCGTCTGCGCCACGCTCGGGGTCGCGATCCTCGGCTCGGTGCTCGGCGGACTCGCCGGCTTCTTCGGCGGGGTCTGGGACTCCTTCCTCTCCCGCGTCACCGACATCTTCTTCGCCATCCCGGTGGTGCTGGGCGGTCTCGTCCTCCTGTCCGTGGTCACCAGTAACACCATCTGGCCGGTGATCGGCTTCATGGTGCTGCTGGGCTGGCCGCAGATCTCCCGGATCGCCCGGGGCTCGGTCATCACCGCCCAGCAGAACGACTACGTCCAGGCCGCCCGGGCCCTCGGCGCCTCCAACTCCCGCATGCTGCTCCGCCACATCGCCCCGAACGCCGTCGCCCCCGTGATCGTGGTCGCGACCATCGCCCTCGGCACCTACATCGCCCTGGAGGCCACCCTGTCCTACCTCGGCGTGGGCCTGAAACCCCCGAGCGTCTCCTGGGGCATCGACATCTCCGCCGCCTCCCCCTACATCCGCAACGCCCCCCACGCCCTCCTCTGGCCCTCGGGCGCCCTGGCGATCACGGTCCTGGCGTTCATCATGCTGGGCGACGCGGTCCGCGACGCCCTTGATCCGAAGTTGAGGTGAGTCGGTGCCATGTTGCTCGAAGTGCGGGATCTGCGGGTGGAGTTCAGGACGCGGGACGGGGTCGCCAAGGCGGTCAACGGGGTCAACTACGGGGTGGACGAGGGGCAGACGCTCGCCGTGCTCGGGGAGTCGGGGTCCGGGAAGTCGGTCACCGCGCAGGCCGTCATGGGCATCCTCGACACACCGCCGGGGCGGATCACCGGCGGTGAGATCCTCTTCAAGGGGCAGGACCTGCTGAAGCTCAAGGAGGAGCAGCGGCGGAAGATCCGCGGCGCCGAGATGGCGATGATCTTCCAGGACGCGTTGTCCAGCCTCAATCCCGTGTTGAGCGTCGGCGATCAACTCGGCGAGATGTTCGTCGTCCACCGGGGCATGTCGAAGAAGGACGCCCGCGCCAGGGCCGTCGAACTGATGGACCGCGTCCGCATCCCGGCCGCCAAGGAGCGCGTACGCGACTATCCGCACCAGTTCTCCGGCGGAATGCGCCAACGCATCATGATCGCCATGGCGCTGGCCCTGGAACCGGCCCTGATCATCGCCGACGAACCGACCACCGCCCTGGACGTCACCGTCCAGGCCCAGGTCATGGAACTCCTCGCTGAGCTGCAACGGGAACTCGGCATGGGTCTCGTCCTCATCACCCACGACCTCGGAGTCGTCGCGGACGTCGCCGACCGAATCGCCGTGATGTACGCCGGCCGCATCGTCGAGTCCGCCCCGGTCCACGACATCTACAAGGCACCGGCCCACCCCTACACACGAGGACTCCTCGACTCCATCCCCCGTCTTGATCAGAAGGGCCAGGAGCTGTACGCGATCAAGGGTTTGCCGCCCAACTTGACGCGCATCCCGCCCGGCTGCGCCTTCAACCCCCGCTGCCCCATGGCCCGCGACCTGTGCCGGACCGAGGTGCCGCCGCTGTACGACGTGGAGCCGGCCGACGGCATCCGGTTGAGCGCCTGTCACTACTGGGTGGAGTGCCTCAATGGTTGAGCCGAGAAGGGTGTGCCTTGATGGTCTCGTCAATGATTGAGAAGCCGGAGTCCATGGTTGAGCCGATCCTTGAAGTCAGCGGACTGGTCAAGCACTTCCCCTTGACCCAGGGCATTCTGTTCAAGAAGCAGATCGGTGCCGTCAAGGCTGTTGACGGTGTCGACTTCACACTCAACAAAGGAGAGACCCTCGGCATCGTCGGCGAGTCCGGCTGCGGCAAGTCAACCGTTGCCAAGATGCTGGTCAATCTTGAGCGCCCGACCGCCGGGTCCATCATGTACAAGGGCGAGGACATCACCCGGCTCTCCGGCAAGGCCCTCAAATCGGTCCGCCGCAACATCCAGATGGTCTTCCAGGACCCGTACACCTCCCTCAACCCCCGCATGACCGTGGGCGACATCATCGGGGAGCCGTACGACATCCACCCCGAGGTCGCGCCCAAGGGCGACCGCAGGCGCCGGGTGCGGGAACTCCTCGACGTGGTCGGCCTCAACCCCGAGTACATCAACCGCTACCCGCACCAGTTCTCCGGCGGCCAACGCCAACGCATCGGCATCGCCCGGGGATTGGCGCTGCGCCCCGAGGTCATCGTCGCCGACGAGCCCGTCTCCGCGCTCGACGTCTCCGTACAGGCCCAGGTGATCAACCTGCTGGAGCGGCTCCAGGGGGAGTTCGGGCTGTCGTACGTGTTCATCGCGCACGACCTGTCGATCGTGCGGCACATCTCCGACCGGGTCGGCGTGATGTACCTCGGCAGGATCGTGGAGATCGGCCGTGACGCCGAGATCTACGACCATCCCACGCACCCCTACACCCAGGCGCTCCTCTCCGCCGTGCCGGTCCCCGACCCGGAGGCCAGGGAGCACCGGGAGCGGATCATCCTCGCCGGAGACGTGCCCTCGCCGACGAACATCCCGTCCGGCTGCCGCTTCCGCACCCGCTGCTGGAAGGCCCGGGAACGATGCGCGCTGGAGGTACCGCTGCTGGCGGTGCCCGCCGAGTTCCGGCTCACCACCGGGCCGGCCGCCCATGACTCGGCCTGCCATTTCGCGGAGGCCGTATCCATCAGGCGCTCCGCGCCGGGGAGGGTGGTCCCGCCGGAGGAACTGGTGGACGATCATGGCGACGGGGTCAGATAGCCGTACAAATGCCCACCAACCGCGTTAACACACAGGCAACTTGACCGACCCCGTTCCGATATACGGACGCGCGAATCTGAATGACGTACGGCCGTGCGGGTGCCGTAAACAGGCCGGGGCTCGCCATGTAGCCCCGGCCTGTTCTTTGCGCCTAAACCGGCGCCGCTTTCGCGGAGCCGGCTGATGTTTCGTCGTGGTTCCTCAATTGATGGTTGCGGCGCTCCGTGGAGTGCTTCCGCTCAGCTCAGCTTGAGGGCCCGCCGGAGGAAGTCCAGCTGGAGTCGCAGCAGGTTCTCCGCGACCGCCTCCTGCGGGGTCATATGGGTCACCCCGGACAGCGGCAGTACCTCGTGGGGGCGGCCGGCGGCGAGGAGGGCCGAGGACAGGCGCAGGGAGTGGGCGACGACCACGTTGTCGTCCGCGAGGCCATGGATGATCAGCATCGGGCGGTGGGGTTCCGCCGCGTCGACCAGGCCCGTGTCGTCGATCACCGAGTTGCGGCGGTAGACCTCCGGCTGCTCCCCGGGGTGCCCGATATAGCGCTCCTGGTAGTGGGTGTCGTACAGCCGCAGATCGGTGACCGGGGCGCCCACGACCGCCGCGTGGAAGACATCCGGGCGGCGCAGCGCGGCGAGGGCCGCGAGATAGCCGCCGAAGGACCAGCCGCGGATGGCCACCTTGGTGAGGTCGAGCGGGAAGTCGGCGGCGAGCGCCTGGAGCGCGTCGACCTGGTCCTGCATTACGACCGCCGCGATGTCGTCCTTGATCGCCTTCTCCCAGGCCGGCGAGCGCCCAGGAGTGCCGCGACCGTCCGCGACGATCACCGCGAAACCCTGGTCGGCGAACCACTGCGAGGTGAGGTGAGGATTGTGCGCGGCCAGCACCCGCTGGCCGTGCGGACCGCCGTACGGGTCCATGAGGACCGGCAGGGGAGTGCTGCCGTCGTAGTCCGTAGGCATAAGCAGGGCGCACGGTACGCGGTGTGCGCCCCCCTGTGTAAACCGAACGCGCGGGGTCAAACCGGGATTTTCGGCATAAGACGCCACGATGGCCACCGTCTTGCCGTCCCGCAGCACCTGCGCCTGGGCCCCCGGCTTCCCCAGGACGGCGGAGACGAGTACCGTCACGCCCCCGGCCCGTACCGCCGAGTGCACACCGGGTTCCTGGGAGACGCGCTCCACGCCCAGCTCGTTCACGCGGTAGACGTGCACCTCGCCGATCTCGGGCTCGCCCGCCCCCTCGCCCGCGGACGCCGAGACCAGGACGTCGTCGTCCGAGACGTCCAGGACCGCGCGGACGTGCAACTGCGGCCCGGTCAGCGGACGTTCGCCCACCGCCAGCACCCGCGCGCCGCCCTCGTCCGCGACACGCACGAGCTGCCCCGAAGGGGTCCAGGAAGGGACCCCAGGGAAAAGATCAAGCCAATGTTGATCTTCGTCGGCGTGCACCATCCGGGTCGCCCCGGTGTCCGGGTCCACGGCCAGGTACAGCTGACTGCGCTGGTCCCGCGCCTGCACCAGGATCAGTGGCGCACCCGCCGCTGACCAGTGCACATGCGCCAGATACGGGTAGCGGACGCGGTCCCACACGACCTCCGTACGGCTCCCGGAGAGGTCGGTCACGAACAGCCGGACCTCGGCGTTGGGCGTCCCGGCCGCCGGATACGCGACCCGCTGCGGGTCCCTTTCCGGCTGTGCCGGGTCCGAGATCCACCACCGGCGCACCGGCGTGTCGTCCACACGCGACACGAGCAACCGGTCCGAGTCGGGCGACCACCAGAAACCGCGTGAACGGCCCATCTCCTCGGCCGCGATGAACTCCGCCAGCCCGTGCGTGACGTTCTCCACGCCCTCCTCGGTGAGCGCCCGGTCGTCACCGCCCTCCGCCGCCACCACCCGCAGGGCGCCCTGGGCGACGTACGCGACGTACCGGCCGTCGGGGGAGGGGCGAGGGTCGATCACCGGGCCGGGAACGGCGAGTTCACGTGCCGTACCGGCCCGCAGCTCGGCCACGAAAAGCCGCCCTGACAAGGCGAAAGAGGCCAACTCCACGGCGCTGTCGGTGGCGTAGCCGACGATTCCGGCGCCACCCTCACGGCTGCGCTCACGGCGTGCGCGCTCCTCGGGCGACAACTCCTCGGCGGAGCCGCCGAGCAGCGCGCCGGGGTCGGCCGCGACCCTCTCGTCGCCGTCCGGAACGTCCAGCACCCACAGCTTGTTGGCCCGGTCGGTGCCGGACGGGGACCTGAGGAACACCACGCGTGAACCGTCGGGAGCGACACAGAACGCGCGCGGCGCGCCGAGAGTGAAACGCTGTGTCCGCGCGTGCCTACGGGGAAAGGACTCGGGCTCGGTCGTCATCCCCCGACCATATTGGCCATGCGCCCCCTTGTGCGGCCGTGCGCCGATCGATGCGCGCGTTTGGATAGTTATGATCACTACCGCCGAGTGGGTATGAACCTGCTGGCCGCTGTACAGATTTACAACTGCGTCACTCTCGCAATGGATTGACAACCGCTTCGCTCCCCAGGTCCCAGGGAACTCATTGGAGGTGAGCCGCCGTGGCACTCTCGATTTCGGCGGTGGTGCTGCTGGCGATCATCGTCTTCATCCTGATCAAGAAGTCAGGGCTGAAGGCACCACACGCGATCATCTGTATCCTGCTCGGCTTCTACCTCTCCTCCTCGACCATCGCGCCGACGATCAGCGAGCTGACGACCAACATCGCGGGCATGATCGGCAGCATCAAGTTCTGACACCTCCGTCCGCCCCCGACAACACCGCCCGCCCCTGACACCTTCGGCCGCCCGGGGCCGTCCCAGCCTCCCCGCGGCCGGAGTCTGTACGTTCCTGTGAATGCCCGTGCCCGGATCGGGTGCGGGCCGGGCGCCTCGTAGGGTGGGCCCATGACGGATCTGCCCTCCCCCAGCGCTCGGCCGGGGGGACCCTCATTCCGCTCCTCCCCCAGCCTTCGGCCGGGGGGACCCCCATCTCGCTTCGCTCGCCGACTGCTCCTGGTGCACGCGCACCCGGACGACGAGTCGATCAACAACGGCGCGACCATGGCCAAGTACGCGGCCGAGGGAGCGCTGGTGACGCTGGTGACCTGCACCCTCGGTGAGGAGGGCGAGGTCATCCCGTCCCAGCTCGCCCATCTCGCGCCCGACCGCGACGATCGCCTCGGCCCGCACCGCGTGGGCGAGCTCGCCGAGGCCATGAAGGAACTCGGCGTCACCGACCACCGTTTCCTCGGCGGCCCCGGCCACTACCGCGACTCCGGGATGATGGGCGTCGAGCAGAACGACCGCCCCGGCGCCTTCTGGTCCGCCGACGTCGACGACGCCGCCGCCCTCCTGGTCGAGATCATCCGCGAGGTACGCCCCCAGGTCCTCGTCACCTACGACCCCAACGGCGGCTACGGCCACCCCGACCACATCCAGGCCCACCGCGTCGCCATGCGCGCCGCCGACCTCAGCCCCGACCCGGACTTCCGCCCCGACCTCGGCGAGCCCTGGGAGATCGCCAAGGTCTACTGGAACCGGATGCCGCGCGGAGTGATCCTGGAGGCCTTCGGCCGGCTCCGCCGCGACCTCGCCGAGCCCGGACGAACCCCCTTCCAGCAGCTCGCCGCCGTCACCGAGGTGCCCGGAGTGGTCGACGACCACATCGTCACCACCGAGGTCGACGGCACCGACTTCGCGGCAGCGAAGGCCGCCGCGATGCGTGCCCACGTCACCCAGATCGAGGTCGCCGAACCCTACTTCGCACTCTCGAACAAACTCGCCCAACCCCTGCTGACCACCGAGTACTACGAGTTGGTGCGCGGCCGGGTCGAAGGAGGGGGCCGGGAGAGCGACTTGTTCGAAGGGGTGCCCGGAGTGTCCTTCGCGCCCTCGGAGTCCTCCGGGGCTTCCGGGTCCTCCGGGTCTTTCGAGGGTGGCCAGAACGGAACGGGCCTCTGATGCGTACATATGTGCATGACGAACGAGTGGCGCACCCGGGCGACGGCCGAGAGGCGGGCCCGCGATGAACACGACGCACCGGCCCGCCGCCGGGCAAGGCAGCGCCCTCGCCCGCCCGTTGACGCTGCCCCCGCTCGGCCGGACCTTCTTCCTCCTGGGCCTCTTCGTCCTGGGAGCCGTCGTCGGACTGGCCGGCGGACTGGTCCAAGCGGCCTGGTTCCCCGGCGGTTTGCTGCTCGCACTGCTCGGCGCGGCCGGACTCTTCCTGGGCGGCGCCCGGGCGACGGGCTCCAGATCGGGGGCCGTTGCCCCGGCCGCGGGCTGGATGATCTCCGTCATCCTGCTCACCGCCACCCGCCCCGAGGGAGACTTCCTGTTCGCCGCGGGAGTCGGCTCCTATCTCTTTCTTCTCGGCGGCATGGCCGTGGCTGTGATGTGCGCCACCCTTGGCTGGGGGAGGCAACCGACCGGGCCCGACGCCCGACTTGGGAAGTGACGACCACTTCGCCGTACGTTGCAGGTGCGGGTCCCGTGTGGGTTTCCGACGCGGTCGTGGGATACGCGCCGGAAGTGGCCAGTATGGTGGTGCGCGCCGCCGGGCTGTCCGCTGAGTTGAGGTCGTGACGGGCGGCGGAGCAAACCGGGAGAACCTGCCTTGAGTCGTGAAACTGACACTTCGTCCTCCGGGGCCCATGGGCGCGGCAGCACCGCGTACCCGTCGGGGACACCGCCGTACGGCACACCCATGGCCACCGAGAACGGCGCCGCCGCGGCCCGGTCGGGTGCGGGCGAGCGGCCGGACGGCCCCAAGACCGAGACCACACTGACGACACGGGTCCGGATCAACATCCCGGGGTCACGGCCCATCCCGCCGGTCGTCGTCCGCAAGCCGGTCGGCGACGGCGAGGGCACCACGGACGACACCGCCTCCGAGTCGGAGACCACCGGCACCCAGGCGATGCCCGTACTGCCGGACACTCCGGCCCCCGCGCCCGACCCGGCTCCGGCGGCCGACGAGAAGGCGCCGGCCAGCGACTGGTTCGCGCCACGCAAGAGCTCTCCCGCACCCAAGCCTTCGAGTGGCGGCGGAAGCAACGGCGCCGGGTTCTCCACGGGTTCGCTGCCCAGGACCGCTCCCGGCACACCGGCCGGCCCCGGCACGGGCACCCGCCCCGGCGGTGGCAACGGCGCAGGTCCGCTGGGCGGCGCCCCCGCGAGCGGCCCGCGCCCCGGCGCAGGCGCCGGCCCCCGCCCCGGCGGTACGAACGGCTCCGGGCTCCCCGGTGCCACGGGCGCCGGACCGGTGGCTCCCGGCCACGGCGGCGGCACCGGCTCCTTCGACGTCTCGGCCGCGCTCGCCGCCACCAAGCGCGAGGACCTGCCGTACTTCAACGACCCCGACACCGGCAACATCCCCGTCGGCTCGAACGGCCACTCAGGCGGCCCCGCCGGCGCGACCTCCGGCCCCGTCACCGGCGACAGCCCGCTGGCCCCGCCCGACCCCTTCGCCCGCCCCGGCGCCGACTTCTCCGCGCCGAACACGGACTACTCGGCCCCCGGCGGCGACTACGCCCGCCCCGGCGGCGGCCTCAGCGACGACACCGCCGTCCTCACCCCCCAGCGGCCGGCCCCCGGGCCCGGCATCCCTGGCCAGGGCGGGGCCATGGACAACCCCTCCGGGCACACCCTGACCAGCGGTATCCCCGTGGTGCCGCCGGGCAACCAGAGCGCACCCTTCGCCCCGGGCGGCGGCGACGGCGCCACCGGGCACACCCCGCCCAAGCTGCCCGACCCCGGCCCGCAGCAGAAGTCCGGCGGGGCCAAGAACACCAAGGCGGCGAAGCCGGCCAAGAAGAAGGGCCGCAGCAAGCTCGGTCTGCTCGTCGGCGGCGTGGTCGTCCTCGGCGGCGGTGTCTACGGCGCCGGCCTCCTCATGAACCACTCCGACGTCCCCAGGGGCACCACCGTCCTCGGTGTCGACATCGGCGGCGGCACCCGTGACGAGGCCCTCAACAAACTCGACGAGGCCTTCGAGGACCGAGCCGGGACGGCACTGAAGCTGACCGTCGACGGCCGGACCGTCTCCCTCAGGCCCGACCAGGCCGGACTCCAGTTCGACATGCAGGACACGGTCAGCTCCGCCGCCGTCAGCGACTACAACCCCGTCTCCGTGATCGGCTCCCTCTTCGGCCAGAAGCGGGTCGTCGAGCCGGTCATGCCGGTCGACGAGGAGAAGCTCCAGGCCGCGCTGGAGCGCGCCGGGGGCAGCGCCGGTACGGCCAGCGACGGCACCGTCAAGTACGAGCAGGGCAAGGCCGTCGCCGTCTACGGCAAGGAGAGCAAGGGCATCGACACCGCCGGGTCCGTCACGGCCGTCGAGGAGGCGTACCGCACCCAGGTCGAGACCGGCAAGGCGGGGGCGGTGAATCTGCCGACCAAGACCCAGGAGCCGTCGGTCGACAAGGCCGAGGTCGACCGGTTCATGAAGGAGTTCGCCGAGCCGGCGATGTCGGCCAAGGTCACCGTCCAGACGGACGCCCTCCACACCATCGACTTCAGCCCCCAGAACTCCCTCTGGAAGTTCCTGACCGTCAAGACCGTCGACGGCAAACTCGTCGACTCCTACGACGAGAAGGCCCTTAAGGAACTCTACGGCGGCACCTTCGACGGCGTCCTCATCACCCGAGCCACGGGCGAGAAGACCCCGGTCACGGTGCAGGACGTCTACGGGGCACTGCGCCTGGCCCTGATGAGCAAGACGGACAGGGTGGCAGTCATCGAGACGAACCCCAGTTAGCGGGGGCGCACCGCTGAGGCGGCGCTCACCCAGCAGTCGTTGTAGCTGCGGGCAATCGTGCCGCTGGGGTGCGGGAGGCCACCGCCGGTGTTCGTAGCTGCGGGCAATCGTGCCGCTGGGGCGGCACCCATCCCAAAGAGAGCGGCAGCCTGTAAGCGCCGGTAAGCGAGACCAACCCCCGACCAGCCACCGCGAGGGGGCACCCGAAGTACGCCGGGTGCCCCCTCGTCGTATGACATCTGTCATCCGCCGCTGAGGACCGCAGACACTGCCGGGCCACACCCCCTCGCGGCCACCCTGGACCACATGACGATCCCCGGGATGACAACCGCGACACCCCCGACGGCCCGCTTCGACACCGTCACCAAGACCTACGGCGAGGTCCGCGCCGTGGACGGCCTCACCCTCACCCTGCACCCCGGCGAAACCGTCGCCCTCCTGGGCCCCAACGGCGCCGGCAAATCCACCACCCTCGACCTCCTCCTGGGCCTGAAACGCCCCGACACCGGCTCGGTCCACCTCTTCGGCACGCCCCCGAGGCAGGCCATCGTCGCCGGCCGCGTAGGCGCCATGCTGCAGTCCGGCGGCCTGATGGACGAGGTCACGGTCACCGAACTGGTCCGCCTGGCCTGCGACCTGCACCCGAGGCCGTACCCCGTCTCGGAGGTGCTGGCCCGCGCCGGCGTCACCCAGATCGCCGACCGCAAGGTCGACAAGCTCTCCGGCGGCCAGTCCCAACGAGTCCGCTTCGCCCTCGCCACGGCCGGCGACAGCGACCTGATCGTGCTGGACGAGCCCACCACCGGCATGGACGTCACCACCCGCCAGGCCTTCTGGGCCACCATGCGCGAACAGGCCGACCAGGGCCGTACGGTCCTCTTCGCCACGCACTATCTGGAGGAGGCCGACGCCGTAGCCGACCGCGTGCTCGTCCTCCACCGGGGCCGCCTGCTGGCCGACGGCACCGCCGCCGAGATCAAGGCCAGGGCGGGCGCCCGCCGTATCTCCTTCGACCTGGACGACGGCAACGACGCCAACAGCGCCAACGGCGGCATCGACCCCATCGTCGAGGCCGCCCTGCACGCCCTCCCGAACCTCGCCAACCTCGACATATCAGGCCGTACCGTCCGCATCCAGTCCACCGACCCCGACGCGACCGTCCACGCCCTCTACGGCCTCGGCTTCCACCCCCGCAACCTCGAAGTCGCCGGCCTGGGCCTGGAACAGGCCTTCGTAGCCATCACCGCCGCCGAGGAGGCGAGGACCAAATGACGAACACGTTCGCCTCCCGAGGCCTGATCAAGCTGGAACTCACCCGCGCCCTGCGCAACCGCAAGTCCCTGTTCTTCTCGGTGCTCTACCCGTCGATCCTGTTCCTGCTGATCGCGGGCAGCGCGAGCACCACCGCCGAGGTCGACGGCACCGGCCTGACCCTCCCGACGTACATGATGGTCTCCATGGCCTCCTTCGGCGCCCTCACGGCCGTACTGCTCGGCAACAGCGAGCGCATCGCCAAGGAGCGCGAGAACGGCTGGGTACGGCAGCTGCGGCTGACCACGCTGCCCGGCAGGGGCTATGTCCTCGCGAAGACGGCGAGCGCGGCCGTGGTCAGCCTGCCGTCCATCGTGATCGTCTTCGTCGTCGCGGCCACCGTGAAGGACGTACGCCTCGACGTCTGGCAGTGGCTCGCCCTCACCGGCGCGATCTGGGCCGGCAGCCTGGTCTTCGCTGCGCTCGGCGTCGGCATCGGCTACCTCGCCACCGGCGACGCCGTACGCCCCGTCACGATGCTGATCTACTTCGCGCTGTCGCTGCTCGGCGGCCTGTGGATGCCGACGACGACGTTCCCCGAGTGGCTGCGGGACATCGCCAGGTGGCTGCCCACGCACGCGTACGCCGCGATCGGACAGGCCATCGAACAGAGCCGCACCCCGCACGCGACCGACCTCGCCATCCTGGCCGTCTCCTTCGTCCTCTTCGCGGGCGGCGCGGCCTGGCTCTACCGGAAGGACACGCTGAAGGCGTGAGCGGCTTCGGCATCGGCATCGGACAGCGCCCGCGCAACCGCAGGCAGAAGACCGTCAAGTTCCTCTGGGTCGGCATCTGGCTGACCTACCTCAGCGCGCCGGTGGGCGACCTGCTGCACGGCGGACACAGCACCGGCGTCCAGGTCCTCGGCTGGATCGGCCTGGTCGCCTTCGTCGCCTGGTACTTCGCCCTGGTCTTCCGCACCGGCCGGGGCGAGACCAACGGCCTGGTGCTCGGTTCGCTGGCCGTACTGGCCGCCCAGTCGACCGTCCTCGCCCTCACCCTGGGCCGCGAGTGGCTCGTCCTGTTCGTGTACGTGGCGATCTCGTCCGGCGCGGCCCTGCCGTTCCGCCTCGCCCGCTGGACCATCCCGGCCGTGTCCGCCCTGCTCACCGCGGTCGCCCTCGCGGTCCCCGGCGGCGAGTCCTTCCTGGCCGGACTGCTCCTCCCGTCCCTCCTCGGCGGCTTCTCGATGACCGGCGTACGCGAACTGATCCGCACGGCCAACGAGCTGCGCGAGGCCCGCGCCACGGTCGCCCAGCTCGCCGCCAACGAGGAACGCCTGCGCCTCGCCCGCGACCTGCACGACCTGCTGGGCCACTCCCTGTCGTTGATCACGCTCAAGAGCGAACTGGCGGGCCGGATGCTCCCGGCCCACCCCGGGAAGGCGGCCAAGGAGGTCGCCGACATCGAGCAGGTCAGCCGTCAGGCCCTCGTCGACGTCAGGGCGGCGGTGTCCGACTACCGCCGCCCCCGCCTCTCCTCGGAGTTGGCGGGCGCCAAAGTCGCGTTGACGGCCGCCGGAGTCACCGCAGACCTCCCCGCCGACCCCGACCTCACCGACCTCCCGGACATCCCCGAGTCCGGCGAGGCCGCCCTCGCCTGGGCCGTGCGCGAGGCCGTCACCAACGTCGTACGCCACAGCGGCGCCCACCGCTGCACGGTCCGCCTCACCCATCGCCAGACCCTCGACGGCCCCGTCCTCGAACTCACCGTCGAGGACGACGGAACCGGCGGCAATGACCCCACCACCGGCATCCCCGCGGGCCCCGGCAACGGTCTGACGGGCCTCGCCGAACGCCTCCAGAAGGCGGGCGGCACCCTGGAGGCGGGCCCGGTGAAGCACGGCTTCCGCGTGGTGGCCCGAGCCCCGGCCGTATCCGCGCCCCCCATAGAATCCGCCCCATGACCAGCCGCACGATCAAGGTCCTCCTGGCCGAGGACCAGTCGATGGTCCGTGAGGCCCTGGCCGCCCTGCTGGGTCTGGAGGACGACATCGAGGTGGTCGCCCAGGTGGCCCGGGGCGACGAGGTCCTGGCGGCGGCCCGCGCCCACTCCGTGGACGTGGCCCTCCTCGACATAGAGATGCCGGGCGCGACGGGCATCGAGGCGGCCGCCCAGCTCCACAACGCCCTCCCGGCCGTCAGACTGGTCGTCCTCACCACCTTCGGCCGCCCCGGCTACCTCCGCAGCGCCATGGAAGCGGGCGCCGACGCCTTCCTGGTCAAGGACGCCCCCGCCGCCCAACTGGCCCAGGCGGTACGCAAGGTCCTCGCCGGCGAACGAGTCATCGACCCGACCCTGGCGGCAGAGGCATTGGCGGAGGGCGCGAACCCCCTCACGGACCGCGAACGGGAGGTCCTGCGAGCGGCAGAGGACGGCTCCACGAACGCGGAGTTGGCGAAAACCCTGCATCTGTCCCAGGGCACGGTCCGCAACTACTTGTCCACGGCGATCCAAAAGCTGGCGGCGAGAAACAGAACAGAGGCGGTACGGATCGCAAGGGGGAAGGGCTGGTTGTGAGCGGGAGGCGGGACGGGAAACTGCCGGTCAGGGGCAGCCGACCCAAGGGGCGCGGGGCTGTGTCCATGTGCGGCTCCGCCGCGTGGGCGCGACCAGCCACGGATTACCCGCAGTCGCAAACCAACCAGTCCCCCATGGCGAGTAGGCGCCCTCAGTTCAGCAGAGCTCTAGCCGCATCGGCCTGCCTCCGCACCTTCTCCGCAGCCCCCTCATCCACCCCCTCCACCACCCCCGCATACGCCTCCAACTCATCCGCCCCCCGCATGAACTCCCCCCGCCGCACCAGCAACTGCGCCCACTCGTACCGCAACCGAGCCGGATGCGCGGGCAACGCCAACGACAGCTCCAGCGCCCACAGGGCGACATCCGACCGCTCCGGTCGCGCCGCGGCCCAGGCCCGTACGTTGTTCAGGACCCGCAACACCACCTCCAACGGATCGGCCGGCCGCAACATCCCCGGCTCCAGCGGAGCCCCGGTCGCCCCCGCCACCAACAACTCGGCGTCCGCCCCGCTCATCACCCGCCCCCCGTCGAACGGATCGGCGAGCACCTGCTCCTCCTGAGCCCCGAACCCCACGACGAAGTGCCCCGGCAACGCGACCCCGTACACCGGCGCCCCCGCCCGCCGGGCGACCTCCATCCACACCACGGACAGCAGGATCGGCAGCCCCCGCCGCCGTTCGAGCACCTGATGCAGCAGCGAGGACTCCAGCCGCTGATAGTCGGCGGGGGCGCCGCGGAACCCGTACCGCTCCCCGAGCACCTCACCCAGCGCCTCGGCCCAGGCCCGCGCCCCGCCCGGCCGGAACGGCACCTCACCGGCGAGCCGGTCAAGCTCGATCTGCGCGGCATCGATCCCGGCGTCGTCCAGCGAGCCGTCCCCGGCCGCGCCCACGAGCAGACAGAGCAGCGCCAGATCGGGCCGCTCACCCCGCGCCTCCTCGGCGAACCGCCGCCGCACCTCCGCGGCCCGCTCCGGCTCCGGCGGAAAAGGCCCACGCACACCGGTCTCATACCCCATCACGACGCCCCTCGCCCTCCGAAGCCACCGATACCGACGCCGCCACCAGCCCCGGAGCCGTCCCCGCCGCGCTCGGGCCCCCGGTAGTGGTGATACGCGTGATGCGCCGCGAACCCCATCCCCGCGTACATCTCCCGAGCCCCCACATTGTCCAGCTCGACCTGCAGCCACCCGGCCGAGGCGCCCTCCTCCAGCGCCCGCCGGGCCAGCGCGGTCATCACGGTCGTGGCCAGCCCCCGCCGACGCCACTCCGGAGCCACCTCGACCGCCGAGAACCCGGCCCACCGCCCGTCCACGACACACCGACCGATCGCCGCCGGCCCTTCCCCCTCCGCCCCCGGCACCGTCGCGAACCACACCGAAGGCCCGCTCCCCAGCACCTTCAGCGCCACCTCGCTCACCCCCTTGCGCTGGTACCGGCTCAGCCACGCCTCGTCGGCCACCCGCGACAGCACGACTCCGGAGGCATCCCGATCCGCGACCTGGGCCAGCCCCCCGATCCACAGCTCGGCGGTGACTTCCTTGACCCACCCCCGCCGCTCCACCTCGGCACAGAGCCGCTCCTGGGTCCCCTCGGTGCCTGTGGCCGGCTGTATGTACGCGGGCAGCCCCCGGTCGGCGTACCAGCGGCGTACGGCCGTCAGAGCCTCGTCCAGGGGTATTCCGGGGTCACCGAGGGGCAGTACGGAGTTGGCGCGTCGCGTGAATCCGGCGGCGGCCCGCAGCTCCCAGTCGCCGAGCGGCTCCCGCTCGACCGGCTGCCAGCCGCGCGCGGCGACCCGCGCCAGTTCCTCGTACGAGGCGGCGGGCCCACGCCGTCGCGCCGGGGCCGACGGGACCACCTTCCCCGCGACCAGCGACGACTCCTCGATCCGCACCCGCTCCCCGTCCCGGCGGGTGATCAGCAGAATCCCGTCGTCCCATGATGTGAGAACACCAACCGTGTCAGTGAATTTCCCCGTCGCGTCGGCATCTTCGTCAACACGTCGCACGGATACGCGTTTGCCCACGTCAGCAGGGCGGATACGGACCACGAGCCGTCCACCGGCAGAGATTTCCACAGGTCAGTTCACCCCTCCTGTTCGGATCATGCCCAGGAACGGAGATACTAGGTGCGGGCATCGACGACGCCGCGCTCCCGCGCGCCAGGCGGCGGAGCCTGAGGAGGCCCGCCAGCGCCCTATCGAGGAGGAACGACAGCGTGACCTACGTCATCGCGCAGCCTTGTGTCGACGTCAAGGACAAGGCGTGCATCGAGGAGTGCCCGGTCGACTGCATCTACGAGGGTCAGCGGTCCCTCTACATCCACCCGGATGAATGCGTCGACTGCGGTGCCTGCGAGCCGGTGTGCCCGGTCGAGGCGATCTTCTACGAGGACGACACCCCGGAGGAGTGGAAGGAGTACTACAAGGCGAACGTCGAGTTCTTCGACGAGCTCGGTTCGCCTGGTGGTGCCAGCAAGCTCGGCCTGATCGAGCGCGACCACCCCTTCGTCGCCGCACTGCCGCCGCAGGCCTGAGACGCGACGCCGCGGGCCGCCCCCGGGTGGCCCGCCGCAGCCGCGCCGCCTCGGTCCCGTACGCCCCGATCACCATGATCGTCGTACGGGACCGAGGCGTTCGCCGTACAAGCAGTACGTACGCCGCCCCACCGCCACCGAAGGGACGGCAGGGAACGTACGTACGAGAAAGTGAGCCAGATCCGTGTCCGCAGTCAGCGATCGTCTCCCCACCTTCCCCTGGGACAAGCTGGAGCCGTACAAGGCGACGGCCGCCGCGCACCCCGGTGGCATCGTCGACCTCTCGGTCGGCACCCCCGTCGACCCGGTGCCGGACCTGATCCAGAAAGCCCTGATCGACGCGGCGGACTCACCGGGCTATCCCACGGTCTGGGGCACCCCGGCGCTGCGCGACGCGATCACGGGCTGGGCGGAGCGCCGCCTCGGCGCCCGGGGGATCACCCACCACCACGTCCTGCCGATCGTCGGCTCGAAGGAACTGGTCGCCTGGCTCCCCACCCAGCTCGGCCTCGGCCCCGGCGACCGCGTCGCGTACCCGCGCCTGGCCTACCCCACCTACGAGGTCGGCGCCCGCCTGGCCCGCGCCGACTACGAGGTCTACGACGACCCGACGGCCCTGGACCCCACCGGCCTGAAGCTCCTCTGGCTGAACTCCCCGTCGAACCCCACGGGCAAGGTCCTCTCCCAGGCCGAGCTGACCCGCATCGTCGCCTGGGCCCGCTCCCACGGCATCCTGCTCTTCTCCGACGAGTGCTACCTGGAACTCGGCTGGGAGACGGACCCCGTCTCGGTCCTCCACCCGGACGTGAACGGCGGCTCGTACGACGGCATCGTCGCCGTCCACTCCCTCTCCAAGCGCTCCAACCTGGCCGGCTACCGGGCGGCCTTCCTCCTGGGCGACCCGACCGTCCTGAACCCCCTCCTCCAGATCCGCAAGCACGGCGGCATGATGACGTCGGCCCCGACCCAGGCGGCCGTGATCGCGGCCCTGGGGGACGACGAACACGTCCGCGAGCAACGAGCCCGCTACGCGACCCGCCGCACCGCCCTGCGCGAAGCCCTCGTCTCCCACGGCTTCCAGATCCAGCACAGCGAGGCGAGCCTCTACCTCTGGGCGACGAGGAACGAGTCCTGCTGGGACACGGTCTCCCACTTGGCCGACCTGGGCATCCTGGTAGCCCCCGGCGACTTCTATGGCGAGGCGGGCGCCAACCACGTCCGCGTGGCGTTCACGGCGACGGACGAGCGAGTAGCGGCAGCGGTAGAACGCCTGGCGAGGGCATAGCCGCGCTGCTTGCCCCGGCCGCTCCGGCTGTGGGCAATCGTTCCGCGGGGCGATGGGGGTACCTCCCGCTCGTGGGGGAGGATGGGCACAGCCGACAGCGCCGGGCGCCGAACCAACCAAGGCCCAAGGGCAGCAAAGCCGAAAGGGGCCCGGGGAAACCCCGGACCCCTTTCAGCGACGTACGGTCAGCCCAGCGGGCTCTTCACCGGCAGCTTCCCGGCGGGGCCACCCGGCAGCGACGCCCCCTTGGCCACATCACCCGCAACCTGCCCGGCGGAGCCGGCCGCATCCCCGGCCGCCTTCTGCGCGACAGGCGTCGTCTTCTTCACGGCGCTCCCGCCGGTCTTGCTCACGGTCGGCAGGGTCTCCTTGGCCGCCTTGCCTCCGACATTGCTCGCGACCCCGGTGACGCTCTGCGTGGCCCCGTCGACGGTGCTACCGGCGTTCGCCCCGTCGACGGCGGACAGACCGCCGAGGTTGGGGGTGGCGGGGAGTTCGGGCGCCGCGCTCGCGGAGCCGGCCGCACCGACCACGGAAGCCGCTCCCGCCGCGGTCAGCAGCGCGGTCTGGGCGATCCGGCGGGTCAGGGGGAGGGACATGGTGCTCCTTTGACGGAAGGGAACGTTGAAGTGTCCGACCGTGCCCGGGAGTTGACCTCGAATGGCTGTCGAAGTGATCGTTCCGGGCTCGGACGCAGTGACTACCGCTCGAACTCCGCGAAGGTTGCGGCGGCCCGACGTAAAGAGTTGGTAATGCGTCGCATTATCGAATGCGGATTAAACCGGACAATAGGCTGGGTGATCCGACGGTCCGCCGAATCCTTACGGCCCTGTGCTCCCAAGGGATTCCACGGGAGTCCCCGGGGTGCGGGGAGAGCGAGTGAAAACCCGCCCACCCCGTCCATGCGACGCGCCGCCAGGTCCCCCCTACGGGTGACGCGTGCCCCTACTCCTTGGACCCTCCGGCGACGATGCGCACCTCGTCGGCCTCGGCGGCGACATCGCTCGCGGTGCCGGCCCCCTCGGCCGTACGCCACGCTCCCGCCCGGCCCCCGGCGACCCACTCCCGCCCCGCGTAGGCGACCCGCTCGATGTTCAGCCGCGCGGAGTTGGCCACGGCCCAGTGCGCCAGCTCCCAGCCGCGCTGCCGGACCTCGGTGGCGTCGCCCGGCAGGGGGATGGTGACGGCCTCGGCGCCGGGGGAGGCGGTCGGAGCGGCGCTCGGGGTGGCTTCCGTGGCGGCGGTCCGCGCGCGGACGGCGGAGTCGGTCCCGGTCTTGGTGCCGGCCCGCTCCAGGACCCCGTCCCCGAAGTCCCGCACCAGCGCCGTGCGCACGGCGTCGGGACCGCCGGCCACCGCGGTGCCGGCGCTGGTCTCGGTGCGGCCCTCGCAGGTCAGCGTGGCCGCGGCCCGGCCGGTCAGCGCGGCGGCGAGCAGCGTGGCGTCCGGCTCGTGCTTGGCGTACGCCTCCGGATAGCCGCTGCGCTGCACCCGCTGGGCGGCTACGGTCAGCGGCAGCTGCTCGTAGCCCTCGACCTTGACGAGGTGCTCGTAGAACTCGCCCGCCGCGTACACCGGGTCCTGGATCTGCTCCTCGGTGCCCCAGCCCTGCGAGGGCCGCTGCTGGAACAGGCCGAGCGAGTCCCGGTCGCCATGCGTGATGTTGCGCAGCCCGGACTCCTGGAGGGCGGTCGCCAGGGCGATCGTCACGGCCCTCTCGGGCAGGTCGCGGGTGGTGCCGACCGCCGAGATCGTCGCCGCGTTGGCAGCCTGCTCGGGCGTGAACTCGTACGAGACCTCGTCGTCCGTCGCCGAGACCACCGTGCACTTCGGTGTGCCATTGCCCCCGGTCAGCCACTGCATGGCCAGATACGCCCCGATCGCGACCAGGACGACGAACGCCCCGGCGACACGGAGGAAGCAGCCACCGCGGCGACGGGGACGGGATTGCGAAGAAACTGTGTACGGCTCTGACACGCGGTACAAGGTACTGGAGAGTAATAGGGGTCCGCTGTGGGTTGTGGACAACCGCTCGGAGGTGACCGAATCCGTTCGAAGGCGGACCCCTTCCGGCGGCGGGTTAGGGTCGGGACCATGGCCGAGACCGCGATTGACCTCACTCTGGACGCCGCGCGACTTACCGCGCAGATCGTCGATTTCCCCTCCGAGAGCGGCAGCGAGAAGCCGCTCGCCGACGCGATCGAGACCGCGCTGCGCGCCCTGCCGCACCTCACGGTCGACCGCCACGGCAACAACGTCGTCGCCCGGACGAACCTGGGCCACAAGGAGCGGGTGATCCTGGCCGGCCACATCGACACCGTCCCCATCGCGGACAACGTCCCCTCCCGTCTCGACGAGGACGGCGTTTTGTGGGGCTGCGGCACCTGCGACATGAAGTCCGGCGTCGCCGTCCAGCTCCGTATCGCGGCCACGGTCCCGGCCCCGAACCGCGACCTGACGTTCGTCTTCTACGACAACGAGGAGGTCGCCGCCGAGCTGAACGGCCTGAGGCTGCTGTCCGAGGCCCACCCGGAGTGGCTGGAGGGCGACTTCGCGATCCTCCTGGAGCCCACCAGCGGCGAGGTCGAGGGCGGCTGCCAGGGCACCCTGCGGGTCCTGCTGAAGACCACGGGCGAGCGCGCCCACTCCGCGCGCGCGTGGATGGGCTCCAACGCCATCCACGCCGCCGCCCCGATCCTCGCCCGCCTCGCCTCCTACGAGCCCCGGTATCCGGTCATCGACGGCCTGGAGTACCGCGAGGGCCTCAACGCGGTACGGATCACCGGTGGGGTGGCGGGCAATGTCATCCCCGACGCGTGTGTGGTCGCCGTCAACTTCCGTTACGCGCCCGACCGCACGGAAAAGGAGGCCATCGCCCACGTCCGCGAGGTCTTCGCCGACTGCGGGGTCGAGGAGTTCGTGATCGACGACCACAGCCCCGGCGCCCTCCCCGGTCTCTCCCACCCGGCCGCCGCGGCCTTCATCGAGGCGGTCGGCGGCACCCCGCTGCCCAAGTACGGCTGGACCGACGTCTCCCGCTTCAGCGCCCTCGGCGTCCCGGCCGTCAACTACGGTCCCGGCAACCCCCACTTGGCGCACCGCCGTGACGAGCGGGTGGACACGAAGAAGATCCTCGCGGGCGAGGAACGCCTCAAGGCATGGCTGACGGCCTGACCCGAAGGCCCCTGGAATGTCCCTGGAGTGCCCCTGGCCGGATCGTGTCGCCGCCCGGTGACGCCGAATCGTGGCGAAACGTACGGGACGGCGGATCGTGGCGGACACACGCGCGTACCCCGTCCTTAACCCGCGTGGATCTAGGCTGAGGTGAACCACCAGCACGGCGGAGGGAGCGGACATGGCGACCGGCAACCCCGAGGGCAAGAAGCAGCCACCGGACGAGCAGCGGCTGGGGCCGGTGCTGCGCAGGCGCACCCAGGTGCAGGCCAGCACGACCGATCAGCGGCTGCTGGACGCGGGCGGTCCCTCCGACTGGGTCCACACGGACCCCTGGCGGGTGCTGCGCATCCAGTCGGAGTTCATCGAGGGCTTCGGCACCCTCGCCGAACTCCCGGCCGCGATCAGCGTGTTCGGCTCGGCCCGGACACCGGCCGACTCCCCCGAGTACGAGGCGGGCGTACGGCTCGGCCGCGGCCTGGTGGAGGCCGGCTTCGCCGTGATCACCGGAGGCGGCCCCGGAGCCATGGAGGCCGCCAACAAGGGCGCTCTGGAGGCGGGCGGCACCTCCGTCGGCCTCGGCATCGAGCTGCCGTTCGAGCAGGGCCTCAACCCCTACGTCGACATCGGCCTCAACTTCCGCTACTTCTTCGTCCGGAAGATGATGTTCGTCAAGTACGCCCAGGGCTTCGTGGTCCTGCCCGGCGGCCTCGGCACCCTCGATGAACTCTTCGAGGCGCTCACCCTCGTCCAGACCCAGAAGGTCACCCGCTTCCCCATCGTGCTCTTCGGCGAGTCCTACTGGAGCGGTCTGGTCGACTGGCTCACAGGCACTCTGGTCGCCCAGGGCAAGGCCGCCGAGAAGGACCTGGCCCTGTTCCACGTCACGGACGACGTGGACGAGGCGGTGGCGCTGGTCTCGAAGGAAGCGGGCACCAGGGGCCTGCAGTAGCCAGCCCTCGGGCGGTCCTCGGCCCGGCCTTGGGCAGTCCTCGGCCCGGCCTCGGCAGACCTCGGTCAGGCGAGACCGCGTCGGGCCACCGCCGGAGGGCGGTGGCCCACGATCGACGCCACCATGTCCAGCACCTGCCGCGTCTCCGCCACCTCGTGCACCCGGTACACCCGCGCCCCCAGCCAAGCGGACACCGCGGTGGTCGCAAGCGTCCCGAGCAGCCGCTCCTTGAGCGGCTTGTCCAAGGTCTCCCCGACGAAGTCCTTGTTGGACAGCGACACCAGCACGGGCCACCCGGTCTCCACCATCTCCCCCAGCCGCCGAGTCGCCTCAAGGCTGTGCCGGGTGTTCTTCCCGAAGTCGTGCCCGGGGTCGATCAGCACGGAATCCCGGGGCACCCCGAGGGACACCGCCCGCTCGGCCAGCCGGAGGGTCACCCGGAGGATGTCCGCCATGACGTCGTCGTAGACGACCCGGTGCGGCCGCGTACGGGGCTCCGACTCCCCGGCATGTGTGCACACCAGCCCGACCCCGTACCGCGCCGCCACCTCCGCGAGCCGCGGATCGACCCCGCTCCACACGTCATTGAGCAGATCGGCCCCGGCCTCGCACACGGCCTCACCCACCTCGTGCCGCCATGTGTCGACACTGATGACGACATCGGGGAACCGCCGCCGTACCTCGGCGACGAACCCGACCGTCCGCCGCGCCTCCTCCTCGGCGGACACCTCCTCGCCGGGTCCGGCCTTGACCCCGCCGATGTCGATGATCGCGGCCCCGTCGGCTACGGCCTGCTCCACGCGCGCGAGCGCCGGCTCGTCCAGGAAGGTCGCCCCCTGGTCGTAGAAGGAGTCCGGCGTCCGGTTCACGATCGCCATGATCACCGGCTCGTGCGCATCGAATTCCCGCGTACCCAGTCTGAGCATCTCCTGTGCCCTCTCCCAGTACGTCCTGCGGATCGTGCACCTCGCCCCCCGGCCGAGGCCCGGACTGTCAGACTCGCATGGCACGATCGGAGCCGAACACATCCGAGAGGGACCCAGCGATGTTCACTTTCTTGTTCCTGGTGGTCGCGCTCGCCGTCGTGGTCGCGGCGGTGACACTCGCCGTGGTCGGCGGCGGCGACAGCGCGGCGCTGCCCGAGGCCGCGGGGGAGCGGCTCCAGGACCCACTGCCGGCGGACCGCCCGGTCGACCGCGCGGACATCGACGCGCTCCGCTTCCCGCTCGCCGTACGCGGCTACCGCATGACGGAGGTGGACGACGCCCTGAACCGCCTCGCCGCCGAACTCGCCGAGCGCGACGCCCGGATCGCCGACCTGGAGTCCGCGCTCGCGGGCGCCCACGCGGCCACGACCTCACTCGTCAAGCGGGACGAGGAGGACCACCAGTGAGCGACGGCACCGCCCTCGCCGGCCCGGACGGCTCCCTGCGCTGCCCCTGGGCCCTGTCCACCGAGGACTACATCGCGTACCACGACGAGGAGTGGGGCCGCCCGGTCCACGGCGACGACGCCCTCTACGAGCGCCTCTGCCTCGAAGCCTTCCAGTCCGGCCTCTCCTGGATCACCATCCTCCGCCGCCGCGAGGGCTTCCGCGCGTCCTTCGCCGACTTCAAGATCGCGGAGGTCGCCACCTACACGGACACCGACAAGGCCCGCCTCCTCACCGACCCCGGCATCATCCGCAACCGCGCCAAGATCGAGGCGACGATCGCCAACGCCCAGGTCCTCGCCGACTGGTCCCCCGGCGAACTGGACGAACTGATCTGGTCCCACGCCCCCGACCCCATGACCCGCCCCGTCCCCCGAACCCTGGCGGACGTCCCCGCGGTCACCGACGAGTCCAAGGCCCTGTCGAAGGCACTGAAGAAGAGAGGCATCAGATTCGTGGGCCCGACGACGGCGTACGCGCTGATGCAGGCTTGCGGGTTGGTGAACGACCACTTGGAAGCGTGCGCCGCGAGAAGCGCGCCTTGAGAAGCGGCCGCCTTGTAGCGGTGCAGGGGGGCAGCGCCCCTGAAAGGGGCGCGGGGCTGTGTTGATGTGCGGCTCCGCCGCGTGGGCGCGACCAGCCCCCACACACCCGCAGTCCGCGACGACGCTTGGTTCCCCCGAACTCACCGCCCCAAGTACTTCGGCATCTCCTTGTTCACAAACGCCCGCACAGCGATCCCGTGGTCCTCGGAGAGCCCGGCCCGCGTCTGCAACTCGTCCTCCTTCTCCAGAGCCTCCTCCAGGGAGTGGGAGAGCCCGTAGGAGAGGGACTCCTTCAACGCCGCGTACGCCACGGTCGGACCCTCGGCCAGAGAACGCGCCACCTTGCGAGCCTCCTCGGCCAGCTCGGCCGACGGCACCACCCGGTTCGCGATCCCCAAGGCGTAGGCGTCCTCCGCGCTGATGCTCCGAGGGAAGAGCAGCAGATCGGCGGCCCGCCCGGGCCCGACGATCCGGGGCAGCGTCCACGACACCCCGGAGTCGGCGGTCAGCGCCACCCCGGCGAAGGATGTGTTGAACCCGGCGGTGTCGGCGACGACCCGATGGTCCGCGGCGAGCGCGAACCCGAAGCCGGCCCCGGCGGCGACCCCGTTCACCCCGGCCACCACGGGCTTCGCCATCCCGACGAGCGCCCGCACGATGGGGTTGTAGTGCTCACGAACCGTCGTCATCGTCGCCCGCGACCCGGTCTCGGCGTCCTGCCGCAGCAGCCCGATGTGCTCCTTGAGGTCCTGCCCCACACAGAAGGCCCGGTCCCCGGCGGCGGTGAGCAGCACGGCCCGTACCCCGGCGTCCCCGGCGGCGGCCTCCACCGCCTCCCGCAGCGCGACCTTCGCCGCGATGTTCAGCGCGTTCATCGCCTCCGGGCGGTTCAGCGTGATCGTCGCGAGCCCGTCGCTCACCTCGTAGAGCACGGTGTCGGCCATGGCGGTGTTCCCCTCCGGTGTCGCGGCTCCGACGTACGGATCGATCACCGTCGACGTCCGTCGACGGCTGTCAGTACCGACCGGTACGTTCTGCGTCACAGCACAGCATGGCGGAGATCACCGGCGGTCGCGCGGGCGGTACGTGTGACCTGCGTCAAAGAATCACGATTGGCCGAGCGGTGACGGGGGAGGGTGTGGTGGCGCAGTATCGCAGTCACATCGCCGAATTGGGTGGTTTTGCTCGCGCGCGTTGCCCAAGCGATGCCGACTGATGTTGGTCATCGGGTCATGAGATGCGGGATAATGGCCTGGAAGCAATGTGTTCGATGCCGGTGTCGCGTGTCCGAGTCGGACCGCGCGTGCCCTCCAGGGCCGTCGGCTTTGACGATGAGCTGGTTTCAGGAAGGGGAACGAGCATGGCGGCCATGAAGCCGCGGACGGGCGATGGCCCGCTCGAGGTGACCAAGGAGGGGCGGGGCATCGTCATGCGCGTTCCGCTCGAAGGCGGCGGTCGGCTCGTCGTCGAGCTGACCCCTGACGAGGCCGACGCACTCGGCGACGCCCTCAAGAAGGTCGTCGGCTGACGCGCGTAGCGACCATATCCTTTCAACCGCCCCGGCATCGCCACCCTGATGCCGGGGCGGTTGTTTGTCCGGGAGGGCTGCCGGGGCCTGCTCGGAGAACAGCCGGGACCTGGTCAGAGGACGGGGCCGGACCTGGTCAGGGGCCCGTCGGGGAGGCCGTACGCCACGGGCCCGGGGACCACCGCGCACCCCGCCGGTGCTCAGCGCTTGACCGCGCAGAGCAGCCCGTCTCCGACCGGGAGCAGGGACGGCACCAGTTCGGGGCTCTCGCGGATCGTGCGCAGCAGCTCCCGCAGACGTATGACCTCCGTGGGCTGGGGCCCGGAGTCCACGGTGCGGCCGTTGGCGAAGACACCCTCGAAGGCGACCAGGCCGCCGGGTCTGAGCAGGCGCAACGATTCAGCGAGATAGTCGAGGCACTCCAGCCGGTCGCCGTCGCAGAAGACGAGGTCGTAGCCGGAGTCCGCGAGCCGGGGAAGCACATCCAGCGCGTGGCCCGGGATGAAGCGCGCGCGATTGCTGGCGAAGCCCGCCGCGCGGAACGCCTGCCGCGCGAACTGCTGGTGGTCCGGCTCCGGGTCCACGGTGGTCAGGACCCCGTCCGGCCGCATGCCGTGCAGCAGATGGATACCGGAGACACCGGTCCCCGTCCCGATCTCCGCGACCGCCTTCGCGTCCACGGTCGCGGCGAGGACCCGCAGCGCGGCGCCCGTGCCGGGCGACACCGAGCGCAGCCCTGCCTCCCGGGCCCGGTCACGGGCCCAGCGCAGCGCGTCGTCCTCGGCGACAAAGGCGTCGGCGAACGCCCAGCTCGTCAGCCGGTTGCCGGTAATGACCCTCTCCTCTGTGCCCGTGGTTGCCTGGGCGTGACTGTATCCGTTGCCGCCGGGAACCTGCTGATGGGACCGGTCGTTTAAAGGGATGAGTCAGTGACGGGGGCCGCGACGGGGGTCAGGGAATGGATCAGTACACCGAGCAGACACAGGTGCAGGTGCTGACGAGGCCATATGCGCGGCATCGGCCGGATGGGCGGCATGGGCCCGATGAGCGGCATCAGCACACATCAATTTCTTATAAATCGGCTTATCCGGAGCTAACGGGCGGGGTGGCTATGGTAGGGGCTCCACTGGACACCACCAGAGCCGACAGGGGAGGTGCGGCCGCGCCTGTGGATCGGGGAGGAGTGCTGCGGCGCTTTCTCGGGTCGGCAGGCAGGCCGAAATCCGTGAACGACACCGCTGACCACAGCCACGCCACCGACGCCGCGCAGACCGCGACCTTCACCATGGACGCGAACGCGCAGGCGTGGACTCCGCCCACCTGGGAGGAGATCGTCAGCACCCACAGCGGCCGGGTCTACCGCCTCGCCTACCGTCTGACCGGTAACCAGCACGACGCCGAGGACCTCACGCAGGAGGTCTTCGTCCGAGTCTTCCGCTCCCTGTCGACGTACACGCCCGGCACGTTCGAGGGCTGGCTGCACCGCATCACGACCAACCTCTTCCTGGACATGGTCCGCCGCAAGCAGCGCATCCGCTTCGACGCCCTCGGCGAGGACGCGGCCGAGCGCCTGCCCAGCCGCGAGCCCACCCCCCAGCAGGTCTTCAACGACGCGCACTTCGACGCCGATGTCCAGCAGGCCCTCGACACCCTCGCGCCCGAGTTCCGCGCGGCCGTCGTCCTCTGTGACATCGAGGGGCTGTCGTACGAGGAGATCGCCGCGACCCTGGGCGTCAAGCTCGGCACGGTCCGCTCCCGTATCCACCGCGGCCGTTCCCAGCTCCGCAAGGCCCTCGCGCACCGCTCCCCGGAGGCCCGGGCCGAGCGCCGCTCCTTCGCGGTGCCCCGGGTGCCGGCGCTGGGAGGAGGGGGCGCGACCGCGTGAGTGGATCACGTCCTACGCCTGCTGAGCAGCATCTGGGAGACCGACTCTCCGCCCTGATCGACGGAGAGCTCGGTCATGAGGCGCGCGAGCGCGTCCTGGCACACCTGGCCACCTGCGCCAAGTGCAAGGTCGAGGCCGACGCTCAGCGCCGACTGAAGAACGTCTTCGCGGAGGCCGCTCCTCCGCCCCCCTCCGAGAGCTTTCTGGCCCGGCTCCAGATGCTCCCGGCGGGCGGCGACACCGACGGCGGCTCCCCGCTGGACGGCGGAGGCTTCGGCGGACGGCTCCGGGGCACGGCCGGCGGACCCGGTTTCCCCGGGGACCCCTCCGACTCCGGGGACTTCGCGGACTTCGGCGTCTTCCGCCCCCGAGGCGACTCGTTCGGATACCTCCCGTCGGGACCACACAGCGGCGCGCTGACGCCGTCGGAAGGACGTGGACTGCTGGGCGGCCTGGGCGGCCGGGGACTGACCGGTGGCCGTGGCTTCCTCGGTGACCGGGGCTTTCTGAGCGGCCGAGGCTTCCTCGGCGACCGGGGCGCCCTCAACGGCCGTACGCCGTCGGGCGACCGGGGCTTCCCGACCGGCGCCGGACGCGGTCCCACGGACGAGACCGACAGACGTGCCGCCGGGAGCACGGACGGCACGGACCCCGCCGAGGAGTGCGCGGACGGCGTCGCGGAGAGCCGTGGAGTCACGGGTGACCGGGGCTTCCGCATCCATGACGTGAGCCGGCACGAGGCCGAGCGTTCGGCCTCGCGCGGGATGCGGTTCGCCTTCGTGGCCGCCGGCGCGGTGTCGCTGGCCGCGATCGCGCTCGGCGGGATGACCACCGGGGTGCCCGGCGAGACGGTGGACGCCCGGGGCGGTTCCGGCTCCGGCAGCAATGTCACCCCGCTGCGGACCCAGTCCACGGGAGCCTCCACGACCCCCGAGTCACAGCGTCGCCGAGGCACGAGCGGGCCACTGCTCGGGCAGGGCCAGCGGGTCGTCGGCGAGGTGCCGGTGGCACCGGCGTCGATCTCCGCGCCCCTGCTGCCCGGAATCCCCGCCCCCGCCGGGCAGGGCCGTACGGCGGCGCAACCGCTGTCGGCGCCCGCGCTCTCCGGTGCCGCGCTGATGTCGCCGCTCATACACCCGCTCACCGCCGCGCCCCCGCTGCAGCTCACCTCATGGCCTCCGGCACCCGAGCTCACCGCTCCGGGCCTGCTGACGGCACCCGACGCGACCTCGTCTCCCACTCCTTCCTCCCCCGCCCTGCGCTGACCCCGGGATCTGCGCGACGGCCCGCGAACCTGGTTGAATCCAGGGAGGGCCGTGGCCGCCCCGGCCGATTCCGGCCGGTGGCACCCGGCCAACGGCGGGCGGCGGACCGGTCCTTGAGGCGGGTCCGCGACGGGTAGCGGGCCGGTCCTGAGGACGGGCCCCAGGTGTGGGGAGAGCATGGACGAGGGCAAGCCCACGAAGGGTAAGTGGTGGAGCCGACCTCGAGCGGGTTCGCTGCGCGGCGGAAGCGACGGGGGCGACTACGAATTGGACCGACCTGCGACCCCACCACCCACTCCGGTCACGCCCGACCCCGACGGCGACTTCCAACTGGCGGGGCCCGCACGGAGTTTGAGTGACGGTTCGCCCGCGCCGGGGGCCGACGGCGCCCTGCCGAACGCCGACGACGTCCGGCCGGGGGCCGAGGGCAGGACGCGCGGGGATGCCGTGGCACGTGTCGACGCCGGGGAGTCGGGCGCTTCCACACCGGGTGCGGCCGACGAGCCGGCGGATGACTCCGACTCCGTGTCCGGTGCCCGTGCCGCGTCGCCGGACGCTTCCTCACCGCGCGTCGACAGCGACGGGGACTTCGAGTTGGAGCGGCCCGCTTCGCCGCGTACGGACGCGGGTTCGGCGGCCGAGTCGACGAGCCCCGCCGACGACGGATTGTCGGGGGCGTCGCGTGCCGGGGCGGGCGGTGTTGAAACCGCAGAGGGGCGTTCGGCGTCCTCGAATGCCGAGGGGCATGTGTCGGCCTCGGCCGAGGCGACCACGCGGCTCGCGGTGGAGCGGAGCAACGCGCCTGTCGACGGGGGTGGTTCGGTGTCGGTCGGTGAGGCGAACGCGAACGGTGAGGAGACCGCTCGGCAGGGGCAGGGGCAGGGGCAGGGGCAGGGGCAGGGCACGGGCGAGCCCGGTGTCCCGGCCGCCGCCGTCGCCGCTGTTGCCGATGCTCAGCCGCCGAGGGCGCAGGACGGCTCCTCAACCGCCTCTGGAGCGGCCTCCGAGCGCCCCAAGCCGCTGCACGACCCCGATCCCTACGGCACCCCGCCCTACGGCGAGCCCGGCCCCTGGGCGCCCGCCCCACCGGTCCAGCACCCGGCGACAACTCCCGCCCACGGCACGACAGTCCAGACGGCCACACTGCCGCCGGGCGCACCCGGCCCGGCGGCAGCCCAGGCGCATGGCGCACCGGCACCGGTGGCGCCCCAGCCCCACGGCGCACCCACCCCGGTCGCCCCCCAGCCCCAAGGCGCTCCCTCCGCGACGGCAGCCCCGGCGCACGCCGCCGTGACCTCGGCGGCATCTCCGCCCTCGGCGGTAGCCCCGGCCCACGGCACCCCCGTACCGCCCACGCCGCAGCAGCCCACGGCGCCCTCGTACGCGGAGTCGCAGCAGCCCGCGGTGGCGCCCACGTACGCGGACCCGCAGCAGCCCGCGGCGGTGCCCTACGGCGATGCCCATCAGCCTTCGGCGGCCCCGTACGCGTCCGTGCCGTCGGCCTATGCGGAGCAGTCGGCGCCCGGACCCTATCCGGAGCCGTCGCCGCAGGCGCACGCTTCCTCTCCGGAGTCCTCCCAGCTTGCGCCGCCGTCGTACCCCGACGCTTCCCAACCCCCCTTCGCCGAAGGGCAGCCCCCGGCAGGGCCCTCCGTGCCCCACAACCCCTGGCGGAACTACGACCCCTGGGCGGGGTCCGGGTCGCTGCAGCAGAACGGGGCCGGGGTGGACGACGTGGCGCGGCGGAAGCGGCGGGGCCTGAAGGCGCTGGTGTTCGGCGCCGTGCTGATCGCGCTGGTGTCCGGCGGCATCGGCGGGGCCGTGGGCTCGTATCTGGAGCGGAACGGCGGCACCGGCGGGGTCGAACTGCCGCAGTCCAGCAGCGGGGTGAAGGGACGGGCCCCGGACAGTGTCGCCGGGATCGCCGCGAGCGCGCTGCCCAGCGTCGTCACCCTCCACGTCAGCGGGTCGAGTGCGCAGGGCACCGGCACCGGATTCGTACTCGACGAGCGCGGCCACATCCTCACCAACAACCATGTCGTCGAACCTGCCGGGACCGACGGCGAGATATCGGTGACCTTCAGCGGCGGCGAGACCGCCGAGGCCACCCTCGTCGGCCGGGACACCGGCTACGACCTCGCCGTCGTCAAGGTGTCCGGGGTCAGCGGACTCAAGCCGCTGCCCCTCGGCAACTCCGACGAGGTCCAGGTCGGCGACCCGGTCGTCGCCATCGGCGCCCCCTTCGACCTGGCCAACACGGTCACCTCCGGCATCATCAGCGCCAAGGAGCGGCCCATCACCGCGGGCGGCGGCGAGGACGCCAGCGATGTCTCGTACGTCGACGCCCTCCAGACGGACGCGCCGATAAACCCGGGCAACTCCGGTGGCCCGCTGGTCGACGCCAACGCCCGGGTGATCGGCATCAACAGCGCCATCCGCTCCGCCGACAACGGCTCCGGCTCGGAGGGCGGCCAGGCCGGTTCGATCGGGCTCGGCTTCGCCATCCCCATCAACCAGGGCAAGCGTGTCGCCGAGGAGCTGATCAACACCGGCAAGGCGACCCACCCGGTGATAGGGGTCACCCTCGACATGGACTACGCGGGTGACGGCGCCCGTATCGGCAACGACGGCGGCGGAGCCGCGGTCACCGAGGGCGGCCCCGCCGACCGGGCCGGCATCCGGTCCGGCGACGTCATCACCGAGGTCGACGGCCAGCGCATCCACACCGGCGACGAACTGATCGTCAAGGTCCGCGCCCACCGCCCCGGCGACCGCCTGGAGCTGACCCTGGAGCGGGGTGGCCGGGAACAGCAGGTCACCCTGACCCTCGGCTCCTCCGGCGGCGACTGACAGCAACTTCACAGGAGGGGGTCCCGCACCCCCTCCCGCCAGGCAAACAGCTGGGAAAACCATCCTTGTGGGCGTGGTCGTGAGCCGCCCGACAGTACCGGTTCCACGGGATCGCCGGGTACCGTGGGACGCGGCCCGGACCACGGCAGACCTTCCGGACCACGGAAGACCTCCCGAGGGCCGCGACCGAGGACATCGCAAGGAGCTTCAGGTGTTCAATGACATAGGTACGCTCGAGCTGGTGACGCTCGTTGTCCTCGCCGTACTCGTGTTCGGTCCGGAGAAGCTTCCCAAGGTGATCCAGGACGTCTCGCGCACGATCCGCAAGATCCGCGATTTCTCGGACAGCGCAAAGGCGGACATCCGCAACGAACTCGGTCCGGAGTTCAAGGACTTCGAGTTCGAGGATCTCAACCCCAAGACGTTCATCCGCAAGCAGCTGGACAACGACGACCTGGGGCTGAAGGAGATCCGCAACGGCTTCGACCTGAAGAAGGAGATGGCCGAGGTCACGGACGCCGTCCAGGGCCGCGACTCCTCCGGCGCGGCGTCCGGTACGTCCTCCTCCTCTTCGGGTTCGGGCTCCACCGGCGGCTCCATCGACATGACCAAGAAGCGCGAGGCCCTCGACGCGGGCGAGCGCCCGCCGTACGACCTCGACGCCACCTGACCGCCGCGCGGACCGCCGTTCGGCCGGGGCGGATACGGCCGTACGGCCCGTACGGGTGTCTCCGGGTGCCGCCACGCCCCCTACGTGATGCGATTCATACGTTCACGCACCCCCGTACGGCCTGAACCCGCCTGTACGCCGTCCTACGCGCCGGGCGCTTTCCCTGCTGCTCGGAGAGCGGTGGCTATGCTGCCCAGTTGTTGTGCGGACCGTAAGGAAAGCGAGCGACGACGCCCGAGGGGGGCGGGCCGCTCAGGTCCGTCGAGAGCGAGGAGGCGTCCGGGCAGATGGAGACGACGAGTCGGGTAGGCGCGCAGGCGTCGGCCGCGGAGGGCGGACAACAGGTCCCCTCCGCCCGGCGTACGGTCGACGGCTACCTGCTGGCGCCCTTCCCGTGGTACGGCCTCGACGAGGCCTTCACGGGGCCGCGCTGGCTGATGCAGGTCGGTACCTCGGCGGAAGGCGCCGTCGAGCACGGGTCGATCGGGCACGGGGACGAGCCCTCGGTGCGCAACGAGTACACCGCCGGGTCGGACGACGAGGCCAAGGAACGGTTCGCGGTGGTGGTGACCGTCGCGGAGAGCCCGTCCCGACGGAGCGCCGACGGAACGGGGTTGCTGGAGGCCACGTCCGTCTCCTCCGCGGCGTGGCTGGCGGGCGTGGGGCTGCTGTCCTTCACCTGGCCGGGGCAACTCGACCATTCCCTGCGGGACGACTGGCTGGATCAGCAGACCGAGGCGGCGTGGGTGCTCGCCGACGATCTCGCCGGGCCCGACTGGTCGACGCTGTCCCTGCCGGTGGACGGGGTGCCTACGCCGTTCCACTACCGGGAGTCCGAGTTCGGGTGGGTGCTGGCCGGGTCAACCCAGGAGGGGGTGCATGTGGGGGCTTACGGGAGAGGGATGAGTGCGTATGGGATCGGCTTCGCCATGATCAAGGACATTGCCGCGTACGCATAGCCCTGAGGGCACCGAGTCGTGGGGATTCGGTGCCCTTCATCGCCGCAGGGGATTGCGTTCGTTGGGGGCTGCGGGTTGTTTGTGGTTGCTCGCCCAGTTCCCCGCGCCCCTTAAGGGGCGCACCTGCAGCCCCTGGCTTCGACAAGCGGGTCTAGAACTTGTTCCTCGGTGTGATGCCCAGGCTCATGCCCGACAGGCCCCTCTGGCGGCCTCCCAGTTTGCCCGCGATGGCCTTCAGGGCGGCGCCCGCGGGGGAGTCGGGGTCGGTCAGGACGACCGGCTTGCCGTCGTCGCCGCCCTCGCGGAGGCGGACGTCGATGGGGATGTTGCCGAGGACGGGGACCGTGGCGCCCGTGGTGCGGGTGAGGCCGTCGGCGACGGTCTGCCCGCCGCCCGTGCCGAAGACGTCGACCATCTCGCCGCAGTGCGGGCAGGGCAGGCCGGACATGTTCTCGACCACGCCGACGATCTTCTGGTGGGTCTGGACGGCGATGGAGCCGGCCCGCTCGGCCACCTCGGCCGCCGCCTGCTGAGGGGTCGTCACGACCAGGATCTCGGCGTTCGGGACGAGCTGGGCGACGGAGATCGCGATGTCGCCGGTGCCGGGCGGGAGGTCCAGGAGCAGGACGTCCAGGTCGCCCCAGTAGACGTCCGCCAGGAACTGCTGGAGCGCGCGGTGGAGCATGGGGCCGCGCCAGACGACCGGGGTGTTGCCCGGGGTGAACATACCGATCGAGATGACCTTCACACCGTTCGCGGACGGCGGCATGATCATGTTCTCGACCTGGGTGGGAAGGCCGTCGGCGCCCAGCATGCGCGGCACCGAGTGACCGTAGATGTCGGCGTCGACCACACCGACCTTGAGCCCGTCGGCCGCCATCGCCGCCGCCAGGTTCACCGTCACCGAGGACTTGCCGACGCCGCCCTTGCCGGAGGCGACGGCGTACACGCGCGTGAGCGAGCCCGGTTTGGCGAACGGGACCTCGCGCTCGGCCTGGCCGCCGCGCAGGGCGTTCGCCAGCTCCTTGCGCTGCTCGTCGCTCATCACATCGAGTGCGACATCGACGCGGGTGACGCCCTCGACCCGCGAGACCGCCTCCGTCACCCGCTGGGTGATCGTGTCGCGCATGGGGCAGCCGGAGACCGTCAGGTACACGGCGACCGCGACCGCTCCGTCCGCGCCGATCTCCACCGATTTGACCATCCCCAGTTCGGTGATGGGTCGGTTGATCTCGGGGTCGTTCACCGTCGCCAGTGCTTCGCGCACCGCGTCTTCCGTAGCCATAAGGACGATGGTACGGCGACCGGCGGGGGCCGCGGAAAGCCCGTCAGCGGTCGTCTTCGTCACGCCTGCGGCGCCGCTCCACCGGGAATACGGCCCGCCCCGCCACCGGCCGTCATACGCCGCTGTCCCCCGGCCGTCACCCCGCCGCCAACCCCGGCCGTCACCCCGCCGCTGGCCCAGGCCGTCATCCGGCCCCGGGCCCCGGGCCCCGGCCGTCAGGCCGTCCCGCGTGGCCGTCGTGCTCGGCCAGATCCCTCACCAGATCCTGGAGCTCGGAGCGCAGCCAGTCGCGGGTGGCGACCTCGCCGAGGCCGATGCGCAGGGCCGCGATCTCCCGGGTCAGATACTCGGTGTCGGCGATCGAGCGTTCGTTCTGCTTGCGGTCCTGTTCGAGGTTGACCCGGTCGCGGTCGTCCTGGCGGTTCTGCGCGAGGAGGATCAGCGGGGCGGCGTACGAGGCCTGGAGGGAGAGCATCAGGGTCAGGAAGATGAACGGGTACTCGTCGAAGCGCAGGACGCGCGGCGCGAAGACGTTCCACAGCACCCACAGGGCGATGGCGACGGTCATCCAGACCAGGAACCGCCCGGTCCCGAGGAACCGCGCGATCCGCTCGGAGAGCCGCCCGAAGGCCTCCGGGTCCCACTCCGGCAGAAGCCTGGCCCGGCGGGGGAGCGGCTGATCGAGACGCGTACGCGGGCGCGCGGTGGCGCCGGAGGGCGTGCGCTCCCGGAGAGAGCCGCCGGAGACCGTCGCGCGCTCACGAGCGGGCCCACCGGGCCCACTGGCTCCACCGGATGATGGCGCACGCTCGCGCATGAACGGGCCGGCGTGCGCCCTCTGGCGCCCCCCGTCCCCAGGCCCGCGCCCGCCCGGGCGCCCTTCCCGTGACTCCCGCCCCCTGCGCCCCTCCGGCCCCTTCCGCTCAGGCACCATGGGCGGCCCCCTCGACCGTGCCGCCGCCCTCTCCCCGGGCTCCCCCGGCCGCCGCCGTCCCCTCCTCGTCCAGATGGAACTCGGTCTCCCGCCAGTCCTCCGGCAGCATGTGGTCCAGTACGTCGTCCACGGTCACCGCGCCCAGCAGCGACCCGCTCTCGTCGACCACGGGCGCCGCGACCATGTCGTACGTCGCGAAGAACCCGGCGACGGCGGGCAGTTGGGCCTCCGGGTCCAGCGGCTGGAGGTCGTCGTCGAGGATCGAGCCGACCAGCGTGTACGGCGGCTCCCGCAGCAGCCGCTGGAAGTGGACCGTGCCGAGGTACTTGCCGGTCGGGGTCTCGTCCGGCGGCCGGCACACATACACCTGGGCGGCGAGCGCGGGGGAGAGGTCGGGGTTGCGGACCCGGGCGAGCGCGTCGGCGACGGTGGCGTCCGGGCGCAGCACGATCGGCTCGGTGGTCATCAGCCCACCGGCGGTCTTCTCCTCGTACGCCATCAGCCGCCGTACGTCCGCCGCCTCCTCCGGCTCCATCAGGGTCAGCAGCCGCTCCTGCTCGTCCTTCGGCAGCTCGGCGAGCAGATCGGCGGCGTCGTCGGGGTCCATGGCCTCCAGGACGTCGGCGGCCCGCTCCTCCTTGAGCTTGCCGAGGATCTCGATCTGGTCGTCCTCGGGCAGCTCCTCCAGGACATCGGCGAGCCGGTCGTCGTCGAGGGCGTTGGCGACCTCGGACCGGCGCTTGGGCGAGAGATGGTGCAGCACATTGGCGAGGTCGGCCGGGCGGAGCTGCTCGAAGGTGGCCAGCAGATTCTCCGCGCCCTGCCCGTGCTCCTCCAGGGAGAACCCGGTGACCGCCGACCACTCCACGGTCAGCGTCTCCCCCCGATGCCGCCGGAACGCGCCCCCCTTCCCCTTCCGTACGAACACCCGGTCGATCTCCCAGTCCCGGCGGGCCGGCAGCTGCTGCACCGAGATGTCGAGGACGGTCACCTCCTCGCCGGTCTCCACCAGCCGTACCCGGCGGTCGAGGAGTTCCCCGATGACGAGATGCTCGGTGGGCCGCTGCTCGAACCGGCGCACGTTCAGGACCCCGGTGGTGATGACCTGCCCCGACTGCACTCCGGTGACCCTGGTCATGGGCAGGAAGATCCGCCGGCGCGTCGACAGCTCCACCACCAGCCCGAGCAGCCGGGGCGGCTTGCGGCCCACCCGCAGCATGGCGACGAGATCGCGGACCCGGCCCACCTGGTCGCCGTTGGGGTCGAAGACGGCGACGCCGGAGAGATGCGAGACGAAGATCCGGGGCGTGGTCGCCGCCATGAGCCGCCCCTTCCTTCCGTGTGCGCCGGTTCCTGTGCGCCGGCCGTCGTCCGTGGGTGTCGGCCGTACCGCATGCCGTCCCGTCCGAGTGACGGGTGCGCAGGGTGTGCTGTACGAAACCCTGTGACTCTTTCGCGTCAATCACGCGAGTCCTAGGGGATTGTCCGCCGAGGAGGGCTTCAGGCTAGCCCGTCCCGATCGGATATGCCCTGGTGAGCGGTGCGTACGGACTGCCTCAGTGGGCCGCCGGAAGCCCCGGTACTCTGCGGTACGCCCGGACTCCCCACGAAGAGGTGTGTCGTCTGTGACTCTGATTCCCCGTACCCGAAGGGCCGCACTGGCGAGCGCCGTCTGCACCCTGCTGGCGAGCGGGCTGGGGCTCACCGGGTGCGCCGATGATCCCAACGAGGGCACCAACGGGGTCGGCCGACTGAAGCCGGCGGAGATCCAGAGCAAGACCCAGCGGGCCGCCACCTCGGCGGACACCGTCCGGCTGTCGGGGTCCGTCGTCAGCAACGGCAAGACGTACAAACTGGACATGCGCCTGAAGGAGGACGGCGGCTCGGGTTCGGTGACGAGCGGGGACACGACCTTCCGGCTGCTGAAGGTCGGCGAGCATCTCTTCCTGAAGGCCGACGCCGAGTTCTGGGCGCACGAGGACGACGGCAAGGAGGACGACGACGCCGAGACGGCCGCCGCGGACAAGCTGGACGGCATGTATGTGAAGGTCCCGACGGGCGACCCCGCCTACAAGCGTTTCAGCGGCTTCACCGACAAGAGCACCCTCCTCGCCGGCCTGCTCACCCTCCACGGCTCGCTCTCCGCCGACGGCTACCACGAGCAGTCCGGCACCCGTACCGTCCGCATCACCGGCGACAAGGGCTCGGGCGGCACCCTCGACGTCTCCCTGGAGGGCACCCCCTACCCCCTCCGCCTGGTCCGCGCGGGCGACGCCGGCACCATCCTCCTCACCGACTGGGGCAAGGACTTCGCCCTGGAAGAACCGGACAAGAAGTCGGTGGTCGACTACGGGAAGCAGCTACCGACGTCGTAGGCCACCGGTAGGCCTCGCGGGGGGTGAGCCTGGGACCCGCAGAGGCGCGGCCCCGCACCCCGTCCTGTCCCGGCTACTTCCTCTTCCGGCGCTTCAGCAGCAGCCTCGGCAGTCCCGCCGGGATCGGCCGGCGCGTGGTCGCGGGGGTCGGCAAGGGCACCGCCGCCAGGTCCCCGTCCGGCAGCGGTCGCGTCGTACCCGTCGGCTCCAGCCGGAGCACCCGGCACTCACGGCCCCACCGCTCGGGCATGGCCTCACCGTCGGCCGCGTTCAGGCGCTTGCCCTTCAGCTCGCCCACCGCGGACTCCCATTCGGCAGACCCGGCGGCCAGCTCCACCACGGTCGCGTCCCATGTCACCAGCCGCCCGCCCATGTCCTTGCTGCGTACGGTGACCTCGGCGGAACCGCCGTCGACGAGCCCCGGCAGCGGCTGTTCACCCGGCCCGTCCCCGACCACGCACACCGCGCCCTCGTGCCAGACGTGCCACAACGCCCGCGACGGCACCCCATGCCCCTGGACATGGAGCGACGGCACCCCGTACCCCCGTACCCAGATGAGCCCGGACTTCTTGGTGGCCTCCTCGATGAGGGCCCGGTCGAGCAGCTGTTCCGTCATGGAACGCAGCCTAACCGGGCCCCGCGGGGCCGACCCCCGGCCTCGGCCGGAGCCGGCCGCCGGCCATGGCGTACCGGTGCCTACAGCCAGCCGTTCCGCTTCAGCGTGCGGTGGATGCCGAGGCAGAGCGCGACCGTGACACCGAGCACCAGCGGATAGCCGTACCGCCACTTCAGCTCGGGCATGTACTCGAAGTTCATCCCGTACACACCGCACACCATGGTGGGTACGGCGATGATGGCCGCCCACGATGTGATCTTGCGCATGTCCTCGTTCTGGGCGACGGACGCCTGGGCGAGATTGGCCTGGAGGATCGAGTTGAGGAGTTCGTCGAAGCCGATGACCTGCTCCTGGACCCGGGCGAGGTGGTCGGCGACATCGCGGAAGTACTTCTGGATGTCGGGGTCGACCAGCCGCATCGGCCGCTCGCTCAGCAGCTGCATGGGCCGCACCAGCGGCAGCACCGCCCGCTTGAACTCCATGACCTCGCGCTTGAGTTGGTAGATCCGCCCGGCGTCCGTACCACGAGGCGTGCCCTTGCGGCCGGGCGAGAACACCTCGGTCTCCACCTCGTCGATGTCGTCCTGCACGGCGTCCGCGACCGCCACGTACCCGTCGACGACATGGTCGGCGATGGCGTGCAGCACGGCCGAGGGGCCCTTGGCGAGCAACTCCGGGTCGTCCTGCAGCCGGTGGCGCAGCGCCCGCAGCGAGCCCTGTCCGCCGTGCCGGACGGTGATGAAGAAGTCCCGCCCGGTGAAGCACATGACCTCGCCGGACTCCACGACCTGGCTGGTGGCGGTGAGTTCGTCGTGCTCGACGTAGTGAATGGTCTTGAAGACGGTGAACAGGGTGTCGTCGTACCGCTCCAGCTTCGGCCGCTGGTGGGCCTGGACGGCGTCCTCCACGGCCAGCGGGTGCAGCCCGAACTCGGCGGCGATACCGGCGAATTCGGCCTCGGACGGCTCGTGCAGCCCGATCCAGACGAACCCGCCGTCCCGGCGCACCTGACGGATCGCCTCGTGCGGGGTCAACTGCCGCTCGGTCGGCACCCGGGCGCCGTCGCGGTAGATACCGCAGTCCACGACGGCCGTGATGGCCTCGGCGGGGCGGGTGGTGTCGTACGCGGCGCCGTCCTTGCGGAGCGACAGCCGGGACGGCCGGGCGGGACGGACCACGGCGCGCAGGTTGTGGATCATCGACATGGGCAGGCTCCTTCGCAACGAAAGGCCGTCGACGACGGTTGGAACTACCCGGAATGGGGACGTTTTCACTGCGGAGGTTTGACACGTCCACAAAGCGGGGAGCACCGCACCGTCGCGGCGACAGCTTCGCTTGATTCAGATGACTCAGATCACGATCAAGACGGGAAAGAAGTGCTCTTCCGTTGCGCGACGACCGACGAGCGGCACGACGCGATAGAGGGTGGCAGCCAAGCAGTGAGCCGTTGAACTACGGAGTGATCCGTCGCGTCACGGCGAGAGCTACGAACTCAGCGGTCGGAAGAGCGGGTGGTACTGCACGGTCGACTTCGGTCCATCGCAGCCCCACCTCCTCCGGCCGGTCCCTCGTAAGGGACGTTCCATACCCCGTGCGGGGTTCCCCGTAGGGGAGTCAGTTCTCTCGGGTCGGGACCCGGGCTTGAGAGCGACGCTTCTGCGTGCTGCCCGCGTGCTGCCCCGACGGCGCCCAAGACTAACAGTCGACTGAAGTGTCAAGGCGCTCGTTTGCCCGTTCCTGACGAGTTCTATGCTCGGTTCATGGTTGATGTTCTTCCTTTGGTGGAAGCCCGTTTGCGTACCGCGCTGGGCGGACCGGACGCGCGCGCCGCGGTCACGTTCCTCGGCACGGACCGCATCGAGGTGCTCCGTTTCACCGACGGCGACATCGTCCGCTACGCCACGCTCGGCATGTCGGCCCAGCCCATGTCCGACCCCACCTCGATGCTCGCCGACCCCGTCAAGGGCCCGCGCGCGGAACTGCTCCTCTCCGTACGGCACGGGGTCGCCGACACCGACAAGGTGCTCCGCCCGCTCGCCGTGCTCGCCGCGTCCCCGCAGGTGGAGGGCGTGATCGTGGCCCCCGGGGCCTCCCTCGACGTGGGCGGGCCGCTCTGGCCGGGCGCCCCCTTCACCGCCGTACTGGTCGCCGAGTCCGGCGGTCTGGTGGAGGACCTCGAACTCGACGCGCCCGCCGACCCCGTACGTTTTCTGCCGCTGCTGCCCATGACGCCGAACGAGGCCGCGTGGAAGCGGGTGCACGGCGCCCAGGCCCTCCAGGAGCGCTGGCTCGGCCAAGGAACGGACCTTCGCGATCCGGTACGTGGATCGGTCGCCCTCGACTGAACGGACCGACCGCTTCCGCCGCCCGAATGTGATGGACGGCACGACGCGTGTGACGGGAAGACACTCCACAGGTGGCCGAAATTCACCGCTTCCCTTGACCGTCCGGGTAGTTGATTCCGGTGGTTGGTCCGACGGGCGACCGGCGGCCCGACCGTCGACCGGAATCCGGCGGTCCGACCACCGGCCGGAGCCGGTGCCGGAGCCGGCGGGTGTGCGCGGAATGTGACGCGCACACGCCGGACGGGTGATCGTCCTTGACGCGAGGAAGCACGGGGAGGACCGTTGGGCCCTATGAGGGGCGAACCCAGTTGCCCGAAGTGTGGTGGCCGGGTCAGGGCTCCCGGCCTCTTTGCCGACTCCTGGCAGTGCGCTGTGCATGGGACGGTGCACCCGCTGCAGCCCGTGATCCCGCCCAGCGTCGAGGCCCTCAGCGTCGTGGTGCACCGTGCGCAGGTGCCCGTCTGGATGCCCTGGCCGCTGCCCGTGGGCTGGCTGTTCACCGGGGCGGCGTTCGCCGGGGACGACCGCAGCGGGGGCCGCGCCACCGCCGTCGCCTGCTCCGGCCCGGGCCCGCTCGGCGGCATGGGTGAACTCGTCCTCATCGCCGAGGAGCTGGGCGTCGGCCTCGGCGCCCGCTACGCCGGCGTCGACGGCCCCGACCCAGGCCCCTACCTCAGCGTGGAGAAACCCCCGCAGGCCAAGGTCCTGGCCGCCGGCCGCCCCACCCCGCTCTGGCATGTCTCCGGCACGCCCGACGACCGCGCGGTCTTCGCCGGCGAGGCGCTCGGGCTGTGGCTGTGGGCGATCGTGTGGCCCGAACAGACGGGGCTGCTGATGTACGACGAGCTGGTGCTGACCGACTTGCGGGACGCGGGCGCGGAGGTGGAGCTGCTGCCGTGCGGGGCACTCTCGCCGAGGATCTTGGAGCCGTAGGGCGAGCCCAGGGCGCGGGGCTGTGGTGATCTGCGGCTCCGCCGCGATGGGGCCCTCCCGCCGGAACGAAGCCGAGAGCGGGGGAGCGACCAGCCAGGCGCTGCCCGCAGTCGCCGGACCGCCGACGCACCCGAGCCGACGGGCACGTTATCCTGGCGCCCGTTCCCGTTTCGTCTGCGCCTGGAGTCCGTGTCGTGCGAATAGACCTGCACTGCCACTCCACGGCGTCCGACGGCACGGACACCCCCGCCGAGCTGGTACGCAATGCGGCAGCCGTCGGCCTCGACGTGGTCGCGCTGACCGACCACGACACCACCCGGGGGTACGCCGAGGCCATCGCGGCCCTCCCCGAGGGCCTCACCCTCGTCACCGGCGCCGAACTCTCCTGTCGGCTGGACGGCGTCAGCATGCATATGCTCGCCTACCTGTTCGACCCCGAGGAGCCCGATCTGCTCGCCGAGCGCGAGCTGGTCCGGGACGACCGGGTCCCCCGGGCCCACGGGATGATCGCCAAGCTGAACGCGCTGGACGTGCCGGTCACCTGGGAGCAGGTCTCCCGTATCGCCGGTGACGGTTCCGTCGGCCGGCCCCATGTGGCCACCGCCCTCGTCGAACTCGGCGTCGTACCGACCGTCGGCGACGCCTTCACCGATCAGTGGCTGGCCGACGGCGGCCGTGCCTTCGTCGAGAAGCACGAGACCGACCCCTTCGACGCGATCCGGCTCATCAAGGCCGCCGGTGGCGTCGCCGTCTTCGCGCACCCCGCCGCCGTCAAGCGCGGCCGTACGGTCCCCGAGTCCGCCATCGCCGAGCTCGCCGCCGCCGGACTCGACGGCATCGAGGTCGACCACATGGACCACGACCCGGCCACCCGCGCCCGACTGCGCGGCCTCGCCAAGGAACTCGGCCTGCTCGCCACGGGCTCCTCCGACTACCACGGCAGCCGCAAGACCTGCGTACTCGGCGAGTACACGACCGACCCCGAGGTGTACGGGGAGATCACACGACGGGCCACCGGGGCGGTTCCCGTGCCGGGGACCGGCGGATCGGCCGGCTGAACCTCGCGTTCCCAGGCACCCGGCGCCGCCGGCTGTGCCCACCCGTCGGCGTGGGCTGCTGCTCTGTGCTGCCCCTCTCCCCCGCAAGGCACCCCCGTGTTCGATCTCGCCGTGTTCGGCTCCCTCTTCCTCACCCTGTTCGTGATCATGGACCCGCCCGGGATCACGCCCATCTTCCTCGGGCTCACCGCCGGGCGGCCCGCCCGGACGCAGAAGCGGATGGCGTTTCAGGCGGTCTGTGTGGCCGGTGGGGTGATCACCGTCTTCGGGCTGCTCGGGCATCAGATCCTGGACTATCTGCATGTGTCGGTGCCCGCGTTGATGATCGCCGGTGGGCTGCTGCTTCTGCTGATCGCGCTGGATCTGCTGACCGGCAAGACGGACGAGCCGAAGCAGACCAAGGACGTGAATGTGGCGCTCGTGCCGTTGGGCATGCCGTTGCTGGCGGGGCCGGGCGCGATCGTGTCGGTGATTCTGGCCGTGCAGAAGGCGGACGGGGTGGCCGGTCATGTGTCGGTGTGGGCCGCGATCGTCGCCATCCACGTCGTGCTGTGGCTGACGATGCGGTACTCGTTGCTGATCATCCGGGTCATCAAGGACGGCGGTGTGGTGCTGGTGACGAGGCTCGCGGGCATGATGCTGTCCGCGATCGCCGTGCAGCAGATCATCAACGGGGTCACCCAGGTGGTACGAGCCGGTTGAGGTGACGGAGACGCGGAGCCCCCGTACGAACTTTCGAGGTCTGTGTCGACATCGATGCCGTACGGGGGCTCCGAAGTGTGAACGGATCGCGTACTACGAGGCGGTCACGTCGGCCGGGCGAATCCAGATGCGCTGACCGATGGCTGCGGCCTGCTGCACGATCCCGTTGACGGAGGCGGCGTCCACGACGGTGCTGTCCACGGGGGTGCCGTCGACGTCGTCGAGTCGCAGGATTTCGAAGCGCATGGCTTCTCCCTTCGTCTGGTCATCCTCCTGAGGAGAACTACTGGCGGTGGTACGCGGGTCGTCGGTGCCCGTGTCCCATCACAGTCAACGGGGTGCGTGTTACAAACATTCCCTACGCTAAGGAAAATTTTCGAGAAGCTAATTACTACTCGGTAAGTGATGTCGTGACTGCGGTGGGTGTCACTGTCGAAAACCTGGAAGACTGATTGGGACCGGTTGTGTTCGCAGCGTGACCGCCGGGACAATGGATTCATATGAACGACGACCTCATGGCGCTCGGCGCCCGCATCGACCGTACGAACGAGTTGCTTCAGCGCATGCTCGCCGAAGTGGCGAAGACGCCCTCGACGCATGCGATCTTCGTCGACGCCGGGTATCTGTACGCGGCCATGGGGCGACTCGTCGCCGGGACGGAGGACCGGCGGTCCTTCGACCTCGATGCGGAGGGTCTCATCGACGCGCTCATCGACAAGGCGCGCACGATCTTCGCGGACAGCCGGCTGCTGCGGGTCTACTGGTACGACGGGGCGCGGCGCCGCATCCACACCGCCGAGCAGCAGTCCATCGCCGAACTGCCGGATGTGAAGGTCCGGTTGGGCAATCTCAACGCCAACAACCAGCAGAAGGGCGTCGATTCGCTGATCCGCACCGACCTGGAGTCACTGGCCCGGCACCGCGCCATCAGCGACGCGGCCCTCATCGGCGGCGACGAGGACCTGGTCTCGGCCGTCGAGGCCGCGCAGGGCTACGGGGCGCGTGTCCACCTCTGGGGCATCGAGGCGCCTGAGGGGCGCAACCAGGCCGAGCCGCTGCTCTGGGAGGTCGACAGCCAGCGGACGTTCGACCTCGACTTCTTCAAGCCGTATGTGTCACGGAGGGCCGCCGTCCCGTACGAGGCCGCCGCCGGCACCCGGCCCACCCGTGAGGACGTCCGCTTCGTGGGCGCCCAGATCGCCGCGAAGTGGCTGGCCTCCCGAGGCCGCGAAGCCCTCCAGGAACTCCTCCACGGGCACCCTTATCTCCCCGGCTCCGTCGACCAGGACCTGCTCGTCGAGGCGGAGGGGCTGCTCCAGTACTCGCTGAGGGGGCAGGCGGATCTGAGACGGGCTCTGCGGGATGGGTTCTGGGAGCATTTGAGGGCGCAGTACTAGCAGTACTAGGGGACTGGCTCGGTGCGGTACGGGGAGTACCGGGGAGTGCTGGGGGTGCTGGCGAGGGCGCCGTACTGGGAGCACCGGGGGCGCTGACGTACGGGACGCGTCGGCGGTACGGGCCGCACTGGCGGTATGTGGGATGGGGCGCCCTGTTGGTCGTTCGGGCATTGTCGGCCGGCGGTCAGTCGGTTGTGGCGACGTCAGTCGGTTGTGGCGACGAGGCTGTCCCAGAACGCGATGAAGGCGTCGGCGGTGGCCTTCGGCCGGTCGGTGTTGGGGGAGTGCTCGGCGTGGGGGACGATCGTGCGGCGGGCATCGAGGCGTACGGCCATGTCGTCGAGGAGGGAGATCGGCCAGGTGTCGTCGCGTTCGCCGGAGAGAACGTGCTTGGGCAGGGGGACGGCGGCGAGTTCGGCGACGCGGTCGGGTTCCGCGCAGAGCTGACGGCCCGTGGCGATCAGCTGGGCGGGGCTGTTGCCCAGCCAGCGGCGGCGCAGGTCCTCGCGGTCGTCCAGCCCCTCGTCCAGGGCGCCGGTCTCGGTCTCCTCCGGCGGTTCCATGGCCTGGATGGCCTCCCAGACCTCCGCCATGTTCATCACGGCCAGAGCGTCCCGCAACAGCTTCACGCGCTGCTGCTGGGAGGTCGAGATCTGCGCCGGGCCCGAGGACATGAGGGTGAGCGAGGCGAAGGGGGAGGCGTCGAGGAGGACGGCGGCGCGGGAGATCTGACCGCCGAGGGAGTGGCCGACGAGGTGGACGGGGGCGCCGGCGCCGACGACCCGCGCCTGGCTGAGCAGGTCCATCGCCAACTCCTCCTGGGCGTACGGGGCTTCGTCGTCCTTGGGGCCCTCGCTCTCGTACTGGCCGCGTCCGTCCACGGCCACCGTGCGGTAGCCCGCCTCGGCGAGTGGCTGATGGAGGGAGATGAAGTCCTCCTTGCTGCCGGTGAAGCCGGGGATGAGCAGGGCGGTGCCCTTCACCGCCGTGCCCGCCTCGATCGTGGCGAACTCACCGCGGGGGGTGTGGAGGCGGTGGGCGCGGGCGCCGGGGGGTGGGGTGAAGCGGCGAGGACGGCTCATAGGGGGAGGGTAACCGGCGAGTAGGGGGTGGTGGACGTGGCGGTCGGTTTGCACACGGGTGGGGTTTCACACCGTCGATTTTCGCCCCCGCCGCCCCTACCCGTTCCCATCACCAGGGGCTGCGCCCCTTCGACCCCGCTGGGGGGTGGTTGGGGCGGTGCGGGTGCGGGTGCGTTGTGGCTGGTCGCGCCCCATTGATGGCGGCAGGTCGGACCGAAGGCTCGCCTCGTCGTGCCGAGGTCCGTCCTCGGCGTGCCGAAGGCCCGGACTCCAGGAGGAGTCCGGGCCTTCGGTGAGGCTTGCTCAGCCTTCTGTCGGTTCCACTGTGGCCGCTGCCTTGCGGGTGCGGCGGTGGGGGGCCGGGGTCTCGGCCGTCTCCTCCGTCGTGGCCGCGGTCTTGCGGGTGCGACGCGGCTTCGTGGCCTGCTCCTCCGTCGGCTGGGCCGGAACCGTGGCCTCGGCCGACGCCGCGGTCTTGCGGGTGCGGCGACGCGGCTTGGGCGCCTCGACCGCGTCGACGGCAGCCTCGGTGGCACCGCCTTCCGCCGTCTCGACGACGGCTTCGGCGGTCTTGCGGGTCCGTCGGCGGGGTTTGGCCGGGGCCTCGTCCGTCGTGGCCGCCTCGGTGATTACCGTCTCCGGTGTCTCGACGGCGGCTTCGGCGGTTTTGCGGGTGCGGCGGCGGGGTTTGGCCGGGGCCTCGTCCGTCGTGGCCGCCTCGGTGATTACCGTCTCCGGTGTCTCGACGGCGGCTTCGGCGGTTTTGCGGGTGCGGC